>JAJPJF010000451.1 GCA_021324415.1 Nostocales cyanobacterium Centralia_MAG_434
ACCACATCATAAATATTAGGAGTATAAACACAATAAAAAATTAACTTGTAACTAGTCATCACTAGGTTCGTGTGATGAATGAATTTGTAGCTGTAAGTTATCTGCATTTTACTCCCGTATTGGTTAGCTGACAAACTCAAACACTTGATCTTAGTCAGGCTAAAATACCAAAATTGCTCACAACCTCTCGGAACGATTAGAATATCACTACTACTGAGGTAGCAGCAAGACCTACACATTCCAACTGCTTTGACTCTGGTATCTTAGTTGACTTGGATTTGCTGAACAACTAATAAACTCTCTTTTTATTTTCTGTTGTCAAAATAGCTCCATTGCGTTCTGACGTTCTGTTTTTTATGCTTTAATATCTACTTTAAAACAGCACTTTATCTATATCAATTAACGTCCTACTTTTCCCACTTTTCTTACCTTTGGCTTTGGTGTCTCTAAAATTGACCTATCTAGTATTGAGCCGCAGCTTTTTATTTGAATTTTTACGTCTTGATCACAATACTCCACAAAAACTTTCAACTCACGCACCTGTGGCGTGCTTAAATTCAATACCCGTGAATGAAATTGTCAAGCCACTTTTGGGGGAAGGATTTCTAAATCTTTTTTCAAATCTCTAATTTCGGACTTATGGGTGGAGTTTTTTCGTTTAAATTTGGACATTTTTATTTTGACAACACGGGGATTGACACGGTTTCGTCGAGGTCTATCAATTTCAGATTCAGAAATTAAGAGCAATAAGTATTCGCTCTGAAGTTCTCGCATGTCT
Organism: Nostocales cyanobacterium Centralia_MAG_434; assembly: GCA_021324415.1. GTDB lineage: Bacteria > Cyanobacteriota > Cyanobacteriia > Cyanobacteriales > Nostocaceae > JAJPJF01. Next base: position 779 of record JAJPJF010000451.1, read on the forward strand.
AGAGAAGAATAGGTGATAAATCGGATTGAATCTACAACTAATCGTAGAGATTCAAGAAAGCTTAATAATAGGGGATCTTTGTCATATTTATGAGATGCTTGATACATCAAGTCTCTCAGCAAGTTATAAGCTATTAACATTCCATAAAGCTCTTGTTCAACCAACTCAGATTTTTTACTACGAAAAATCGTTGGCATTTGTCCCTTCAGGGTTGCACATTGATGATTTTTAATTTCATCAAAACTAATTTCTACATCCCATCTTTTGTGATAATGAATGACTAATTGCTTGGCAGATATTTCTGGTTCGAGAATACTGGTAATTAATCTGCACTTCCGAAAGCCAGGAATTTGGTACTCAATGACTCTCACAGTTAGAGTCTCTTTTTTCCATTTTCTATGCAATTCTTTTGAATTTTTAATGTCTAAGACTTTTCCATTAATTTGTGTGAGATAGCTCCCGTCTGGTAGACGACCATCAGACATAACAGGGAGTTTAACATTTTGGCTCACCTTGATTAAAAAATCACATTTTTTTGATTTAATTGTCCAAATATTTAGAAAAGAATACAGACCAGCATCTAATAAAAATAATAAATTATTGCGATTTATTGTTAGTAAGATTTTTGTCATTAAACTTCTTTCTCCCGAACCTTTTCCAGAACTTGAACCATAAGCTACGTCTATAATCAGACGTGCCGAGGCTGCAAGTAATGTTAGAATTCTTAATCGAGGATAAGCACTTTCTCCACGCCCAGATTTAGACTTACCAAATTTATCACAATTACTTTTGGTATCAGGCATTGTACATGTAGTCCCATCAAATATTACCGTTATCCATTGATTAAAATCTGGCTTTAATGTTTGAAAATTATCTGTCATTTTTTGAAAAATTAATTGAAAAACTGTTAATCCTACACGTACTCTCGCATGGGTCATCGCACCATCGGCAATCAGCTTTTTGGGGAGTTTACATGATAACCATCTCATACCTGATATCATCCAATTTACGATTGATGGATAACTTAAATCTCGACGTATAGTTGAAAGAATGACAAACCAAATTACAAATGTTGGTGATAAAACTGTTCCGGAACGACCTCGATGAATATTTTGTATAGCTAGAGATTCTTTGATTATACTTGATAAGTGGGAGTCGAAAAAATCTAGGTTATATCCATGTGTAATTTGAGCGAGATTTTGATGATGTTCTTTTTGGATTCCCATTCATTTAGTTAGTCAGTGATCTTTAATCACACTCACATATAATCGCCATAAATGTCAATATGACTTGTTCAAACACGAGTCATACAATTGCTTTTCGGGATACTAACTGATATGATTGGCGCAGGAGCGAGCACGACCACAAGTTCCTGACAAAAATCTGATTTTCTCGTCAGAGTTATTGTCACTATATATTCTGATTGTTGCGACATAACCTTGATAAATCACTCTTTTTGGTGATGGCTTATATTAATTAATAATCTCATTTTTATCGCAATAATTAATCATCTCTTCTCCATTTATATTGGCAGTTTTATCACAAAAAATCTCTCCCCACAGTACTTTTGGGTTTGTAGACTTGCTGTGGTTTATTGATTTCATTCACGGGTATTGTGCTTAAATTAAGCGCCAATGAAAGTTAATTCACTACGATCTCCCTCAGCTGACGCTGCGCACTCTTTGCCTATCTATCGTGAGACTCGACATCAAGAGTCGTAAAGGTATCAACCGTAGCACTAAATTGCCTTTGCTCGAGTATAGTTCGCTGGCGCTTGAATACTTTTGCTAGCACCCTGTGCACTGTCTTGGTTGTCTTGTTGTCCACTCACTATTCCTAGATACTGTTGAACCTTTTATTATCCTCATTTGATCTGTTATACCAATTCACCATAAACTTGATAGGCTTGGCAACTAGGGAGACAAGGAGGACAAGGGGATAGATTTGTATCAAGAATTTAGTGAGATGGTATTACTCATCAACAGTGCATGCGACGCATTTTTACCGAACGGCTACCCGCTATCTCCTTCACCTTGGACACGGCGGACGCAGTGCCAAAGTGCAATCACCCAAGGGGCGCTGCCCCTTGGGCAATCGCCTAGCAGCGCTGGGCAATGCTTGGGTCGCATGGAGCGCGCACGGTGAGCCATCAACAATTATGTTTCTACTACTTGTGCCACACCCTCCACCTTTGATCGCCAAATCTGCACATGAGCCACGATCACTCTCACGGATCAACCACGTTCGGCTTTGCCGTGCCGCAGGCTCAGGCTGGCGATTTTATTTTTTTGGATCTCCCCACCTCAGATCTTCTACTCACCTCTTGTGCCCCCTTCCACCTCGGATCACCAAAACTGCACTCTTTGCCTATTTAATTTGATACTCGACATCAACTTTCAAAGGCTGGACATTTTATTACTGGTAAGTGCCTTAGCAAGACTTTCGTCAAGAAAGTTTTTTATTTATATATAGTTATTTAACTATGCTTCTACAGGAGCTTGTAGCGCTATTGTAATCAACCTCTGCATTGCTTGTAATACCTGCCTACCCACACCATATAAGCTTACTACCCAGCGTGGTGATTGCACACTACGATCATTTTTCTGTTGTCTTTCTAACCAACTTAAC
>JAJPJF010000192.1 GCA_021324415.1 Nostocales cyanobacterium Centralia_MAG_434
GGGACAAGGGGGACAAGGGGGACAAGGGGGACAAGGGGGACAGAAGACCCTACTATACCCCAAGCCCTATGCCCCATGCCTCACTTATTTAATCTCTAAGACGAAGATCCCTTAGCATCACATTCTTTAGTCCAGCACCGTTGTAAAAGTTCAACTCTGTACAGGTATGCGAAGCGATAAGGATTCAGTACCAATTTTATATGACCACTAAGCACAGGTTGCTTTAAATATTGCCAAAGAGGAAATTTAATTTTGTTATATTTTAAAGTCATATGAGAAGAAATGATAGATGAAAATAATTGCCACAGTATATGGCCTCTTGTCTGAATATGCCGGCTACTGATTCTCTAGTTAAACTCTACATAGTAAATTTTCAACTGTCCCTGTGGTAATTGCGGAATCTGAAATTAATTCTTCCCTGCTAACATTTTTTATCAATAGATTTCCCTAATTTGATAGGGAGTTTACCAGCTAAGAATTGTATCCACACATCACAGAATCTACTTTTTGTTAAATTTAGAGTTTATAAAAAATTAATTTTTTATTTGGAAATCACAAAAACATTAACTAATTACTAAGTAGGTCGGTGAGAATAAACGATTATTAAGTATAGGGAGTGGGGAGGAGCCACTGCGTTGCAGAGGACAGTCGCACAGGAAGGGTTTCCCGACAGTCCCGCATGTGGCGTCGAACTGTCCGTTGAGGTTTCCTCCGTTGTAGCAAGTGGCGTCAGGGAATGAGGCATAACATAGAGTTTCCCCCCTTGTCTCCCTTCCCGTTCCTGTTCCTTTCCCTATCTAATTTTCAATCAAGAGGAAACTGCTTGTTGCAGTTCCTCTAGTCGTGATAGAACTTCTTTGCTATGGATAGATGGATTGACTTTCACAAAAGTCTCACGCAAGATTCCCTGTGGATCGATAATAAAAGTATGACGCACAGATATGAAGCTCATCCAAGAACCATAAGCTTTACTGACTACACCTTTAGTATCGGCTAACAGTGGAAATTTGAGCCCTTCAGAATCACAAAATTTAGCGTGTGAATCTATATCATCAGCACTGATACCAATAACTTGAGTGTTCTTTTCTAGATATTTGGGTAAGTCTTGCTGGAAACGACGAGCTTCTATGGTGCAACCAGAGGTAAAATCTTTGGGATAAAAATAGAGAACTACCCACTTACCACGCAAATTAGACAAGGAAATTTTGCCATCACCAGTGTTGGTAGGTAAAGTAAAGTCTGGTGCAGGTTGATTAATTGCAGGAAGTTTGCCACCTAATGCCTCAGCAGCTGAGGAGAAATTCAACCAGCTGATGAAAGCTAGACAACTGGTCAAAAATATGTTCAAAAAAGTGCGGCGAGAAATCATAGCGTGAACTAAATATGTAAACTTATATTAAGTTTACAATTATTGGCCGCTAGTCTTACTCTTGATGAGATATAGGTTGTATGTCTGCGCTTTCGATATACTGGCTATCTAAAAGAAACGCCCCCTTAGTAAAGCGTACACTCCAATATCCTCCTGGACGACGATCAATAACTACCCCCTCTTCACCAAGATGAAGCACATCAGGAGGGCGTAGCATAGGCATAGGTTCCGCAGTTTTGACGTAGGGCGGTAACATTACGACACGGACTTTATCACCAATAGCAAATTCCTTGGACATATTTCGCAAGTGGAAAGTAAAGGTGAGTAGCAGGTACAAGAAAATATTTTCTTTTATCTGCTACTCTCTTTCAAGATTAATCCTAATCTATAAGACTTATACAAAGATTACCCAGTTTCTCTGAAAAATATCGAATATTACAATCTTTATGCGAACTGCCAAGGACAACAAGAATAAATGAGGATGGCGCTTATTGCTTTTGAGAATGTCTCCTTTCCCGGAATTTTTCCATTTGCTGCTGTTGTTCCGGGGTCAGAATTCCATCAATTTGTGTTTTTTCTGAGCTCATAACTTGCTGGATCTGATTTTTTTGCGCTTCGGAAAGATTGAGAGAAGAAATAGAACTTTGCCAATCTTGATGATTTTTCATTGCGGTTTTTAGCTTGTCTTGTTGATCCTGAGTAAGAATTTTTCGTATTTCAGCATGAGTATTATGATGAATTTCCTTAATTTTGGTTTTTTGCTCGTTTGTCAGCCCTAAATGCTGTTGAGATGCATCTTCTTTTGCAGCTTGTTCAACAGCAACGGGTGATGATGAGCTAGTTTGTGCTTTACTGGCACAAGAGGTTGCAGTGAAACTAAGCGTGATCGCTGCCGCTATTAATGATAATTTTTGAAGTTTCATCGAACACTTCCTAGCCTGCTAGAGTTTGTTTTTTCTATCTTATTAATTTGTTCATGATTGTCACATTTGAAAAAAGTCACGACTACACCCAATTAACCCATGACTTTAGTCATATTTACTCTATATTTAGAGACATCTAGAACTTGGGGTTTCTAGGAAGGAGAGATGCGGTGTAGAGTAACTATTAGAAAGCCCTTGTTTTACTTTCATTGCTCATTCTCTATTTTTTAAGGAGTGTATTGACTGATGCAGCGTCCAATTCAATTTAGAAATCATCCTTTTAGATTTCTCCTTTATTTAGAGTGGATTTTACTGCTGTTTGCTGCTCTGACAGCTACAATGCCATATTCTATACATCATCAACAATATTCTACTAATTTTCGTGAACTGACAATTGGTAGCATCATTGTTTTTGGTTTAATGGGCTTAAGATTGCCGACCAACAATCGAATAAGTAAACTAGTTTATATAGTTATTGAAATATTATTAATTTTAGTAACTATCTTTGCAGGTGGTAAATCGGCTCGATTTGTTCCTTTTCTCTATTTAATTGTAGTCATTCGTAGTTGTTTTATTTTTAATTCACCCGGCCGCTTAGCAATAACAGGCTTATCATTTATCTTATTTTTAATAACATTAAACTATCGATATAGTCGCATACCTTCATCACCAGTAGAGCAAGAGCGTTTTTGGTTTTTTACTATAAGTATCGCAATCTTGTTTGGCTTAGCATTGGTGTTTGTTTTGTTGTTAATGAATGCAGTGCTTTCCGAAAGAAAAAGTCGAGAAAAACTAGCTATCGCTAATGAAAAACTTCGTCAATATGCTTTGCGTATAGAAAATCAGGCTACTCTCGAAGAACGTAATCGCATTGCTCGTGAAATTCACGATTCTTTAGGACATTCTCTCACAGCCTTAAATTTACAATTAGAAACTTCTTTAAAACTTTGGAACTCTAATCCATCTAAAGCTTTAAGTTTTTTAGAAAAAGCGAAGGAATTAGGTTCTAAGGCGCTACAAGATGTACGCCACTCAGTTTCTGCTATGCGTTACAACTCCTTGTACGGGCAATCATTAGAACATCTAATTTCCGGACTCACAGAAAATGTTTATCGTGCAACTGGTGTGACACCAATTTGTCACATCAATTTATCCCATACTCTTCCCATTGAAATTAGTACTGCTATTTTTAGGATTATTCAAGAATCATTTACAAATATTTGTAAGTATGCAAAACCTACAGAAGTTAAACTGGAACTCACTATAACAGCAACCGGGCTATGTTTGATAATTCAGGATAATGGTGTAGGGTTTGATTTAACTCAAAGTACCAATGGTTTTGGACTTCAAAGTATGCGCGATCGCACCCTAGCACTTGGAGGCAACTTCAATATTTACAGCACTCCTGGTTGTGGTTGTAAAATTACACTTGATATTCCGTTATCGAGAATGCAATTGATTAATGAGGAATTCAGAAGTCAGAATGCAGAAACCAGAATGTAATGCGTTGGGGTTTAAATCCCCAACGAGAGTTGGGACACTGTGTAGACGGTGGAGAATGAAGGGCGAATTCTGAACGAATTTCTGAGATATTCAACCTCTCCCTAAAAGCATCACCAAATATTCTTAAGAACAAAGACGCGCAAGCTCAAAGCCCAGATTTTAACCAACGAACATATTTGCGCCGTTGGTAGCCTTGGTTTTTATCCTGCATAGGAGCAGCTATGAGTAAAATTTTCTCTAGCAGCATTGGAGCAATACGATTACACCAAACTGCCAAATAGCTTTGCCAGCCTACTAAGATTTCTGGAGATTCTTTATGCAGTCCTCTCATGAGTGCTTGAGCCACTTTCTCGGGAGTTGTAGGCACTAGCCACCGAAACCATTCTAATTCTCGCACCATATCAGTATCAGTTAGGGATGGTAGTAAGGCTATGACGTGAATGTTGTATGCTGCTAATTCACCACGTAGAGCTTGGGTGAATCCTAAAATTGCAAACTTGGTAGCTGAATAGGTCGCCATCGTCGGCGCTGCTACCTTACCCATCAAGCTAGCAACATTCACAATTGTTCCTTCTCCTTGTGCTGCCATGCGACGGGCAACTAGACGGGTGATAGTATACATGCCCACTAAATTAACATTGATCTCTTGTTGGACCTGCAATAGCTGGGACTTTAAAAATGGAGCTTGATGTGCTACACCAGCACAGTTAATAAGTAGATCAATTGGTCCGTGATCTCGCCAAGCTTGTGCTAGTGCAATGTTCATCTCCACCACTTGAGTCAAATCCAAAACTAGCGTAACGACTTCTACACCCAGCATCTCAATTTCAATGGCTACTTCAGCTAATCGAGGTGCATCTCGTGCCAGTAATAATAGGCGTTTCACTCCTTGTTTTGCTAGTTCAAGAGCGATCGCACGCCCAATTCCACGAGAAGCCCCGGTCACCAAAGCTGTCTTTCCTTGAACTTTCATAGCTCAAACCTCCTAAATTATTAAGATTGCAATAGGTTATTAGCCATGCCAAGCTAGAAGACTTCAAGTATATGAAGCCCTCTTGGCATAAACTGACGCATTATCAAGTCAGTTGATTTGATAATTCTGGACTCTGTTTACCGAAAAGCTGATCTACAGCAGTCCAAGAAATATCTTTTTTAGAAATTCGGAATTTAGCCCACTAGTGTAGCGCCAAGATTGATGTAGAGCATGATTGGTACGTCTCCTAGATACGAGCTTTACGTGAGATGTCTGAGTAGATGCGGAAGAAACCACGCTGTTACACAATGTAGCAATGGGATCAAGTCCTTGCCACATTTATTAACAAAAACAGCCAATCGTAACATTTTTAGACAAAGTTCTCAGAGGCTTGGCACTATTTAGAACATGAACAAATATCTAGCCAACCCCTGTCATCACAAGATCCCCTCGATTTCTATTGCTTGGCTTGGCTAGTAGAACAATGAGAAACGGTTTTCGCTATAGTAGGTGCTGATGGAGAGATCGCGAAAGTGTGAGCATGTAGGAGTGTAGGAGGATAAGAACAAATAACCAATGACCGATATGATTAAAGTCTTACTTGTAGATGACCAAAGTTTAATTCGTCAAGGATTAAAAGCTTTACTGGAATTAGAAGAAGATTTAGAAATAGTGGGAGAGGCAGAAGATGGTGAAAGTGCAATTAAATTAGTAGAAGTATTGAGTCCTGATGTAGTATTGATGGACATGAGAATGCCTGTCATGGATGGAGTCGCCACGACAAGGGAAATTCAAAAGCGCTTTAGTAAAATTAAAGTCTTAGTGCTGACAACCTTTGATGATGAAGAGTATGTGACTGCTGCTTTACAGAATGGAGCAATGGGATATTTGTTAAAAGACACACCATCAGAAGAATTAGCATTTGCAATTCGCGCCGTTCATAAAGGATATACCCAATTGGGTCCAGGAATAGTAAAAAAACTGTTAACTCAGTTTCCAAATGCAACCCCAACTCAGGCACCTCCGCCACAAAGTTTAATAGAACTAACTCCTAGAGAAAGAGAAGTTTTACGATTAATTGCCGCTGGAGGTAGTAATAGAGAAATTGCCCATCAACTCTATATTTCTGAGGGTACAGTCAAGAATCATGTTACCAATATCCTAAATCGTTTAAATTTACGCGATCGCACTCAGGCGGCTATTTTTGCAAATTCCTTTTTGCCATATTTGAATGACTAGTGATTAGCTGTGAATTTATGGCTAAAAAACAGTCGATTTGCACCCAATCTCTCTTGGAGACTATGCAACTTAGTAAAGAAAAAATAGCATTTTACTTGAAAGACTTAGAAACATCGATAGGTAAAGCGATTAATTTAACGATTGTTGGACTAGTTTTAGTGTCGTCAGGAATTTTTGTGGCAGAGACCTATAGCATTCCTGATTCTGTTCGCTTTATTCTTAGGGAAGTAGATGCTGCAATTGTCATTATATTTGTGGTTGAGTATCTACTCCGTTTGTGGAGCACAGAAAACAAAGCCCAGTATGTTTTAAGCTTTTACTCGCTTATCGATATCATGGCTATTTTGCCTTTTTTTCTAGGAGCATTTGATACTAAGTTCATTAGACTACTGCGATGGTTCAGAATTTTACGCTTAATTAGGTTTATAGAAGGAAAATATTTCTTTGTTAATATCAGTTCAGAAGATGGAGTTATATTTGCACGTATAATATTTACTTTATTAACAATAATCTTTGTATACTCTGGCCTAATTTATCAAGTAGAACATCCCGTTAATCCTTCGGTTTTTCATACTTTTTTAGATGCATTCTACTTTTCTATTGTTACAATGACAACTGTTGGATTTGGTGATGTTACTCCGATTTCTGAATTGGGTCGCCTGTTGACAGTATTGATGATTTTAACTGGGATCGCATTAATTCCTTGGCAAGTTGGGGATTTAATTAAACGATTAGTCAAAACTGCGAATCAGGTAGAAACAGTATGTTTTAATTGCGGTCTTTCTTTCCATGATGCAGATGCGCACTTCTGTAAGATTTGTGGGAGTAAGCTGAAAAAAAATTAACTAAAAAAGAACTTATGAAAATAAGCTAGTTGTGGACTATCAAACTAAAGCTTTGACAACATGCCCATAGAGAGGTTACATTAAAGTGTCTCTACTGTAGGTAAAAAATAGTCTTTGATGCTAATAATTTAATATTTTATTCAATTATGGGGATCGCTTCTAACTCAAGTTAGAAGTATTTTTGTATGTAGTCGGTATAATCTAGGCAATCAATGGATGAACACATCTATAGGAAAAATGCACACACTCCGGTTCACCTCATCTTTATTGCTGATTACTCTAACGGCAAACGCTTGTAGTGTTTTACCTCGTGTGACTGCAAAATCTGAAGTTAACCCTACTGAACCACAATTGTCTGCTGCTAGGTTTGCGCAAGTAAAACAACATGTTGTTCCAACACCTAGTGTGAAATTTCCCAAAAATACATTTCCAGAAGTGCAGTTATCAGAACTGACTAGCCCACAAGTTCAAGTACAAGAAAATAACCAATTAACAATTATCACTTTGCCAGCTGATCTCCTTTTTAACTTTCATACAGCTAGACTTCGTCCAGAAGCAGAGACAGTACTGCGTCAGGTTAGTCAGGCAATAGCTAATCGGTATCCTGATACTTGGTTACAAATTCTAGGTCATACTGACTGTTTAGGAAATAAAAAATCTAGTCTCGACTTGTCAGAACGACAAGCAGCCGCAGTGCAACAATGGTTGAGTACAAAAGGAGGTATAGACGTATCTCTGATAACTAAAGAAGGTTACGGAAGCACTCAACCTCTTGCACCCAACAAAAAAGCAGACCATTCAGATAACCTTACAGGACAGCAGCAAAACCGTCGGATTGAGATTGTCATTCAGAAGTACGCGAATCCGGCTTAATAGTAGTTGTTTGTCATAGTTTTTTCAGATTCATTGCTTGATAAATTAGAAACAGTTTACGAAGCTGATGCAAGCAATATCGGGCAATGAATCTCCTGAACACTTACACATACTCTCCAGTTTTGAGACCTGGTGGAATGGGTTGAACCTAATTTTATGCTTGACGGTAGGTGGCACAGTGAGTTTTATACCAATGGTGATTGCTAGCTAAAAAACAAAAAAGCAGCTTGCATCAACCCTACAAGAAAACCCAAAATACCACCTAAATTGACAATAGCCTGTAACTCATTTTTCACAATCCCTTCAATAGCAGCTTCTAAATCTGCAGGTGAAGTTGACTTTACACGGTCAATAATCACCTGATCAATAGCTAGAATGGGAATGATTTTAGCCACAATGTCTTCCAAATCTTTTTCCAAATAACGTTCCAAAATTAAAGCCAATTCTAGGCTTACAACTTCTAAAGAAGTACTCAACACGGTAGAATTACTGAGGCGATTCAAGAGCAGCACAGAAATATTGTCCCAGTTGACTGAATTACTTAATCCTTGTAGTACATCACTCCCACGTGTCTGTACATACTGACGAACACTGTCGCGTGTTGTTTTTCTAAGTTGACGTACTGCTCCTATTGGTAAATTTTGGAAAGATAGGTCTTGCAGAAATTTTTTCATGCGATCGCGCACGTACAAATCTTGAATCAATTCTCGCAAGCGAGCATTAGTAGCCTCTTTTTCATCTAAGCAATAAGTTCTCAAACGGCTTAAAGTGTTGCGCAAGCCAAATAGATTCGCTACGACCCAATAGGTTCCACTTGTTTTTTCTCGAAAGCTTTCATCAATAGTTTGGATCGTGCGATCGCTTAAAAAGTCAATAATTGCTAGCCGTAGCATATCTGGTGGTAGGACGACTTGCAACATCCAGTCAGCTAGGCGCGTAGCTTGTTCTTCACTTAGTTGAAATTCCAATAATATCTGGTCGAAAATTTGATTGATCTGGGCTTCCAAAAAGTCTTCACGTCGTGCCAATACCTTGAGTAGACGCGGTAGGGATTCGCCCAATAAGTCTCGCAAAATCCCTGCCACAATCTTGGCAGTTTTCTGCTCTTTATCGGATTTGACTTGGTCGAGTGCCATTTTTAGCAACCAAAGAATAGCACCTTGCACACGTTCAGTTTCTAAAAGTCGGCGCGCCAGATTTTGCAGTTCTTCTGGTGTCAGCAACGATCCCATGATTGTTTCTGAGATCCTTTGAGCAAGACGTTCCTGGTTACTGGGAATTAATCCAGGTGTAAAGGGAATCTTTCGTCCACCAATATAAATTGCTCGGTAGGGTCGGAACAACATTTTAATGGCTATATCATTCGTGAAATAGCCAATAACTGCACCCAAAACCGGGGGAGAGACATAAAGCCAGAGATGAGACCAATCCAAGGGACAGATCCAGTTAACAGTTAACAGTTAATAGTTAGGAGGAGCCAGTGCGCTCTTGCAGGTTTCCCGAAGGGTAGCAACTGGCGTTGAGGAGTTAGGAGTTAGGGGTATTATTCCTTACTCCTGTCTTTACTCTTCACGATTTTTTCGTGAGCACTAGCACTCCCATCATACCGTTCACAATGGGGTAGTGTGTGGCAGATGCAAAACCAACTTGATAAGCTATCTCCACTTGCTCTTTTCCTCTAGGAAAACGGTCTAAGCTAGGACTGATGTAGGCATATTCTTTTTTTAAACCCATTTGACTGGCAATGGGAACAACAAGATGATCCATATACCACTGTTGAAAAGTACGGGTTTGTGGATTGCTAGGGCGATGAAAGTCTAAAATTGCAGCTTTGGCACCCGCTTTGAGAACGCGGTGTATTTCTTTCAAACTCCTATAAATATCTGTTACATTTCGTAAACCATAACCCATGGTCACAGCATCAAATTGGCTATCCTCAAAAGGTAAATCTAAAACATCGGCTTCTATCCAAGTAATAGGGGGAGCCGGATACTGGGATCGAGAGCGTTCTTTGGCTATTGTCAATTGTGCGGGCGAAAAATCTACGCCATATACTTGGCCTTTTGCTCCCACGCGTCGTGCGAGACGCAAAGATAAATCTCCACTACCACAACACAAATCAAGGGCTGTGTCTCCTACTTGTGCTTCGCTCCATTTCACCGTCATTTCCTTCCAAATTCGGTGTTGTCCCAGACTCAACAAATCGTTTAATTGGTCATAGACTGGAGCAATTCGGTCAAAAATGGTGCGAATCTCATTCGTCATTAGTCATAAATCCTGAGTGCTGATCAAATTGTGGCATGGGAACCTACCTAAAGTGTCGGGTGTTCCATCCTTGATTTTGTGCAAGTTAGTGCGATCGCCACTAGTTGAGATGACAAATCAATGAGCTTCAGTTCATCTTCACGTAGAGTATGTGGTTGTTTCCACTGTAATGACAATACGGCTCGGACTTTATTGTGAAAGGTAATTGGAGTTACTAAATGTGCTTGAATACCAAAATCACTATAGTGTTCGATACCTGCAAGCTTTTGATCTTCCAGTATATTCACGCAAAATTGTAATTTGAGCGTGGAGATCGCCTCTTCAAAGAGTGGGTCATGTACTAGCCAATTTTCTACTGTATCTGTACTGCTGTAAGTCCCTTTTTCGGCAAGTAAAGTCTTACTATCTACCAATTGCAAAATACATATATCTGCTGCAAAACTTGCAGCAAAAACGGTAGCAATTGGGTTCAAAGTTGCTTCTAAGCTAGTCTGTTGGGCAATTTGTACTAACACAGTTAATAATGACATTTGAGCATTAACACGGCGCAATTCTTCTGTCCGTTGCTTGAGCAAATCATAGGTTTCAGCTGCTCGTTGCACCACTGCCTTCAGTTCTGAGGGGTCCCAAGGCTTAGTAATGTACTTATAGACTTGTCCAGCATTAATGGCCTCTACCAAATCTTCAATGTCCGTGAAACCTGTGAGGATAATTCTGACCGTATCTGGAAATTGAGGTACAGTTTTGCTAAGAAATTCTGTTCCCTTCATTTCTGGCATTCTCTGATCGGAGATGATCACTGCCACTTCCCCTTCTGCTGCTAACACTTCTAGAGCGCTTATCCCACTGTCTGCTTTGAAGACATTAAAGTCTTTTCTAAAGGTACGATAGAGCAAATCTAAATTATCTGGCTCATCATCAACGACTAAAATTTTTTGCTTTTTCGGTCTTTCTATAGACATCAACTGATGTCTGATTTTATCTAGTTCTGAAATGGGATTATTCACAAGATAAATCTTTAAAACATTAATTCTCTTGTTATATTCCATACCAACCTAGATTGAAAATAGCTTGTCATAATAGTTGAACTTACTCCTGATATTTGGTAGTTAGGCAAATTAAAATTTGCATATCTTGATTATAAGTATAATTACGCAATTTTAAGTTTATTTATAACTTCTGAGGAGGTTTCAAAAGAAGTACCATGCTCAAGAGAGAGTTCACCGTTAAACCATAAAATAATATCTATAGCTGTTGGTATTTATGCCCTCCAAGAAGCAAGCCCGCACTTTTTATAGAATATGACTGACTTATCACCCAATACTCAAAATCCTGACAATACCGTTGATGACAATACAACACAAGAGTTACTGCGAAAGCTCAGACAAAAGCAAGGTAACTGGATAGAGTGGGGCCTGGCTATTGCTCAGTTGCAAAAAGTTGGTTACAGTCCCCAAATGATTTTTGAAGCAACTGGTTTTGAGCCAATTCAACAGAATCAGGTCATTGTCGGTGCACAAGTTTACAATTCTTTAGAGAAAGCTGGTGCATCGGAAGCAGTACGATCTTACTACAGCACAAGAGGAAGTGATGTACTGTACGAACTACGGTTACTCACGCATGAGGAACGTGCCGCTGCAGCCGAATTGACTTTTCAACATAAACTTGACCTCGATGATGCTAGAGAAGTTGCCAAAGCCATTAAAGACTTTTCTCGTTTGCGTACCCTGCCAGAAGGATTTGAAAACTATCCAGGAGATGCTGTAGCTTACCAATGTTTGAAACTTGCTCGCCAAAATTCAGACTTACAAGAGCGATCGCGTTTGATTGGCAAAGGCTTGAGATACGCTCACACACAAACCGCTAGACAACAGATCGAAAGATTACTCACTGATTTTACCGTTGTCCCCAAACGTCCTGCCCCAATCTTACCTTTTTACCGTCTGGAATCAGAGGAAGAGTTGCCACGCCTTGTACCTGTGGTGGGTGAGTTGCCACTGACATTACAAGACCTGCAAGCCGTTCCCATTGTAGAAGCCATAGAGCCATTTCGCATGGTTAAATTTGCTGGGGAACAAGCATGGGTACCCATACCTGGTTGGCAAGTTATTTTAAGTGCACAAGATCCTGTGGGAATTCTATGCAATAGTGAAGACCTGCCCAACCAAACGCAAACCACCCCAGGACGCGTATTGGTAGTTTTAGATCGTGCCCAACGACAATGGGATGCCAACAGTTACTTTGTTGTTGATAACTCGGGTCAATTAGATTTTCAGTGGTTTGAAACTACACCCGAAGTTGCCCTATTAGGACGAATCATAGTGATTCTACGTCCCAAGAAAATTCTTGACGAAGAATTCACAAAAGAGTCCTGGCAAATTGACGAATAGTCAGCAATGATTCAACACCGATAAAGTTGATAAGGAACGCCTATACGATAATACTGTTTTGCATCTATCAAACAAGTCCTTTGATTGGAAAGTAGCACTTGTTGCGGATAGTCTCGGTGTTTTCTGCCGGGACCAATGATCCATAAATTGAGATGAGACGGTTTTGGCAATGGGAGTTGGGAAAGCTTTTGCCAAATCGATTGAAAATCTGGAGATTGCTTGAGAAAAGCAAAAGAGGATGGAGTACTTGTATGACTCCTCATAGGTTCAAGTGCTAAGGCAAAACTTAAACCTAAAGCGACATCCTGATTGTCGTTATATGCCATGACAACTGTTAAAGGAACAGAAGGGTCTTGGTTCATTTTTTGAGCAACTTGCTCAGGTTCAAAAGGTTTTTGTAAAGCTAAGTTAGAAACAACAAAAATACAACTGAGAACGCCAACAAGCAAAACAACAAATTTAGACTTGGGAATTCTGCTTAGGCTTGCTGCTATTAACGCACAAAAGCTGGGATAGTAAACAAAGTTATAGCGAGGAATCGCCATAACATCTTTTTTCAAAAAATAGACAATGCCAAAAAACTCTATGAGTACACAAACAGAGAAACTCAAAAGAGTAAATGTTGCTAAATGAGTTGAAGGTGCTTGCCACAAATGCTTTAACCCTTGGGCAACTTGCCAGCCAATCCATATCCCGAACAAAATCATTAACAATCCGCAGATCATGACAATTGGTAGTGGCTGATTTTCTACAGGTAAAATAATCACCATTAGTAACCAGTCAACAAGAGTTTCATACAGAGGGGTAATATAATTTGTCTGCTCCAACCAATCGGTTGCTGAATGTCTAGAGTGAGTTAGCATTACGAGAAACCAAGGCAGAAAACTGATCACAATGCCACTAATGGATAAAACAAGTGCTAACCAAATTTTCTGTTTGTTGAGGATATTTGCCCTACTCCAGTACAACAACACTACTACCGTAGTTATTTGCGCAATAACGGCAAGAATAAAAAAGTAGTGAACGTAAACACCGATACAATTCACAGATGCCCATCCCAGCCAAACCCAAAATCTGATTCCTCTTTGGTGTTCAAGATCCTGCTGAATTTGTACCAGCCCCAGCAATGCTAAAGAGATCAACAGCATTGGTAAGGTATAGTGACGTGCTTCCTGAGAAAGGTAAACAGCAAAGGGTGACACTGCCATACAAAGGGCGGCTGTTATCCCAGCTATTGGAAAGAACGCAATCCTATTTACGTAATAAATGACTATGATTCCACCCACACCAAATAATGCTGGTAAGGATCGCAATGTTGTCACCCACTCTTTTCCTAACGGACTCATCCATCCCAGCCAAACATACATCCAGCAAAAAAATAGTGGTGGATGAGTAGACTCAGTAGCAACAGTGTGAGCAATTTGAGGACAACTCACCCCTGGTTGAAAAGTAAAAATTGCTTGCAGCTGCTTGAGGGAAAATACAACATCCAATGGCACATAACTGTATCCCTTGCCTAAACTGAAAAGAGCCGTAATCACCTCATCCATCCACAAAGGTTTTAACTCTAAATGCCAAAAACGCAAGATAGTACCAAGTGCGATCGCCCCAGCAAAACTTAGATAATGTAGGTACCGTTGAGATTTCGTCATTTTTTTCAAAACTTATCTGCACGGCACTTGCTTCAAGCAGGGGAACCAGTCCAATGCAGTGCCTTGTCCATCGGTGGTTCAAAATCTAAAATTATATATAAAATCGTAAAATTACATATCCGTGCCACGAGAATCCTACCCTGCTGAAGTATATCCTGATCTGCCTGTGTCTTCTCTTCGAGAGACAGCCATAGCACGTATCCGTAATACTCTACGTCCTGGACAACAACAAATGGCTGACTGGAGATCTGGTCCACTAGCTATTTCAGCGGTTCCTGGCGCTGGTAAATCCACAGGTATGGCAGCCGCCGCAGCGATCGCTATCGCACGTCAGTATGAACGTTCCACCGAATCACCCCGCAGGACCCGTCGTCAACTTGTTGTGGTCACGTTCACTCGCTCCGCTGCTGCTAATCTTAAAGCCAAAATCCGCAAATATTTACGAGATGAGTTGTCCCTACCTCAAACAGGTTTTGTTGTTCATACGCTACATGGTTTGGCCTTAAATATTGCCAGCCGCTATCCTGATCTGTCGGGTCTACAGCTAGACAATGTTACATTAATCACTCCAAATCAAAGCCATCGCTTCATCCGTACTTCTGTAGAGCAATGGATTGGTAGACATCAAGAACATTACTTTCGCTTACTAGAAGGTATTCAATTTGACGGTGAAGAAACAGAAAGACTACGTCGTCAGTCAGTACTGCGAACAGAAGTTTTGCCAGAACTAGCAACAACAGTGATTCATGAGGCAAAAAGTTCTGGTTTGCTGCCAGAAGATTTGCGTCTATTAAGTACACAAACTACCGACAGATATGCAATTTTAAGCGTCGCCGCGGGATTGTATGAGCAATACCAAAATTTAATGCGATCACGCGACTTTATTGACTACGACGATATGATCCTAGCAGCACTACGAGTGCTGGAAAATGAAACTGCTCGAAAGATTGAGCAAAACCAAGTTTTTGCTGTCTTTGAAGATGAGGCACAAGATTCCAGCCCCTTACAAACTCAACTACTAACAATTCTTGCTACCGCTTCCGAAGACAAGAAAAGCTCTTTTAATTCCTCACTTTCTACAGTCAACTTAGTACGTGTAGGTGATCCGAATCAGGCTATTAACTCCACTTTCACGCCAGCCGATCCGATTTACTTTCGGCAATTTTGTGAAGAGTGTAATGCTCAAGGACGACTAGCAACAATGGATCAAGCTGGTCGCAGTAATAGAATCATTATTAAAGCTGCTAACTTTGTCTTGGAATGGGTCAATAGTCTTTATGCAAATCAACAAGCACATGAAAAAGCAGTCGTTTCTTCACCTGCATCCCAGCGTGCCTTAAAGACCGACGACAACACCATCATTTCATTACCATTCCGTCCTCAGACAATTCATCCAGTTAACCTTGATGATCCCCAACCTGATGCTAATCCTGAAAAAGTAGGACTGGGATTAGAGTTGTACACTCCCCGCGACATTCATCACACTGTCGAGTTGCTCTCTGAAAGAATCGTTGAGCTATTTGCTCAAGATTCAAAAAATACCTCTGCGGCTATTTTAGTGCGAGAAAATCGCCAAGGACGTTGGCTATCAGAGGCACTTACTCCTATATGTAAAGAACACAAAATTATACTTTATGATGTAGGGGAACATGATCGACACTCTCATGTACCAGAGGAGATTTTAGTACTGCTGCAATTTTGCGATCGCCCTCACTCACCTGACTTCCTGAAAGCAGCATTAACAGTCCTGGTTCAAAGACGGCTGATTGAAACGCAAGATCTCAATGCTCTGGCTAGTTTGCCTGAAGAGTTTTTATATCCTGGTCCATTAGCTCCTCCTCAACTCGAACCAGTGCAAAAAGCCGCACATTTGTGTCGCAGTTTTCTACGTGCACGTTTAGAATTACCTCCATACCAACTCATTTCTTTCTTAGCCCTAGGGTTAAATTATGACCAAGCAGAATTAGCAACAGCAGATAAGCTTGCGGAACGGGTGAACAGGCAAATAACTGGCAACACTTCTCTAGAGGCGATGCTCAATGTACTTGGTGAAATCGTCAGTTCTGAACGGTTTGAGCCAGTGGAAACAGATGATTTGGAAGCGCGTTACATTCGTCGTGGTCAACTAACGATTATCACAATGCACAAAGCCAAAGGGCTAGATTGGGACTATGTTTTTCTACCTTTTTTGCATGAAAACTTGCTGCCTGGTAGATTTTGGATTCCTCCCCAAAGCCAGTTTTTAGGTGATTTTACCTTATCAGAAGTTGCCCGTGCCCAAATTCGTACCGCTCTCCACGGCGAGTCTACTCTACCTAAGGTTAACGAGGCTTGGGAACAGGCAAAACATTTGAAAACTGCAGAAGAGTATCGTTTACTATATGTTGCTATGACACGAGCAAAGCGCCTCCTGTGGATATCCGCAGCGCAAAAAGCACCATTTACTTGGAGTAAACCTGAGAATTTACAGTCTTCAGCACCTTGTCCAGTTTTTCCAGCACTCAAGCGTCAGTTTCCTGAATGTGTGGTTGCTTTACCAATGGGGAACCAATTAGTCAACCGCCAAGACGGTAAGGACGTTAAGAATAAGATAGGCATTTAATAAAAAGGGGAAAAATCATGGAAACAATAACTCAAATCCATAACGAAAGACTTTGGGCTGATTCTTGGAATTCCCCTATCTTCTTTGTTAAATTGTCTATACGCGTTGTCTTAATCCTGATGCTAACAAGCTTGCTGTTCTGTGGGTTTGGACTCACTTGTGATAATTCTTCTGCTTTTGCTGAAGGTAGCAATCAGTTGACCCAGAACACTAAGGCTCGCCAAAGTAAGCTGCCAAAGGCGATTACAAATGCAATTTTACGCGATGCTTCCAATCGCTCCACTATACCAATTCATGAGTTAAAGATTAGCCAAGCCACACGGAAAACCTTCAGCAATCCCTGTCGATTCAAGTTTGGCGAAATTTGTACCCAAGAATATAATCCTATTCAAGGTTGGGAAGTAGTTGTACAAGTGGGAGACCAATCTTGGACTTACCATGCTGATAAGTCCGGTTCGCAAATTGTTTTAGATCCCAAGAATAGCAAAGATTCTT
Organism: Nostocales cyanobacterium Centralia_MAG_434; assembly: GCA_021324415.1. Lineage (GTDB taxonomy): Bacteria > Cyanobacteriota > Cyanobacteriia > Cyanobacteriales > Nostocaceae > JAJPJF01. Next base: position 17,130 of record JAJPJF010000192.1, read on the forward strand.
GATATATATCTCCGGTTTGAGGTTTGATGAGTAGTACGCAATATCTCTACAGGTATAAAATATAAGAAGACAAGCTGCAGTATTATGAGGATTATATGAGCAGTAAAGAGCAGCCTTTAGTAAGTATAATCATCACGAATTACAATTATGCTCGCTACTTAAAAGAGGCAATTGATAGTGCTCTTAATCAGACATATGCTCATACAGAAGTCATTATTGTAGATGATGGTTCTACAGATAACTCGCGGCACGTTATTGAAACTTACAAGAATCAAATTATTCCCCTCTATAAAACAAATGGAGGGCAACCTTCCGCATTTAATGCAGCATTTGCAGTCAGTCAAGGTGAGATTGTTTGTCTTTTAGATTCAGACGATGTTTTTTTGCCGCAAAAAGTCGAAAATGTCGTGAAAGCATTCAACACATATCCTAAAGCTGTTGTGGTTTACCACAAAGTCCAAAATATTGACCATGCAGCTAAACATTTTGGCAATCCTTGGCCGCCTTATAAAGTCATCGTCGGAGACATATCTAGTAAAGTTAATCGAACAGGAGGTTGGTGGCCGTTTCCACCCTCAACTGCTTTGGCTTTCCGTCGAAAACCATTTCTCTGTCAAGTTATGAATGCACCAGAGGAAAGTCCAGAAGACAAGTTTGCAGGGATTGATTCTTACTTGGCTGATCTAGCACCATTTTTTGGAGAGGTGGTGGGTATTGATCAAGTGTTATCTTATTACCGTATTCACGGTTCCAATCTCAGTGGTAATAGTACAAACGCACCCCCCCAGGTAAGACAAACTAAATTAATCCAAGACCATGAACACCGTGAAAAGAGACTGAATAATGGTCTTAAACGTTTGGGCATCAACACAGAAGTTAGCCTTAAAAACCATTTGCCTTACCAATTGTTCAAGTACAAGCGAGGTGACAAAGACACCAGCCTCATTTCTCTCAGCCTATTAGCGCTACAAAATCCTTGGGAATATCGGATACTTTCAAAGCTCAAAACCATAGCTTTACTGTGGCTGCAAAGACGTAACTTCCAAAAAGATTGACAATCAATTGACTGCTGTTTGGACTATATTTTAGGTGAGGCCACTAATTTAGCAGTGGCGTCTCACTGTTAGAGTGCAGCTATCAGGTTTTTATCGTTGCTTTGCAAGCAACAACAATCCAATTTGTTTATACAAAAGTCACCAAATATAGTATTATATTAGATTGTGTCGTTTTAAAACCAACCCATGCCTAAACTCAAAACCCGTAAAGCAGCAGCGAAGCGATTCCGCGCCACTGGCAGCGGGAAAATAGTGCGTCGCAAAGCTTTTAAAAATCACCTCTTAGAGCATAAGACTTCTGACAAGAAGCGTAAACTGTCAAAAATGGCAGTTGTCAACGAGCGTGATGAAGAAAATGTACGTTTGATGCTTCCATATTTGTAAGGACTTCAGGAAATTAATTTATGACACGGGTAAAACGCGGTAACGTTGCTCGTAAACGCCGCAATAAAATTCTCAAACTAGCTAAAGGTTTTCGCGGTTCTCACTCAACTCTGTTTAGAACTGCTAATCAACAAGTGATGAAGGCGCTGAGAAATGCCTACCGCGATCGCAAGAAGCGTAAACGCGATTTCCGCCGCCTCTGGATCACCCGGATCAACGCTGCTGCACGTCAACACGGCATGAGTTACAGCCAGTTGATTGGCAATCTGAAAAAAGCCAATGTCCTTCTGAATCGCAAAATGTTGGCGCAAATGGCAGTCCTTGACCCAGCAGGCTTCAGCAAAGTTGCTGAATTGGCAAGTCTTGCTAATCAATAGCGCTAGCAAAGGATGTAACGGATGATTTATATGTCTGATTTACAGATAAAACATCCACTACATCTACAACATCCGCCACCCCATTCGCAGCAATATAGGCTACTCTGTGCTGCTATATGTTTTCTGTTGGCTTTTTTCTTTGTCATTGCCAGTTCACAGTTATCAGCATCTGCCGCAGAACTATCTAAAATTCAGCGGCGAGGCTACCTAAGTGTAGCTGTTAAAGATAACTTGTACCCTATGGGATTTAGAGATGCAAGTGGCAATTTACAGGGTTATGAAATTGACTTAGCAAAAGCATTAGCAGCTGAGTTGCTGGGTAAGCCAGATGCTGTCAAGTTGCAACCTGTAGCAAATCGCGATCGCTTGTCTCTAGTTTTAGACAATAAAGTTGATCTCGCAATCGCGAGGGTAACAGCAACCTCCTCAAGATCTCGTTTAGTCAGTTTCAGTGTTCCATACTACTTAGATGGTACTGAATTAGTCACAAAAGATTCCTCAGTGCAAAGGCTTAGTGATTTGACAAAGCGCAAAATAGTTGTTCTCAAAAATTCGAGTACCATTGCAGCAGTACGATACTATTTGCCAGATGCCGAGTTAGTAGCAGTCGGTTCTTATGAGGAGGCGCTATCACTTACAGAGAGCAATGCAGTGACTGCTTTTGCTGCAGACGCCAGTGTTCTGAGTGGTTGGGTGCAACAAAATAAAAAATATAAAATATTACCAACTAAACTATCTACTGAACCCTTAGCTGTTGTTATGCCTAAGGGACTACAGTACGAACAGTTACACCAGCAAGTGAATGAAGCGATCGCTCATCACATAGCTGATGGTTGGCTTAAGCAACGCGCAGACCATTGGGGTTTACCCTAAATTAGGGAGTGGGGAGTAGGGAATGGGGCAGAGAGCCTAAATATCAAGCAGAGATCTTCCCAACTCCGGACTCCTTTCCTGTAATGGCAAGGCATTGTGCTACTCCCCACTCCCCATACCCCTAATCCCCACTCCCCAATTAATCAAAGCAATGGATAGCAATCTCGCAGTTATTTATCTATCAATTTTAGTAGTTCTACTTTTGTTTACGGTAGTCAGCATTTTTCGCCAAGTATTCAAAACTCGTAGGGTGGAGAGTACCTTTTCTCGCTTGCGAAACAGGCTGAAGACTGAAAAAGGCACGACTCAGGAATATTATGAACTAGGCAGTATTTATGTAGAGAAGAAACTGTTTTCTCAAGCTATTCCTCTATTTCAAAAAGCCCTTAAATCTGCTGAGGAAGAGAAAGAAGAAAAGACTGCCGCCATTTATAATGCGTTGGGCTATGCATACTTTGCTCAAGAACAGTTTGACTTAGCAATTCGTCAGTACAAAGAGGCTTTGAAACAACAACCTGACTATGTTACTGCACTTAACAATATTGGTCATGCCTACGAGCGCAAGAAATTAACTGCTCAAGCACTGCAAAGTTACGAAGAAGCACTTAAATATGATCCAAAAAATGGCACTGCTAAACGTCGTGCTGAATCTCTACGACGTTTAGTATCTGCTTAAACAGAAAACCCATCATCCTTGACCTCTACAAGCTACAAATCATTAAATCGCACGTTCAGTATTAGCTCGAGTGGCTGAAAAACTGGGTTCAAACTACCTTATATACAAACGTCTTAGTGACGATGGATGGCTCATCCACCAGGAATGCTTAGCAGCAAACAAATGGAACAAGATGACTCGCACCATCGTCACTAATGATTATGTGAATCATACATTCGTCAATAGCAAAATTAGAATGATATCATTAAGTGGATGGGTTTAAATAAATATCAGATGATTTGTCATTGCGTAGGTACACTGCCTTCCTCGAGGATACGAAGTGAAGCGATCGCAAAGACTACAATTGCTGAGCTTTGCTTCACACGCTGGCAATGGCATCTTGTATTTAATTTTGGTTATCTACTTTAACTATTCACACAACCTCAATTTCTCTGCAACAAGATTGTCACAGAGAAATACTAAATTAAAAGCATATTATCTTGATATCCTAAAGAAAGCGCAAATGTATAAAATACCAAGTGATGGCGACCAACAGCCAGGACAATACAATAAATTACCCTTAAATGCTTCCACCTCTAAACCTCATAATGTTGGACCTTGGCAAAAAGCAGCTGTTAATCTATCTTTGGTATTGCTAGGGTCTGGAATGACATTTGCTGGTGGGTATGTAGCTTCTCACTATCAACAAATTTCTAATGATGCATCTCATTTAGGTGTGAGCCGAGTGAATGCTGCTCCGCCATTGCCCGCTGCGACTGATCCAAACTTCGTAACATCAATAGTAAAACAAGTGGGACCTGCTGTAGTGCGGATTGATTCTTCACGAACAGTAAAAGCCCAAGTACCTGATGCATTTAATGATCCGTTTTTCCGCCAATTTTTTGGTTCTGCAATACCAATACCAAATCAAAACCGGGTAGAACGGGGTACTGGTTCAGGCTTCATCATCAGTTCTGATGGTCGTATTCTCACCAATGCTCATGTTGTCGATGGTGCAGATACAGTGACTGTGAAGCTAAAAGATGGTCACATTTACAAAGGTAAAGTGTTAGGTAAAGATGAGTTGACAGACGTTGCAGTTGTCAAAATTCAAGCTAACAATCTACCAACAGTAACCTTGGGTAACTCAGACAAACTAGAACCAGGACAATGGGCGATCGCGATCGGTAATCCTCTTGGCTTAGACAATACGGTTACTACTGGTATTATTAGTGCTACTGGACGTACTAGCAGAGATATAGGTGGTACTCTTGACAAACGAGTAGATTACATTCAAACTGACGCTGCTATTAACCCTGGTAACTCTGGGGGACCCCTGCTTAATGCTCGTGGTGAAGTAGTTGGCATGAACACAGCTATTATTCAAGGAGCACAGGGATTAGGCTTTGCGATTCCGATCAACACAGCGCAACGTATTTCTCGTCAAATTATAGCTACAGGTAAAGCCCAACACCCATATTTAGGGATTCAGATGTTGGGTTTGACACCAGAGGTAAAGCAACGCCTAAACTCTGATCCTAATAGTGGTATTACGGTGGATGCTGACCATGGTGTTTTAGTAGTCAAAGTTATGCCTAATTCACCAGCCGCAAAAGCGGGAATACGGGCTGGCGATGTTATCCAAAAGCTCAATGGGAAAGCAGTTACAGATGCTGACTCTGTACAACAGGCAGTAGAAAATAGCCAAGTTGGAGGAGATTTACGTGTAGAGTTGGAGCGCCGTGGACAAAATATTAGTTTAGCGGTGCAACCTGGCACCTTCCCAACCGCTCAAATCACACAATAAGTTAGTTGCAAGATTAGTCGATTGTGTTTAAGAGATGGGGATTGGTGATATACCGATCCTCATTTTAAAATACATTATGTAGTTGAGATTAAATAAAGAGAGACCCAACAATAACAAGAGTTGCGGGTGATTTGTTTATATATTATATAAAATTCTTATAAGTAGTCGTGCAAAATAAATTATCAATTCAGACAAGCGAACAGCGAACAAAAAAGAAATACAGCGATTTTAGTTGGATTGAAAAATGTCTAAATATTTTCTAAATATTTACGCGTAGCTGCTTATAAAGTGCATTAGAAACGTAACGCACAGAACTAACTAAAATAAAGTGCAAGACTAAATGCAGAAACTGCAATAACTACCGGAACTACATTACTAAACATAAGTTTGCGTGTTTTGTAGATTTCTACGCAAGATATAGGTAAACACAGAGGCCAGAAGATAGTCGTGAGTAAAAACATGACAAAAGATAAAAATTTATCTTCTGGAGAAGAATTAGGATGGCGAAAACAGAATCTTAACCAACTGCAAAAAAAATAGCAGGTTATGACTAGGTAACTCAAAACCAAGGGGAATTGAAATGTATGCATTGTCTGTTCTCCTGATATCATCTGTATATTAGTGGAAATAATCTTGTTTCATTTATGACTAAGTTTCATTAGCATTCTTTGGGAATATTAAAATTAAATATTATATTTAAACATTTAAGCTAGAAATTGATTTTAATAGACTAAATACTAATCTAAGTTCTAAGATACACAAAACAGTACTTACACTTAAATTCAGCTAATAATTAGTGGGCTAAGAATTTTCTAGATTATGGTAGTTATACCATTTCACTAAATTCTTGATACAAATCCATCCCCTTGTCCTCCTTGTCCTCCTTGTCTCCCTAGTTGCCAAGCCTATCAAGTTTATGGTGAATTGGTATTA
>JAJPJF010000308.1 GCA_021324415.1 Nostocales cyanobacterium Centralia_MAG_434
AAACCTCTACAAACCAAAGTTGTACCAGATACCACACCACTAGTGCCGAAACCGAGAAAATTAGTAGTTGCACCCACCACAACCCCAGAACCCAAACCTCTACAAACTAAAGTTGCACCCACTACTCCCCCAAATCTAAAACCTCACAAAATTGAACAAAAAATTGCGATTGAACCTACTACAACTAGACCACTGGCACCTAAAATCACACCAACAACGATGACACGTGCCAGCACACGACAAAACTTATTGACTCATCATCCCAATAAAAACCGACTGGCTACAAAATCTACATCTTTCTCATCAGGAACTAAAACTACTTTACGAACATCATCTCAAGCACAGTCATCTCAAAAAACAGGTGCAGCAAGTCGCTTAGGTGGTCCAATCAAAGTATCTATGCGTGATTACCGCAGCAATTATTTGACATCTGCACCTAATTCTAATCGCCTCAATCGTTCTGTAGATGGCGTTGATGCGCGTCAAGATACAGGTATAGCTGCTTACTTACAGGAACTCCAGCAACGCGTAAAACAGCAATGGGTACCTGAACTCACTCAAACATCACGACGGACAGTACTTCATTTTACAATTAACCGTTCAGGTGAGATAAATGGTCTTGTGATCGCACAAAGTTCTGGATTCGAAGTGACTGATCAAGCAGCCCTCAGCGCTGTCAAAAGAGCAGCACCCTTTGGCCCGTTACCTTCTGCTTATCCAGAGAATCATATCGATATTCAGTTCACATTCAATATCAATGTCTATGGAGAGCTAGATGTTTGGGGAAACTGAGCAACAGTTAATCATTTCCGTCTCCCATAATTAAGTAACATCCCACTGGGGCTAGTCGTTTTTCTGATTATAAGAGTGGATGAGAGGACATTTTTTTGATATGAAAACTACAAGAATTCATCATGTTGCTGTAATTTGTTCTGATTATGAAAAATCTAAAGATTTTTATGTTAATCAACTAGGGTTTTCAATAATTGAAGAAACTTTTAGAGAAAATAGAGGCTCTTATAAATTGGATTTGAGCGTTGGTTCTCAAGATAGAATAGAACTTTTTTCATTTCCAAATCCCCCTGCAAGACCCACAGGTCCAGAAGCTTGCGGATTAAGGCACCTGGCATTTGCAGTAGAAAATCTAGAAAGTACAGTTGCTGATTTACAATCTAGAGGAATTGCTGTAGAAGAAATTAGGATAGATGAATTAACAGGAAAGAAATTTACATTTTTCAAAGATCCAGATGGTTTACCGCTAGAAATCTACGAGGATTGACACTCTCAGGTCTAAAGACACTCTTCCGCATCCCGTGAGGTTTTATGAAAGTAGGTAAGTCGAGTGGCAGTGAACTAATTCGAGCGATAGGCAATGCGGAGACTTTGCACTAAAATCACAAACGATGCGATCGCCATCAACCCACCCCAGAACCAGTAAGGTAAAAATAACTGCTGCTGTATTTGTGCTGAGTCAGAATGCAAACCTGGTCCTGCAGAAGCGCTAAACAGATAATTCAGTTGAAGGTAGGTACTCACACAAGCTTGTACGCCAAGAAATTGAATGGCAAATCCCTGCAGCCATCGTGGGGCTTTGAACGCAATTCCAAGGATAATGAGTCCTATCAAGGGAATTGCTACTAATCCAAATAGCGATCGCACCCAAATGAGCGTTGAAAGAATTAAAAAACCACCCAATATTTTTAAACTGAGGGAGGCGGTCTTAAACTTACGAGAAGCCAAAATTAAAATAGCGCCAGCAATAGGTGGTCCCATGGGACCTGCGGCTGCAACAATTGCCTGTCCAATTGGTCCTAAGAATAGCGCACCGCTGTGAAATGCTACACCGGAACCATTTGAAAAAATCTGTAATTGCTGAAATTGTCCGCCTAGAAGGATTGCAGCTAAACCATGACCCATTTCGTGAAACCAAGTAGCCAATATAGTAAATGGGTATAAAATGTAGTTTCCACCTGGAATTTGCCAGAGTAGAGTAGTCACAATTGCTGCCGTAATTAACCAGGTTAAGCCAATATGGTCACTGACAAACGATTTTTCCTCAAACTGGGGAACTTTCGGAGGGTACTGCATAAGTGTGTCAATTCCCGTTTATCCTATGGTGCTAATTATTAATCAATCATCATAACATTCTTATTTTTATTGTAGTGGTATTGTCGCCTTTTGTATTATAGCAAGACTAGCAAAACAAAGGTGTACAGGTTTTTTGTAACCCGTACACCCTCTCCAATTGCGGAGTTGATCTAATATGAACTCGTATTGGTTAAGAAACTTGGAATAGAAATGTTACCAAGTCTCCCTTGCCTAAACTAATGCGATCGCCTGGTCTCAGACGGTGTCTATTTCCCGGCAACAGTGGCAGATTATTAATATATGTGCCGTTAGAACTACCCACATCTTCAATATAGAAAGCATCTCCTTCTACGCGAATATCTGCATGAATCCGCGAGACAATTTCTGAGTTGGGAAAACCAGAAACATCGATATCTGGAGGAATGCGGTCATTGGGCTTGCCGATATGAATCACAGACAGATTTTGCGGCAATTCCACCACTCTATCGGTTTGAACATGTACAAGCCGTGCTGTTACCTGCTGTAATTGAGTTCTAGAGGCAGTAGCAACTGGTGGTGGTGTTGGTTGAGGAGGTGGTGTTGAGATGACTTGCTGTGAAACGACAGGTTGAGTCTCGACTCCTGGTGAAGAAGGGTTGTGTTGGGCAGGATCTTCCCCCTCTTGGTGAGGAACTGACATTTCTGTTGGTGGCAATGGTGAATGTTCTGGAACATCATAGTTAGCAGCACCACTGGTGGCTACAGGTTGTGAGTGTACCAGGGGGTCAGGATTAACTGGGGGTGGTACTGCCGCAGGGATGTCGGGTGCGACTGTTGCTGCAATAGCTGTAGGAGCAGTTGCATGCAGGTTATAACCACATTGACCACAGAAAGCTGCATCTGCTTGCACAGTCGCCCCACAGCTTGGACAGTTGGTAGTAGCTGGTAACGGGGTATAACAAGCTTCACACTGGACAGCGCCATCTGGGTTTAAGTGATTGCAGTTAGGACAAACAATCATGGAGTTAAGCCTTTATTGAAGATCATCATAAATATAGTGCTGGCTAGCAAAAGAACATCTCTCGCATTTGATTTTAACAATTACTACTCTAGGCAATCGCTGAAAGCTAAGTTATAAAGTACGAGCTATAACGTAGTACCTTATACTGCCTGACTTGTTAAGTCACTACCTGCTGCTGCATCCAGCAACCACCAAAGTTCTCCTTGGGGTTGAATGAGTCGAGATGGATAAGTGAACTCATCCGCTACGGGTGCGAAGACTTGAGCTAAAGCTGGTCTTTTGTTTGCACCAGTAACTATAAACATAACGCAGCGAGAAGCGTTGATAAATGGGTACGTAAAGGTTATGCGGCGGCTTTCATCTTTGTTACCCACTGTAACTAAATGATCTCTTACTTTTAATGCATCTGTGTGAGGAAATAACGATGCAGTGTGGGCGTCATCACCCATTCCCAGTAAAATCACATCCAGAGAGGGAAACTCTCCTGGCGAAGAGTGAAAAAACTCTTGCAGATGCTGTTCATGTTTAGCTGCTGCGACTGCTGGTTCAGCATCTGAGGTGGGTATTGGATGGATATTAGCTGCTGGGATATCAACATGATCCAGCCAAGCTAGACGCGCCATTCTTTGATTGCTATCTGGGTGATCTGGTGAAACATAACGTTCATCCCCCCAAAACACATGAATTTTGTCCCAAGGCAGTTTTTGAGTAGCGATCGCCTCATATAAGGGCTTGGGTGTATTGCCACCAGCAAGAGCGATTGTAAATAGCCCTCGCTGTTGAATAGCAGTTTCTATTTTAGAGAGGATCAGTTCTAGCGCTCGTGCAATCAGCGCTTTTTGATCCGGTAGCACTTCCACCTTTCTGTTCATTGCTTCACCATCACCATGGCAACTTCCAGCAATACAATAGCGAAATTCGGACAATTTACCTTTTTAACTTTTGAAACTTTTAACATTGTTACGATTTGTTGAAAAATTTATAACTTCAATGTTCTTAGCCATGGGTCATGAGTCCTTGGTTACTAAGGATAAAGGACCAAAAACAAATGACAGTCAACATAGTTACCTTAGTTACCTTATTTCAACCCTTGATAAAGGTCATCCCAGTCAGTGATCGCTTCTTGCTGGGCACATAACAACTGCTGAATTCCTTTTTCTGCAAAATCGAGCAGTTGATTCAACTGTGTGCGGCTAAAGCTGCCTTCTTCAGCAGTTCCTTGGACTTCAATAATCCCTAAATTTTGATTCATGACAACATTGAGATCTACCGTTGCAGCAACATCTTCAACATAGTCCAAATCTAAAAACGGTTCGTTTTCCAATAAACCAACAGAAACGGCTGCTATCTGTCCGATGAGGGGCGATCGTTTGAAAACTCCCTGCTGCATTAATTTAGAAATCGCGCTAGCTAGGGCTACAAATCCACCCGTAATAGCCGTAGTCCTAGTACCAGCATCTGCTTGTAACACATCCGCATCTACAGTTAGCGTACACTCGCCCAAAGCCTCGAAGTCCAGAGCCGCCCGTAAGCTACGTCCAATAAGACGTTGAATTTCTTGAGTTCGTCCAGACAGTTTTAAAAACTCTCGTTCTTGCCGCTGTTGTGTTGCAGCTGGTAGCATGCGATACTCAGCAGTAAGCCAGCCTTTCCCAGTTCCTTCTAGAAAACTGGGGACTCGTGGAGTCACACTGACAGTGCACAGGACTTGAGTATTACCGCATTTTGCGAGAACAGAACCAGGTGCAAAACGAGTAAAGCCTTGTTCAAAACGAATGGAACGAAGTTCATAGGGTTGCCGACCATCTGAGCGCTGCCAAGCCATTGGAATTGCCTCAAAGTTTAGTCTAGAATACCGCCTTTAGGGAGTTAGGAGTTAGGAGTGGGCATAGGACATCGTGTAGAGTGTCCCCCTTGTCCCCCTTGTCCTCCTTGTCCCCCTTGTCCC
>JAJPJF010000455.1 GCA_021324415.1 Nostocales cyanobacterium Centralia_MAG_434
CGGGATAGCGAACCGCGTAAGAAAGAGCAACCATACCGCCATAGGAAGAACCGAGAACCACGATTTTATCTAGACCCAGATATTGGCGTAGTGCCTCCATATCCTCGACATTGTTTTCTAAGGTATAGGTTTCCTTTGGTCCACGCGCCGACCGTCCCTGACCTCGATGGTCAAAATAGACAAGTTGCATCTTATGGCTGAGGGGAGAAAAGGCAGGTTTGTAGGAAGTGTGGTCAGTACCAGGTCCACCATGAATAACGAAAGCCACTGGCTTCTCGCGCATCCTTGGTCCATCCACCACTAATCCTGAGCCTTCAACATCAAAGTAAATTTCTGTATCCCGTATTTTTGCTCGCATCAGTCCCAAACTTTCTTCATCATCACTTATTTTCGCAGAAAACAATTAGAAATCAGAGTCTTCCTCCTGGTCCTTAATCTCCTCCCAATCCCCCCGTGCTAGCCCATGCTTCTCCTGCACGAGGATGAATTCAGCTTGAATCCGATCACGCTTCCTCAAATTCTGTGTAGAGGCAATTTTACCCGTAGCCTGCTCAAGATGTTGTTTCACATTTTCAAACCAACTCTTAGTGGTTCGTCGCCAATCCTCACGGGCTATAGCGTCTAGCTTTCTACAAATTTGTGGACCCAAGCGTGTATCTATAACACCAAATTCGTCTAAGTGAAACCAGTCGTGTCCCTTATTACAATTTTGACAAATAGGTAGGCGATCACGATTGTCGTTGTAACCAGGTATGACATGGCGAACCAAGTAGGGCTGTATTTTGCCTGTATCTTGGCAGCAGAAGCATTTCCACTGGGGTTGCCATATCTCTTTTTCAACCTCCTCTTCAGGGCGGATGGGAAGAGGTTCAAGAGGATCAAAACTGAAGTCATTCATTTTTCTCCTCCCAGTTTGTCTCGACCCGCAAATATGAGGGGATAAAACTTTCTTTGAATTTTATCTGGCGTCATAGTGGAAATAGATCATTCTCAAAGCGCCCCCTGTCCCCTCAGGTTGGGACTTATATTTTTTAGCTGTAGCACTCTCACAAAAGAAGAGCTTGAAACAGCAGGCTTTTGCTATTTACAGATCAACACCTAAAACAGGCTTAACAACACAACAGAGACACCCTGACAATGCGTTTTAACCACCGATGTAGCACAATAACCAGTTAGCTTAACTACCTTCCTATTCTCAAGCTTAAAAAGGACACTTTTGGAAGTAGTTTGGTACGATTGAGTTATTCACAATCGTTGCTATCTCCTCGGTCATCACTTAGTATAACCATTAAACTTTAGTATAATTAAGAGAGCAATGCAAAGTTTTGTATCAGAAAACTCCCAGCGTTACCAGCAGCTATTCGATGATATGATGAAGCGCTTCCATTTAGAAGCGAAGGCAACAGCTGAGAAGGCTGATGTTTCAGAAGTAATGCTGTCTCGCTTTCGTCGAGGAAAAGCGGACTTGGGAGCATCAAAACTAATAGCATTGCTTTTGGCCGTTCCAGTAGAAGCTAGGATGTGGTATCTGTCGGAATTATTTGGTGTTAGCCCCAGTCACAGCTTGCGATCGCTGATTGCCCAAGCACCTCCTGAAGAGCAGGCTGAAGCTTTGCGGGTAATTGCTGATGTATTTGCAAATCACAACCGCGAAACCACTGAGCCCGTAAATCTAGCCAAAGCCGTATGAATAGGAAGATGCTGTTGTAGTCGTGGTCGCAATGGAAGCGGTTCTAGTGTCTCGAAATTAAAGTTACTCATTTGCGTTCTCCTGCAGCCAGCTAAACAGTTTGTTCTCGTTAGCCCATTTGACAAACTCTTGCTTCTGTTTGTCTCGACCCGCAAATACCAGAGGATTTCCGCTTTTTTCAATAGCGGCTACCCACTCATGACGTTGGGGATGGTTTTCCCATTTGGTATTTTTTGCAGTTTCTACAACTTCAGGGCGATATTTGTTGCAAAACTCGTTCCAGTACTGCTCGTAATGCTTTGCAATCCAGCCATCGTCTGTATGCACTTTAAACGACGAGTTTTGAATTGCTGTTATTTTCTCAAGACAAAAATTTAGAAAATCCTCTCTCTCCTGGATTGTGAGAGAGATAGTGAAATGTTTATGAGAAGTTCCTGAAGAGTTTATGAGAGCTTTTGAAACCCTTGCTGCAAGCGACTTTAGGTAAGGTTCGGTGGTATTGTCAGTACCCACCTCGGTACTAATAGACCCTGCCTCGGTACTACTGATCCCTACATCGTTACTACCAGTCCCTATGTCGGGACTATTCATACCCCCCTGAATACCACTCTTAACTTGGGTGGTATTGTCAGTACCCACCTCGGTCTTCTGAATACCCACCTCGGTACTATCAGGACTGATATCACCATCGTCCTCATTTGTTGTGTCTTCAGCATCTATGTCAACGCCTTTCAGCTTCCAGTAAGACGACCTGCACCCGTGAAGGTTTTTAATCCACCATTCATAAGACCTTTGACCATCAACAATGGTTAGCCGATTCTCGAACAGGAACAAGCCAGCATCAATGAGCGGTCTTTTTGCTTTCTTGAGATTTTCTTTTCCTAAGCTAGTTCTAAGAGGCATCCAACGGCTTCCATATGGGTCAGCGCGCCAACATTCTCCCCAAAGCTTGTACACTGGTGGTCGCTGCTCCAAGACCCATGCCATGTCCTCATCTGGAATGATCATATGTGGCTTATCATATTTTTTTATTCGTTCACTCGCTTGGAGTGTCTCCTGGGCAGAAGACACTTCCTGTACTGAAGGCATAGATGTCATAGCTACACCTCCCTAAAATAGTCAGAGGTATAACGAGGCTGAAAAAGAATACCTAAATCTTCCGCACTTACCGATGGTCTTTGAGATGCTAGCTCTTGTTTGGCTTCAAGAGCAACTTTGTCTGAAGTTGCAGCGGATACAATAGGTTTGTCACAAGATCCGTCTTTTAACGTTTGTAAAATCTTGAGTTTTGTCATAATATACAAGAACAATGAAAAACTAAGCCCTAGCGATCCCCTAAATTCGCTGGGGCTGTTTTATTTGTGTGAAAACTCGCACAACCTAACTTAAGGCTATCCACCAATAGGCAAGACCTAGGAAGATGTGCAAAAATCTAAGCAGATGCTAGATGATTAATAGGTTAGTTCTTGTCAGCAAGGTCTTGACTTCACTGACATTGAACTGTAGTTTATTATTAGTGAATAAGCAGCAAAAGTCAAGATGAATATAAATAAATGTTTTGATGAAACATTGAAACGTCATGGGATAACTGGAGCAGTCCTGGCAAAAAAGGTTGGGATTAGTCCTTCTCATATATCCCAGTTCCGCAATGGTAAGGGTGGGGCAGTTTCTCATACCACTTTAGAAGAAATATTAAACGCGATGGAGGAACTAGCTCCAGGTTCCAAGAAGTACTTCTGTTATTTGCTGGCAGAAGGGCAACTCTCTGAAGGAAAAACTGGTTTAGGAAAAAAGCTAGTCGAAATGATAGAACTTGCCGATGATGATGATATAGAACAAGCCTTATTAGCTATTGGTCGGAAGTGGAAGCAATCTAGACACAGTAATTTTACAGACGAAGCGATCGCAGTATGATAAGCATCCTGAGACACAAAGCTGTTATCAGGTTGTATCTGGTATGTAACTAGAAATACATTTCGTGAGTCTATAGGAAATGAAACACTTGTTGGAAGACCCAGCCATGCATGAAAAAGAGGCTTCTTTGGCAGAACAGCTTCGTGAACTATCTGCAGAATTAAAGCCTCGTGTGTTAGGACTTTCAAACTCCAGACTCACAATAGTATCAGACTTATTCGTAAATTTTAATATTTAGCTATCTTCACGGATGATGTTTGCTTCTGGTTTGTAAGGGCGAAATACCTTTTGCTTCTATTCTTCTGAAATGTCAGAAGGCATTCGAACCGAACTTATCCGACTGACTTAAATCTAATAATGCTATTTTCTCGTATAAATATTGCTGATTAATCTTACCTCACTCATATTATTTCGAACAAAATATTCCAAAATTGCAACCAAATAGGCATTGCTGAATCAAATTATGAATTTATAATTCACGGGTGTGTAGAGACATAGCAATGCTACGTCTCTAAAAGAATCTGGTTTGTAACTACAAAAATGTCTACAAACATAATTCATACCCAAATTCAGCAACGCCACCAAATATATTGCTAGCTATTGGTGTGATATTTTTTACTGGTTCAATAAATGTGTGGAATTACCGGATTTTTAGACCCAACAGCACAAATGAATTCTGACTCCTTGGAAGCGTTCATTGAATGTATGACGCGTACCCTCCGGCATCGAGGACCAGATGACTTTGGCAGTTGGGTTGATGCATCTGCAGGAATTGCTTTAGGACATCAACGTTTAGCAATTTTAGATCTCTCTCCAGAGGGGCATCAACCAATGATTTCTGCTAATGGTCGCTATGTGCTTGTTTTTAATGGGGAAATCTACAACTTCTTAGCGCTAAGACAAGAGTTACAGCGATTAGGGTACTCATTTCGAGGACATTCTGATACCGAAGTCATGCTGGCGAGTTTTTGCCAATGGGGATTAAAACCCGCAATTCAAAAGTTCAACGGCATGTTCGCCTTTGTCCTTTGGGATCGTCAAGAACGGGTATTGCATTTAGGACGCGATCGCTTTGGAGAAAAGCCATTGTACTATGGCTGGTTAGGACAAACACTCGTTTTTGCTTCCGAATTAAAAGCCCTAGTAGCCCATCCCAAATTTAAACCAGAGATCAATCGAGACGCCTTAACGTCGTTGCTGCGACTGAATTATATCCCTACACCCTATTCCATCTACAAAGGAATTTATAAGCTGCCTCCTGGAACGACACTCACTTGGCAAGGGGAAGCGCACTATACCTTACCTGAATCTTACTGGTCTATTAAAGCAGTAGCAGAATCTGGCATTGCCAATCCTTTTATTGGCTCAGAAGAAGATGCCATAATCTATCTTGACTCATTGTTGCGGGATGCAGTTAGACTACGCATGGTTGCAGATGTTCCTCTAGGTGCATTTTTATCTGGTGGGATTGACTCCTCCACTGTAGTGGCGCTTATGCAAGCTCAGAGTAGTCAACCCATCAAAACGTTTACCATTGGATTTTACCAAGATAGCCACAATGAGGCACAACATGCAAAAGCAATTGCCCAGTATCTTGGTACAGCCCATACTGAATTGTATGTCATGCCAGAAGAAGCGCTGGCGACGATTCCTAAGCTCCCAACGCTTTACGATGAACCCTTTGCAGATGCGTCACAAATTCCTACCTTTCTGGTTTCACAACTCGCTAAGCAATTCGTGACGGTAAGTTTGTCAGGTGATGGAGGTGATGAGTTGTTTGGTGGATACAAACGTTACTTGCGGGGACAAAGCCTCTGGCAAACAGTGAGTTGGATACCTACAACAATTCGTCAAGCTGTTGCTCAAGCCTTAACCTCTTTAAAGGCAGAAACTTGGGGACGAAGCTCTAATGATCGGTGGCTAGCATCACTTACTAAATCCAAATTAATTCACTTGGGCTACAAACTCAACCATGTTGCTAACGTTTTGAAGGCTAAAACTCCAGAAATTTTATATATAGAGTTAAATTCCGCTTGGCGAGAACCATCAGCAGTTGTCATTGGTGGGAATGAACCTCAAACAATCTTCAATACTCAACAACATTGGGCAGTTTTACCAGAGTTTATCGAATGGATGATGTACCTCGACACAGAAACCTATTTGCCCGATGATATTTTGGTGAAACTTGATCGAGCTAGTATGAGCGTTGGTTTAGAAGGGCGAATTCCTTTAATAGATCACCGTGTGGTAGAGTTTGCTTGGCAACTTCCCCATACAATGAAAATTAGACAAAGCCAGACTAAGTGGTTGTTGCGCCAAGTTTTATGCCGTTATATTCCACCACATTTGATAGATCGTCCCAAAATGGGATTTGGTATACCAATTGGTGACTGGTTGCGTGGTCCATTACGCGATTGGGCAGAGACACTGTTAAATGAGCGACGTTTGCAGAAAGAAGGATTCTTTAACCCACAACCTATCCGCCAAAGATGGACTGAGCATCTATTAGGTATTCGAGACTGGAAATATAGTTTGTGGAACATTCTGATGTTTCAAGCATGGTTTGAACATTACTTTTAACTGCTTTCACAAAGCAAATAGAAAACCGACTATGTTACGCAACACGTCGGTTAAAATTAAGTCATAATTATGACACTTTTTGTAGACACACACTGATCATTTAGCCTTGTTATCTACCTGAGAAGTTATTCGATACAATCTTGCTACAAAATTATGAGGAAATCCTGAGGATAAGTAGTCGTGTAAAATAAGTTATCTATTGGGGAGTGGGCAGTAGGGAGGAGCCACTGTGTTGCAGAGGACAGTCGCACAGGAAGGGTTTCCCGACAGTCCCGCAAGTGGCGTAGGGCAGTAGAGGAGGCGGATTGGGTGAGATGGTTAAGAATTAAACCTTAACTATGATTTAATTAGATTGATGAATTATCCGTGATGTTGAGAAAATAGCCCATAAAAGCAAAAACCCCGATGGCGGGGTTAATGTACGAAATTCAAGAGACTCGAAAGCAAACGGAAAAACAGGAGGGAGACTTATGCAGACATAAATCGCACACCTTTCTTCGATAACGTCCGCGCCCTCAACTAAGCCTCCTCACGCTCAAGCTCACTATCAGGAATAGTGGTAATATCGATAGCTATTTTGTTCGGATAGTTCTTACCCCAAGTAATTGTTTGGTCATATTGTTCTTTTCCGTAGCCAAAATCCAAAACATCAAAACCTACTACTGACGGCTTACAATAATAGATTTTGTTCGCCAAATGACCATCAGAATTGTAATCTCTAATCTGTTTAATAAATTCTTTTGTTAACTTGTTCATAAGTGCGAACGAATCCACACCGGATGCTTTTTGCTCAAGAATATCGCTAGATTTCACTGAACTAAGTCGCTGCACAACCAATTCTGCGAGATTAGTGTAATCAGGAGAGATGAAGTAAATGTTATCAAATTTTTCGTTATACGCATCAAAAAACTCGTGAAAATCAGAGAAGACTAATCCATCGCCAGTTCCCCCATCAACAAAATATGCAGCCGCACCATATTTGTTCGTAATTTTACGCTCTTGGTTTGAAGAGTCGTTATAGATAAGGTGTTGAGCAGGGAAAATTAATGGAATAGCAGTGGAAGACATTAACGAAGAAACCAATGTAATGTCAAGCTGGTGTTCCTTAATTTGTTTAGCAACGACAAATTTGTCAGTCTCGCTTGGAAGTATGCTGGTAACTTTTTCAATATTCGTAAGCCAAATGGTTTTATTATCGTATTTTCCAAACTCTGACGAAGATGGGTATGCATATGTTGTAAGGATTGTGCTTTCAAACGGCAAATCTTTGATCTGGTGTAGACCTACTTTATCGGTGAGATCCTGTAAAAGCTGCCTAAGCGGTTCTGTATTTCTAGTGCCTAAGAATGTTGTGTAGACTTTTTCTGTGGTCAGAGTGAAGAGAACTTCATTCTTGAACTGATCCCATGTCAGTTTTGAATTCTGAGAAAAAGCAGCATTGAAAGTAAACGTCATCAGTGCTCCTGAACTTAGTCCACCGACAAATTTCACGTTTGAAGCATCTAATACGCCTGATACACCATCAACATTACCGAGCAGTAAATCTAAAACACCAGCTTCTTGGGCAATCAAAGAAGCGGCTCCGTTGAACAAAATCGCATCTGCCATTGTTTATGCCTCTGAATTAGAAGTTAATAAGTAGTTTCGATGAATTGAACTGTTTCTATGGTGATATTATCAACTACCCATCCTCAAGTAAATGAAAAATATCAATTTACATACTTTTCCCACTTTTCCCACTTTTCCTACTTTTTTTAAAAGAGAAAAATGTGATGCCGAACTGTCTTATGAAGAGACTAAACATACCAAAAAGTAGAATATTTTATACTTTTTATTTATCAAATTTACCTACCTATTTAACTATTTTTTTGCCTAGTTAAGTCTTGAAGAACTCAAAATATCATCTAGGAAAGATGCAAAAGCAGGCAAAATATTTATGCGAGAGGTGAAAGAAACAACCTCCCAAGCCTGGACAATTATTTAGAGACACTCAAGAGGGATTTATGCGTGGTAAGACACAAATTAAGCACGATTACTATTAGAATTCTAATTGTTAAAAAAGTAATAAAAGTAGGAAAAGTAGGTAGTTTAATACTATCTATTCCCTAAAAAATAAGTAATTGATATTATGCAAATGAAGTACATTTATTCCTAGAGTGCGCCAATAAGAGCGCTATTTTTAGTAATAGTTCTCAATTAATACGAAAAATCCTGCTTGATTTGGTGCGACTTTGCGTGTTTGGACAAGAACCAAAACAGACGACACATTTATCTAATTAAAACGAGCAAACAAGAGTGCTTTTAGGTCTTGCTTTAATGAAAATAAGTTTCAGTAAAAACCAACAACAGCGCCTAAAAGCCCTTCAACACAAGCGAAGTGACGCTTCTCAACCCTTTAATAGGAGAAGGTTGCTCGTTTTAAGGGAGATCCAAAAAATAAAATGTCCAGCCTTTGTGGTTGATTTGTCGGTGCAGAAGGTTATTCGTTGTAATAAGGCTGGACATTTTATTACTGGCAAGTGCCTAAGCAGGTTTTTTCCACGACCTAGTAATTGATAAGAATATGCACTAAAGGATGTTTCCCTAATGATCATGATTCAACAGCCCCAATTTGGGCATTGCCCTTGTTGCAATCCCCTTATTTCTTTACTAATTGAGAAATTTACCCTGCCATTGAGGTTTACTCAATTAGGTACAGGAACATTAGAAGCAGCGATCGCACTATCTAATAAGCTAGCTAAAACTACTGCACCTTCTAAGGTGATGAGGCAAAGCTCAAGGTCTTCTAAAGAGATCGCTGATACTATCTACATCAATGGTGAAATTATTACGGTAAACGATGTTCAACCCACTGCAGAAGCCGTTGCCGTCAAAGATGGCAAAATTCTGGCAGTGGGAAGCACAGCAGAAGTGATGGAACATCAGGAGGAAGCGACTCGCATCATAGATCTAAACGGTAAGATAATGGTTCCAGGCTTCATCGATGCCCATAGTCACATTCTAAATTACGCTATTATGCTTGCTGTTGCAAATTTGTCACCTCCGCCAGATGCTGGGGTGAACAGTATTGAAGACATTATCGCAACATTACAAGAGCAAATTGAGACTCCGACCACTGAAGCATTAGGATGGGTGCTTGGTAACGGTTATGATGACTCGCTACTACCAGGAAATCAGCACCCCACGCGACACGACTTGGATCGAGTCTCGACAGATCTACCTGTGTTAGCGCTTCATGCTTCTGGGCATTTGGGAGTTGTCAACACCAAAGCCCTAGAAATACTGAACTTCACAGCAGAAACAGAAAATCCAGCAGGAGGTGTGATTCGTCGGGAAGAGGATGGCAAGACGCCGAACGGTGTCCTCGAAGAAACTGCGATTTGGATAGCCACTGGAACAGTGGGAACGGCAACTAAGGAGCAATTGCTGTTTCTAATGGATTACGGGTGTAAAGCTTACGCTGAGCAAGGCTTTACGACTGCTCAGGAAGGAAGAGCCAGTGAAGTTGTCTTCAATGCGTTGAGGTTTGTTGCATCCGAAGAGAAATTAACAATCGATGTGAATGTATATAGGGACTATCAAGCAGTTGAACGAACACATAAGATGTCTTATCCGGTAGGCGTGTACTATAACCGCCTACGCCTGGCTGGACTGAAAATGAATTTCGATGGTTCTCCACAGGGGAAAACGGCTTGGCTTACCGAACCCTACTTTAAGGTTCCAGAGGGAGAAGATCAAGATTACAAAGGCTATCCAGGCATCACTGAACAGGATGCATTAGAGCGGGTAGACACTGCCTTTGCCAACAATATTCAAATCATCACCCACTGCAATGGTGATGCCGCAGCTGATCTATATATTAAGGCAGTCCGTGCGGCAACGGAAAAATATGGCAAGAGCGATCGCCGCCCAGTGATGATCCACTGTCAAATCCTGCGGGAAGATCAGCTAGATGAGATGAAAGAACTAGGCATTTTCCCATCCATGTTTCCCGCTCACACCTATTATTGGGGAGACTATCACCGCGATTCTGTGCTAGGGCCACAGAGGGCAAATCGCATCTCTCCTACCAAGGACGCCTTGGATCGAGGTATGATGTTTAGCTCTCACCACGACGCGCCTGTGATTAAACCGAATTCTATGCGTGTATTGTGGTGTACCGTTAATCGCCTAACCCGCACTGATCAAGTACTAGGTGAAGATCAACGAGTTTCACCACTAGATGCACTGAAATCCATAACTCTCTGGGCAGCCTATCAACACTTCGAGGAAGACACAAAAGGATCGATTGAACCTGGCAAACTAGCAGATTTTGTCATCTTGTCTGCTAATCCATTGACGGTTGATCCAAGGGAAATTCTGAACATTGAGGTATTGGAAACGATTAAGGAAGGCGTATCTATTTACAGTCAGAATTCAGTAAACTAGTCACACTCTCTAGCAAAATACTAGCAATTACTTAGTGTTTTTCAACGAAAAATACTAAGTAACCTACTTTTCCTACTTTTTTGTGGAAGTTATGAATAGCATAATACATGCTATTCATAGCATAATTTTAAATTAAAGTTTGTAAAACTCGTAGAGTTGTAGTCGTGGAATACAAAAGGAATACAGCAATTTCAGTTTTGTTGAAAATTTATATAACTGCGTTTAAAAGGTGGTTTTTGTTTACCAAACTCCTCCGAATCTGCTCAGAATTGGGAGGTAAGATAGTTGCTAATTTATCAAGAAAACTGCTTATCAAGTGGTAACCACCCAAGTCATGCTGCAGGGTGGTTTTTTCTTTAACAGTACATTTTCAAAACATACTTACGCTCTAAAATCCTCATTATAGATGTAAGGTAAAGCGTCGTGTGTGGTTAACTCGTCCAACGTATAGGTCTTGCCTCCACCGTACCATGAACCTTCGCTCGCAGTTAGCGGGTTGAACATTGCATCGTCACCTTCAAGCGGTGGTTTGTCCTTATTTGTCTTCTCCCACGTGTACCAGTAGCGATCAAGTTCGCAGTGCAGCATCCAAAACACAGGATCGACTGTTAGCTCATTGAAGTAAGTTACGGTACCACGTATATCGGCATTCTTGGGATCGAGTCCGCCTGCCCAAAGATGCATTCGTAGGTGGGGCGGGAAGTTGAAGATGCTGTATACGTCTTTAACTGCACTGATGATCACGATGTCCGGCATAGTTTTTCGCGCTTCAACAGCTGCCCTCCAGCCAATCTCAAGGAATGCGTTGGTGA
>JAJPJF010000530.1 GCA_021324415.1 Nostocales cyanobacterium Centralia_MAG_434
ACTTACCAGTAATAAAATGTCCAGCCTTATTACAACGAATAACCTATTGTGCCGACAGATCAACCAACAAAGGCTGGACATTTTATTTTTTGGATCTCCCTAAGGAAAACAGAACACTATGACTGCTTAACAGCGCTAGCATGATCTCCTCAGATTTTCCTTAGATTTGGCAACTAGCGTTAGGCACATAGGCAAATTGGTTAATTTGTCAAGCCAAACAAACATAAAATTATTCGGGATCGATAAACTCCTCAGTACATAGTGCTACCAGTTTGATGAGCATCTCGAATAAGACATTTTGGAAACGGTTATGAATTCTGACAATATTAACGAAGTAAGAAGAAACTCAGGGTGGGCGATCGCTCTAGGCATTTTTATGATTGTGCTAGGTATCGCGGCGATCGCAGAACCATTCATTGCCACTATTGCCATCACAATCGCAATTGCCTGGACTTTATTGATTGCTGGTATTGTCCGAGTTGTCCACGCATTTCAATCACGGCAAAAAAGCTTTTGGCCTAAGTTCGTGATCGGTGCTCTATATATAATTGCTGGGATTGTGTTAATAGGTAACGTCTTGGGCGGTGCACTTTCCCTCACCTTAGCCTTAGGAATTGTCTTTCTGATTGAAGGTATATTTGAGGTAATTACAGCATTCCAAGTGCGTCCAGATAGAAACTGGGGTTGGACACTCTTTAGCGGCATCTCAGCTATTATCTTAGGGATTTTAATTTTGTATCAATGGCCATTCAGTGCCGCTTGGGTGTTAGGACTATTGGTAGGTATTAATTTCTTGTTTACAGGCGCTTGGATGCTCATGCTCTCAATGCCTCTGCGTACCTTTCCCAACCATAGGCCAGAAGTTTGATGGAATCAATAGGGTATTGGGCATGGGATATGCCCTATGCCCGATCTTTACGAATAATCGTTTTTCTTACCGACCTACTTAAGTGTTTTTCTATACAAATTTTTCTTATAGCAATTATTACTTTTGACGTGTGAGAATTTTTAATAACTAACACTCTTGATAGAGTATAAATAGTTCTTTTTTTAACTATAAATCTAAAGAATATAGTGGTTTTCATATGAATGAAGCATAGCCACAGTGTAAGGACGAACGGCTGTTCGTCCTTAGTGATGTAGGTCGATGTTAATAAATTATTGTTGGCTTAATGTATGAATTAAAACTACTTACGGAATATTAATTTTGTCAATAAGTTTTTGTAACACAACCTACAAAAATTATGTTTTTATTACAGCTTTAAAAGAAGCAATATGATTTGCCGACAAACCACTATGAATTTGAACCTGTCATGAATACTGAAAGATAGGTTGTATGAAACTGCTTATCGTTGAGGATAATCAAGACACGGCACATGCCTTAGCAGCTTCCCTAATGGCACAGCAGTTTACTGTCGATATTGCTCGAGAGGGTCAATCAGCACTAGAACTAGCCGAGGTGACTAAGTATGATCTGATTCTACTGGATTTAATTTTGCCAGGTATAGATGGTCTTAGCTTGTGTCGTGAGTTGAGGGGACAAAATCAGCAAGTACCTATTTTGCTGCTTACAGCAAAGGATAATCCAGCAGATCGAGTAGCAGGGTTTGAGGCAGGGGCGGATGACTATGTCACTAAACCCTACGAACAATTGGAACTGCTGGCTAGAATTCGGGCGTTACTAAGGCGGGGTCA
This sequence comes from Nostocales cyanobacterium Centralia_MAG_434, assembly GCA_021324415.1. GTDB lineage: Bacteria > Cyanobacteriota > Cyanobacteriia > Cyanobacteriales > Nostocaceae > JAJPJF01. Next base: position 1,696 of record JAJPJF010000530.1, read on the forward strand.
TACGGTATTAACCGAAGTACTCTCCTGGGGAAGTTTGCAGCTAGATACGAATAATTGCGAAGTGAGGTGTCATGGCATCGCGGTCCATTTGACGCCTAAAGAATATAAACTGCTAGAGCTGTTTTTGCGGCATCCACGCCGGATTTTTGACCGACGGACTTTGATTGATCACGTGTGGTCGCTTGATGAGTGCCCAGGTGAAGAGGCAGTAACAACCCAGATTTGTGGCGTGCGACGAAAACTCCAGATGGTCGGGCTACATCCTGATCCTATTGAAACACTATATGGGTTGGGGTATCGGCTGAAACTTTTGCCAGATATCCAGGATCAACAAAGAGATGAGCCTAGATTAGACAATTTGACGAGAGTGGACTATCATCCACAAGCAACATTGGTTTCAGAATCTGGTGATGCCAAAGGGAAAGAAGATGGTCATGCTGAGGCAGTGGCAGTGGCAGCAATCCAGCAGATGTGGCCGGAGTATCAGGAGCGATTGCAGGGACAGCTAGCAAGGCTGGAAGAGGAGATCGCCGCTATCTCCACCCACAGCCTCACCCCTGACTATCGACAGCATGCTTACACTGTCGCCCATCGCCTGATTGGCTCTTTAGGGGCTTTTGGTAAGCTACGGGCAGCAGAACTTGCTCGTGAGATTGAACGCACCCTAAAAACACCAACGCCTGCTGTTCAATCAGAGGAGACAGCACACCTAAAATTGCTGCTTCAGCAACTCCGGGACGCTACTTACCAATCCCCAACGTTCGCTGTATCATCTGTTACATCTGTAGTGCTTCCCACTTCTAGCCAAGTTTTATTGATTGATGATGACACGGACTTAATTGAACGAATGCAGGCAGATGCCCCACATTGGAGCATTCACCTAGAAGTTGCCACTAACCTCACCATCGCCCGCCAACAGCTTCAGTACCTCACGCCCGATGCCATTGTGCTAGACATAACTTTTTTGAATACCAGCGAAAGCAGCTTCACTTTGTTAGCACAGCTTAAGCGTCAGTTGCCCAATGTTCCTGTACTGGTGTTGACCCGGCAAGGCGATCTGACTAAGCGAGTTGAAGCTATTCGTCTAGGAGCTCAAGCCTTCCTGCAAAAGCCTGCAATGCCAACTGAAGTATTCCAAGCCATAACTCAACTCCTTAACCGCATTAACTCCATTACTGCCAGACTTTTGATTGTAGATGACGATCCAATATTGTTGAACTTATTGCAAGCTCAACTGCAATCTTGGGGCTTTCAGGTCACGACGTTGTCAGATTCAAGCCAGTTCTGGAAATTGTTAGAAGCTATTATCCCAGATCTGTTGTTGTTAGATGTCTCTATGCCAGGGTTTAACGGCATTGAACTGTGCCAAGTCGTCAAGAGCGATCCACGCTGGAGCAAACTACCTGTCTTGTTCCTTTCAGCTCGCTCCGAAGCCGAGATTCTTCATCAGGCATTGGCTGTGGGGGCAGATGACTATATCTTAAAACCCATCACAGAAGCCGATTTGATTCAACGAATTTTGAAACGCTTGGGACGAATCACCACTTGCCGTCCAGAAGAGGGGAGCAGGTCGTGAGGGCACAAAATTTTATTTATCAATTGCTGATTATGTCTTCTGCTGATGAAAATCGATGCATCTTAGTGATTGATGATGAAATCGATCTGTGTCACATTGTTCAATTCACGCTAGAACACCTCAAAGGCTGGAGAATTCTAACAGCTCAATCTGTACAGGCAGGACTGGTAAAGGCACAAACAGAGCAGCCAGACGTTATTTTGCTTGACTTGAGCCTGGATGATGATGGACTAAACCTGCTAAAAACCTTGAAAGCGAATCCAACTACGCAATCGATTCTAGTTATTTTGTTTACTGCGACAGACATAGATAGTTTTCCAGACTTGAACCCCTCTGATATTGCTGGAGTGATCCTTAAGCCGTTTAATGTATTCAAGCTTGCTGACCAAATTACTGAGCAATTGGGTTGGTGAATAGTCTACTCTGACATACTCAACATCTGGAGGATTTTTTCTACCTGATCTAAGTCCCCAATTATACGTCGAATTGGGTGAGGCCAAACTTTGACAAGGGTGGGAGTTGCAGAGACTTGATTGGTTTCTGCTTGCTCTGGATGAGTTAAAACATCAACAACTTTCAAAGTGTAAGGTTGAGCCAAATGTTGCTCTAAAAGTTGGTGGAGGTTTTGGAGGATACGTTCAGTATTGGGACCGTGTCCTTTAACGAATAAGCGTAGGACATAACCTGAGGCTTTTAGTTGCGCCTGCTGTGCGGATACGGCTGGTTGAGAGTACAAAGGTTTTCGTTTCAGAAGGTCTACCCGTATAACTAAATCATGGTTTTCCCAAAGTTGTGGAAATGAGGAACGATAAGTTGCCAACACCATGCGATCGCACAACCCATCTGGCCAAGGAGCCTGTTGCCATACTAGCTCACCTGTGTCAAAAATGGCATTCAGTACAGACTGATATCGCATCACCATTGGGTAAGCTTCAGCGAAAGTTCTGATTTTTTGGGTGCGCGGGTCTAACCAGTGATCAATAGTTGCTGTATAGCAAGGTAGTAAAAAGTGAGGCGGTTCTGGTAAGTCTAGGATTTCCTGCAAAGTTGCACACAAATGTAAGTGCCACCGACCTTGTTTGCTAGAGTCTAGACAGTAAATTAAATCTCCTCCTGGTGTAAACAAGGCAATGCCTTTAAATAGCTGAGGTAAAGGTGGTTTGTCTGAAATCAAGGGAATGGGGGCTAGCTTAGTTAGTGGTTAGTGGTTAGTAGTGCTTTTTAGCAACTCACTAACAATAATGTACACCTATCACCCAAATAAGTAAGGTAAATAGGTGAGGTGCTGGCAATAAAACCAACTATCCGAAGGATGTGTCAACCCCTTATTTTCACCCCATGCCCCATGCCCAACCTTACCAAATAATCGCTAATTCTCAACAACCTACCTACTTGCAAATTTATCAATTCTTGTATCCCTTCTGTGTGACCCTTGTAGAGACGTAATAATGCGACGTCTCTACAAACCCGTGAATTGCAAATTCATACTTTGAAGCAATGTCGGGTTCCCCCTGCTAGTTGATATGCGAGGTTAATCGAGTAACACGCGTTCTTTGGTTTCAATGACCCACGGCATTGCTAATACTCCCATGAGGGGGATGAAGCCGATGAGGAAGAGGATGCTGAATGCGCCTTGGAGTGCGTTGGCTTTTTGGGAAGCGATGTAGCCGACGAGGAAAGGACCGATCGCCGTAATAATCCGTCCGGTGTTGTAGCAAAAGCCTGAACCCATTGCCCGTAATCGTGTGGGGAATAGTTCTGGTAGATAGTAGGTAAAGCTGCCAAAAATGCCGAATACGGTGATACCGATCGCAAAGTACAACAATGACCAGGTTTGCAAGTTGGCTGGAAGTTTTGCGCCAAAGGCAACTGTGACTGCAAGGGTAGACAAGAGGAAATAAATTGCAAACATCCATTTGCGTCCTAAGTATTTGGCGGCTGGGATGGTTAACAGTGTCCCGATCAAGCCGCCTGCATTGAAGCTATAGGTTACTGAGGTTTTCCACCCTTCAAGCATCACCTGAGTTGCTGTGATTCCCTGTGTTTTGGCTGCAAGTTGTGCAAGTCCTGTCGCCACAACAGGAATAAATGCATTACAACTCCACCATGTTATTAGTGCAATCAATGCCATCAAAAAGCCGCTTATAGTAGCTGCGCGATGTTCTGGTGTAAATAATTCCCGAAGACTGGGAGTTTTTCCATCTGCAGTTGCTTGCTGCCAACGCTCTGGTTCTTTGACAAACATCCGTACAATAAATGCAATCAGCGCAGGAATCAACCCACAAAGAAACACATATCGCCAAGATGTGGCAGGACTTCCCGGTAACAGCACCCCGGCAATTTCGGAGTTGACAAATGTGGCTAAAAATAAGCCCATGGGTGCGGAAGTGTATAGTAAGGCTCCAGCTTCAACACGCGATCGCTCTGGGACAACTTCTGCTACCATCGACGCACCCGCTGCCCATTCACCCCCAATGCCTAAGCTAGAAATAATGCGGAAAAGCACTAAGACTTCCATATTTGGTGCAAAGGCACAAAAGAATGTGCCCAAAGCATAGAGCAACATCGTGAGCAGAAGGGTTTTTGTGCGCCCGATGCGATCGCACACATAGCCAAACACAATACCGCCCAATGCCCAACCGATAAGCAAAATAGAGGTTAATAAACCTGTCCAGTAGAGAGTCGCCGCTTTCGCTTCAGGTGAGCCAATTGGTAAACTTAACAATGTCGGTACACAGTTCGGTGCGACATAGTTAAACAATAATCCATCAAAAATATCAAAACCCCATCCTAACCATGCAGCAAACAGAACAGTCCATTGATACCGACTTAAACGTAGCATTTTATCTATTGCTTGCTAAATATTACTGATTCAAGCCGGACAAATATGCATAGTAGTTATCTGTGCCAGCTGCTTAACATTTTAAGGTGACGTGTGGCAACATGCTGCGGTTGCAAAAAAAATATTTAAACATCTATCCACAGGCTTAAAGCCAATACTCCCAAAATCTAGAAGTCAATGTCTGACTCGGGACAGGTGCGATAAATCCCTGTCGCTTGAACCATATAGTATTACTACAAACAAATGTTAATTAATTGTGTTGTCGCCCTGGCACGTTCCTCTCCCGTTGAAAGAGTACACAACGAGCCGCGTCGTTGTCTATTTTTTCTCTAACAGCAGATGGATTCCCATTAAGTTTTGTACCTTAGACAAGGCAATTAAGCTTCACTATGACGCAAGACTCTTACAGCAGGAGATTTTTATCTTTCCTGTGCATTTAAACCCCAATGATTTTGATAACTCTTTTGACTGAACCGTATCCTCTTATACCAATTAACAAATGATGACTACACCACCTCACAAAATTCTTAATCCAAATCCTCCCCCTTGTCATTAGTGTTGAAAGGTTCGTAGCGAGCACTTCAGTGCTCAAATTCCAGCACTAAAGTGCCTACTACGAACTTTCACAACCAATATTGTGTTGGTTTTCACTGTGTTCACCCAATGCCCCATGCCCCTACTACACCCGACCCCTCAAAAACTGTGCCATTTCGTTAGGAGTCGGAGACATTTCCAAGGCTGTTTCTTCAGTAATGCGACCATCTTGATAGAGGTTGAGTAGAGACTGGTTCATTGTGATCATGCCATCGAAACTGGCTTGCTTCATGAGTTCAGTAATTTCATCATACTTGCCATCTTTAATCCAGTCTTTAACAGCATCTGTGTTGATTAAGATATCGTGGAAGGCAGCACGTTTGCCATCGGTGGTCCGACACAAGCCTTGGGCAATAACTGCCACTAAAGACTCAGCGAGTGCTACCCGCATTGCATCTTGTTCTTCACCTGAGTAGAGATTGAGGATACGCTCAATTGTTTTGACAGCGCTGTTGGTGTGGAGGGTTCCCATGACCAAGTGACCAGTTTGAGCAGCTTTTAGAGCGGTGTTGACTGTTTCTTTATCCCGCATTTCTCCCACTAAAATCAAATCTGGGTCCTCCCGTAAAGCGGCTTTCAATGCATTGTCAAATTTCCGGGTATGCATTCCTACTTCCCGCTGTTTCACCAGGGACTTTTGGCTTTTGTGAACGAATTCAATTGGATCTTCAATAGTGATGATGTGCTTGGCCATCTCTTTATTGATGTAGTCGATCATTGCTGCCATCGTGGTAGACTTGCCAGAGCCAGTCGGACCTGTCACCAAAATCAAGCCTTTGTGATAGTGACAAATGTCTCTAAAAACTATGGGTAATCTTAACTGCTCAATGGTTAAGATTTTCAGCGGAATCAACCGCAACACCATTGCGTAACCTCTGAGAGAGTCGAAAATATTGATTCGCACACGGGCAAAATCGTATTGAGTTGCACCATCAAATTCTAGGTTTTCTTCAAAGCGCTGAATTTCCGCTTTTGTCATGACCTCCTGTAACCAACCCAGAAAAGTCTCTTTATCGGTTTCAGGATAATTTGTGGTCTGAATTTCTCCTCGGTTGCGAAAGCGAGGCACTTCTCCTACACCCAAATGGATGTCAGAATACCCCTTATCATAGGCTTCCTTAATCAAATGCTCTAAGGTTAGTCCTGATCTAGTTCGTGCAGGTGCAGGAGTAGGTATGGATGGTGGAGTCCCTGGACGATGGGCAGCAGCACGCGGTTGGGCACCTTTATCCAACAAATCCAGTGTTTGTGTGTCTTGGCGCTGGTTGGTTATCACTGGTGGGGGTGGAGGCAATGGAGGTAGACTACGCCCTGGAGTCGAACTCGGTGAACGCTGTGGTTCTGTCATATATCTTTACAAATGAATGATGTGTGTCTGCAAGCTAGTCACCAAAGGAAGCTTCATCACCAATGAATCACCCTCTAATTACTGTTACTTGTATCTTTTTCTTATTTTTCTCAAAATTTCTATCAGTTAAACTGAGCTATTTTGACCTATGCTCATAGGTCTAACACATCATGTTTATAAAGAAGTTCAGTATAAATATTTATATTTTTAAGTAAAGTTTATTACTTTATGCAAAAAGCCTTTAAATTATTCTTCCAAAAAAATTCCTTGAGATTCATGCTGGCTTCTTATTAGTATTAACAAAATTATCACTATATTGAGTTATGCAGCACTATTTATAAATTATGAGAATTGGGGTACCTTCTTATAAGAAATGTTAAGCAAATTAGGCGCAAACTCTTGAAATTTCTCTAAAAGAATAATGATGAAGAACTTCTCTATCTTTGGATAGATGGCAGACATAGAGTTCACATCAAATAACTTCAATAAACTCTTATTCATAAATAGTAAAAATTAACTGTAAAGTTTATTGAATAAACGCTCATCTTCTCAATTAGTTTTTATATACTTCACTAAATGTTGATCCTGCTCTAGAAAAGCAAGAGAATATCGAACCTAAACCTTTTTATTTGCGAGGAAAAGTCATGGCTTTGTCTCAAACGTCTAATTTAAGCAAGACACAATCCTTGTTGATGATCAAAAGCTTTTTGATCTGGACGTTCACCCTGGCAGTATGCTTGCTGGTTGTCGGTTTTCCTTTAGTTGTTTTGATGGCTACGGTCGGGTGTTTGTTGTCAGTTGTTCTACAATCTGTGATGCCTATTAGTGCTGTTTTACTTGTTGCGGGAAGTTTAGTTATGTTAAATGTTATGGCAGTTGTTTTTGCTGCTGGAATGTTAACTCTTAAAGGAGTTCACCCCAAAGAAGTGAAATGGTTAACTTGGCTGCATGGAGACACAGACAAAATAAGCAGTCCCGTCTATGCTGCTTGCCCATTAACTTGTGAAGTTAAATCATAATCGTCACAGTAAAATTCGACAAACAGTACATCTGCCCGGTTAAGCCGGGTTTTTTCATGTTTAATTGTTAAGTAAGTTATAAGTTATAAGTTGTTATTTGTCCTTTGTGACAAATGACGAATGACAAATGATTAATGACAAATGACGAAAAAGCAAGTTTACATTATATTGGGTACGCGACCAGAAGCAATCAAACTAGCTCCGGTCATTCAGGTTTTCCAGCGATCGCTAGATTTTAATTTACAGGTCATATTAACTGGACAACACCGCGAGATGGTTGAGCAGGTGATGCAGTTGTTTCATCTCCAGGCAAATTATGATTTGGAAATTATGCAACCCAAACAATCTCTCAGCGATATCACTTGCCGCAGTTTACAAGGTTTGGAAAAACTATTCCAAGTGAACAAGCCAGATATAGTGTTAGTGCAGGGAGACACGACAACAGCTTTTGCTGCGACATTAGCGGCATTCTACCATAAAATCCCTGTAGGGCATGTAGAAGCTGGTTTAAGAACAGATGATTTATTCAATCCTTACCCTGAAGAAGCTAATCGACGGTTGATTTCCCAGTTGACACAGCTGCACTTTGCACCAACCCCCAAGGCTTGTGAAAATCTAAAAAATTCCGGCGTTTTGGGTGAAATCCATCTGACAGGTAACACGGTCATTGATGCACTCTTGAATGTTGCGGCAAGCGCTCCCTCCTGTAACATACCTGGGTTAGAGTGGGACAATTATCGTGTCCTGCTTTCAACAGTCCATCGTCGCGAGAATTGGGGACAGCCACTGCAAGGTATTGCTGAAGGATTTTTACAAATACTGGATAAGTTTCCTGATACTGCATTGCTATTACCATTGCATCGCAACCCTATAGTCAGAGAACCATTGCAAAACCTTTTGGGGAATCATCCCCGAATTTTCTTGACAGACCCTCTAGATTATGGAGAATTGGTAGGAGCAATTATGCGATCGCATCTTTTGCTAACCGACTCTGGAGGTTTGCAAGAAGAAGCCCCTAGTCTAGGAAAACCGGTGTTAGTTCTGCGAGATACAACAGAAAGACCAGAAGCAGTCACTGCGGGTACAGCCAAACTTGTGGGAACAAAACCAGAAAACATCGTTGCAGCTGCTGTGGAATTGCTAAGTCAACCAGCCGCCTATGTAGCAATGGCAAATGCCATCAATCCTTTTGGCGATGGTCATGCAGCAGAGCGAATCTTGGAAATTGTAAAAAAATACACCAATACTATTTAACAATGCAACACATCTGGTATTGGCATAGCAGTGCTGTCCCTTTACCAGATTTGCACGCCCAAAAAGCGCTCAAGTAATCGATGTCGCCAAACGTAGCGCAGAACCAGGCACCACAGCAATGCTATCAGACCAATAATGAGGAATTCGTTGAGGCTGAGAGCAATAAGTCCAAAAAATCTGCGCAAGAAAGGAACGACCAAAATCAAGACGTAAACCCCAATGAGTATAAAAGCAAGTTTGGTATAGCGCCAGTCGCGACTGAGAGGTTCACAACTAACCCAGGAAGGTAGGGGAGGTTTGAGGAAAAGCAACAGCAATAGTCCACCCAACATTTGCATCGTCACTAGGGCACTTTGGGCAGATGTCAAAGCGTGTTTAATATCTGCTGAACGAATCAAACGTTGCAATTGTTCGACTGTGGTATTACCCTCAATCAAATTGAGAATTGGCACTGCATAGGCAACTAGAAAACCCAAATACACACCCAAACTAGCCAATGTCAACGTCAAGGTAGCAGGAATCAAGAAATTCAGCATCATCGGTACGATCGCTCCTTTTGCAATCGCACCTGGTTTTGCCCAGATGGTAACAAAGTATGTTGGGATGCCGACAGCAAACAACGTGACGAGTGTGCCCAGCTTAATAGTCAGTGGGAAAGTAAAAGTGACCATACCCACAGCAACAATGATCAGCACAAAGGAGAGTACCCGCACCAAGAAGAGTTTGGTCACATCTTCAATGCCATTCCGAATGCGTTGTCCCTCAAGAAAAATATCAGGAAGGGCGCTGAAGGAATCTTTTAGCAACACAATATCAGCAACATTGCGAGCTGCTTGACTACCACTCTCCATAGAGATGCTGACATCTGCCTGCTTAAGTGATGGCACATCATTCACACCATCACCCATCATGGCAACGTAGTTTCCTCGACTGCGAAGACTCTTGACTAGTCGTGCCTTTTGTTCTGGTGTGATGCGTCCAAAAATGACACTTTCTTGTGCTGTTTGGGTGAACTGCATCTCATCCATAGCAGCCAAATCTTGTCCTGATACTGCCTGGATGTTAGCTGGTAATCCAGCTTGTTTTGCCAATGAGGCTACTGTGAGGGGGTTATCACCAGAAATAATCTTTACCTGGATACCACTCTGCATGAATTTTGCCAAAGTTTCTCGTGCTTCAGGGCGTAGCTCATCACTAAACTGTAAAATTCCTAATGGCTCCAAGTCTGGGGGTAAAACCGGATGACCTGCTACGTCCTTCATAGAGGTCACAATAGGCGAATAAGCAAAGAGCAAAACCCGTAAGCCACGATCAGTACCCGCTTGAATGATGGCTTTTGACTCATCGGTTAAGGGAACAGCGCTAGCCAGAATCTCCGGTGCGCCGAGGACGTATACTCCTTCACTATCTGCAAAAGCTAACGCACTCCACTTATGAGACGAGGCGAAGGGAACTTCAGCTCGAAGAGAGTGTTGCCTTGGAGTGTCTTCTAAATTCGCAGAACCTCTCCATCCCTGGAGGATTGCCTCATTTGTGCGGTTACTTGCAGAAGCACTAGCGGCATAATCGCCTAATATCCGTCTTAGTTCAGCCTCATTCATACCAATAGGATGCACCGACTCCAGCAGAATCCGGTTAGCAGTTAGTGTACCCGTCTTATCCAGACACATCACGTCCACATTGCTCAGAGATTCAATCGCATTCGCCTGCTGAATCAAGGCATTCTTTTGGGCAATACGTAGTCCTCCTAGAGCATAAGCAAGGGTGATCATCAAGTACAACCCACTGGGTACCAACCCAGTGATTACCGTAATTTGTTCCACTGCAGCCTCAAACTGGAGTAATCCTAAAAGCGTCCGAAAACAGACAATCAGCGCCAATAGAATAGCGATCGCCAGCAAGACCCGAATCACCAGGTTAATCTCCTGCTGCAATGGGGTGACAGACTTGCGAAAGGAACGTGCTGTGGCAGTGATTTGGTTTGCTAGACAGTCTTTGCCAACTTTTTCGACTTGGTAATAAGCTTGACCGGTGACACAAAAACTACCAGAATAGACTGGGTCATCTTTTTGCTTGGGAATGAGGTCAGACTCTCCCGTCAACAGAGATTCATCCACCTTCATCTCACGACTTCTGATCACAGAACCATCAACCACAATCTGATCACCCGGTGTCACCAACAACACATCTCCAACTACAATTTCTGCCGGATCAATGATGCGTTCTTGTCCTTCCCTAATGACAGTTGCTTTAGCGCGGGTTAGCAGAGCAATTTGATCCAGTTTTTTCTTGGCTCGAATTTCCTGGTAAATGTTGGTGATGACATTTAGCGCAATCACAACCACAATCATAAATAAATCGCTCACCCGACCCAAGGCAAGCAGCACCAAACAAATCAAGAAATAAACACTGTTAATAAATGTAAACAGATTGTCTCGCAGAATATCGGTGTAGGTGCGGCTAGTCTGGACAGTGCTTTTGTTGTCCAACCCCGCTTCCTGTCGCCTTCCTACTTCTGCTTCAGTGAGTCCCTGAATTTCCTCATGTATTGTCATGCCTTTAGTTTGCGGGCTACAATATGTGATTATTACGGTGAAACACTAGTCAGAGTTTGAAAAAGCTACGGATTGATCTGGCTGTGGTACTATCAGCACTTTATCAACACGATTTCCATCCATGTCCATCACTTCTAACCGCATTCCTTGCCATTCAAAATGATCTGTGACTGCAGGTATGCGACCTAGATGAGTCATGACAAAACCACCTAGTGTTTGATAGCTACCTCTATGCTCATTCTGCAACTCTTCTAGATTAAATAGTTCAAAGAACTCATCTATCGATAGCATGCCATCTAACAACCAAGAACCATCCTCCCGGCGCACAATTTGTGGCTCTTCCTGCTCATCACCAGAAGGGACATCGCCAACAATTTCAATCATCACATCATTCAGCGTAACTAATCCTTGAATAACGCCATATTCATCAACAACCAATGCCATATGAGTGACAGTTTGCTTGAACAACTCCAGAACTTTCAATCCACGAGTGCTTTCTGGGACAAATACGGGCTGTCGTAATCCTATGGTCAAATCCAACTTCTCACCGCGAAAACATCGGGCTAACAAATCAGTCACTGGAATAATACCTAAGACATTGTCAAGTTCTCCCTGACAAACTGGATACCGAGAATAGCCACTGTCAATAATTTTCTGTCGGTTTTCTTCAGCCGTATCATCCAAGTCCAACCAGATAATATCTGGTCGAGGTGTCATCAAGGCACTAACAGGACGATCTCCTAAACGAAAGACTCGCTCTACCATATCCTGTTCTGCTTCTTCAAAGGTACCCTCCTCAGTGCCTTGTTCTATCAAAACCCGGATCTCTTCCTCTGTAATTTGTGGTTCTTTGGAGGGTCTAATGCCTAACACTCGTAGTATGGCATCTGTTGAGATACCTAATAAATGGGCAATTGGCGAGGCAATTGTCGCTAACATCTGCATAGGAATGGCGACAATAGAAGCAATTGGTTCTGGGTTGTTTAAGGCTAGCCGCTTAGGTACCAGCTCACCAATAATCAGCGTCAGATAGGTGATAATTAAAATAGATAGTACTGAAGCAAGGGGTTCCTTGTAGGCTGCTAAACCAGGGATAAAACTCAAGAGATAGACTAATCTCTTGGAAATGACCGATTCACCAAAAGCACCAGATAGAATAGCAAGGAGTGTGATCCCGATTTGAACGGTGGCTAAAAATTGATTCGGAGAAGACGCCAGCTGCAAGGCAACGCGAGCTTTGGCATCCCCATGGTTAGCAAGCTGTTGCAAACGCACCTTTCTTGCTGAAACAATGGCCAGTTCTGACATGACAAACAGACCATTGGCGAGGATGAGTAAGAGAATAATTAAAATTTCGATTGTTGGGGACATTTCTAGAACTGCCGATGCGATCGGCAAATGGTGCTTAAATCAGACGTCTTAGTATCTAGTATCGAGGGTTTTTTAATAACAAAGTGTTTTGCGTGAAGAAAAATATTCATTATTCATAAGTCAGTAGAAGCACAGCACTGACCGTATATTAGCGATTATTTAGTGACCATTTCACTAAGAATTAATGAATCTAGAGTTAGACTGTTTCTAGTCTTGACACTTTTAAAATAGTTGTGATAGGCAACTTTATTATCGTGGTTGCCTCTTAGATAGACTTGCATCTGTTTGGGAACTTATGGCATTTTCTTCCATTGTGCGTGCTTTAGGACGAACTCCGCTCACCACTGAACTCCTTTCCAAGTTAGGTCGGCAAAAAGAGTTGCGCTTGGACGGCATTTCTCGCTTGCCTAAAGGCTTGGTGGCTTCAGCATTGGCTAAAACTGAGGGACAAAATTTGTTCGTGGTTTGTGCCACTCTGGAGGAAGCAGGTCGCTGGACAGCTCAGCTAGAGGCGATGGGGTGGCAGACAGTACATTTTTACCCCACTTCCGAGGCTTCTCCTTACGAACCATTTGACCCCGAAACTGAGATGACTTGGGGACAAATGCAGGTGTTGGCAGATTTGGTGCAAGTCAGTGGAGACACGGGGAGTGGGGGGACAAGGGACACGATGGCAATTGTCACCACTATTGCAGCGCTGCAACCCCACTTACCACCACCAGTAGCATTTAAACCCTTCTGCCTAACAATATCGCGTGGCATGGAGTTGGATCTGGATGCGTTTAGTAAACAAATCACCCTTTTGGGGTATGAGCGAGTCCCTTTGGTAGAAACTGAAGGACAGTGGAGTCGGCGTGGTGATATTGTTGATATATTCCCAGTATCGTCTGAGTTACCAGTAAGACTAGAATGGTTCGGTGACGAAATCACTCAGCTACGTGAATTTGACCCAGCAACTCAACGTTCTGCCACTCTTGACAAAATTGACAAGCTTCTTTTTACCCCCACTAGCTTCGGTCCGATTGTGCTTGCGGCACTGGAAAATAATCCTGAGTTTACTGAGTTCAAATCAAATTCAGAACTTCTAGAAGGTAGCCGTCGCTTTTTGGGGTTAGCATTTGATCACCCAACTTCCCTGATAGATTATTTACCAGAAAATACAATAATTGCTATAGATGAGCCAGAACAGTGTCATGCTCACAGCGATCGCTGGGTGGAAAACGCCGAAGAACAATGGCAGCTTTTAGAGAGTGGAGAGTGGGAAATAGACAATGGTGATTCTTCCCCCACTCCCTCCAGAGTACCTAAAGTCCATCGCTGGTTTGATGAATGTTTGGCTAGCACGATGGAATTTAAAAAATTGTACTTGTCAGAACTGGCAGAGGTAAATAATGGTATTAATCTCGCTAGTCGTGCAGTACCAGTCACGCCACACCAATTTGCGAAAATTGCAGAAACACTACGATATGAGCGCGATCGCAACTTCTCGATCTGGCTAATTTCTGCTCAGCCTTCAAGGTCTGTGTCTTTATTACAAGAACACGACTGTCCTGCTCAGTTTATTCCTAATCCCCGTGACTATCAAGCCATTGATAAGCTACAAGTTAGTCACACACCAGTTGCCTTAAAATATTCTGGGCTTGCCGAACTCGAAGGTTTTATTTTGCCTACCTTCAGGATCGTAGTCGTCACTGACCGAGAATTTTATGGGCAACATTCTCTGGCTACTCCTAGCTATATCCGCAAGCGTAGAAAAGCTGCGTCTAAGCAAGTTGATCCTAATAAACTACGTCCAGGAGATTTTGTTGTTCATAGAAATCATGGTGTAGGTAAGTTTATTAAGTTAGAAAGCCTCACAATTAATCACGAAACTCGTGAGTATTTGGTGGTGCAGTATGCTGATGGTTTGCTGCGGGTTGCTGCTGACCAAGTAGGTGCTTTGTCAAGGTTGCGCACAACAACTGAGAAAACGCCAGAACTCAATAAGATGACTGGCAAAGCTTGGGAAAATACCAAGAACAAAGTCCGCAAAGCAATTAAAAAATTGGCTGTGGACTTACTCAAGTTGTATGCAGCGCGATCGCAACAAAAAGGATTTGCTTTTCCACCAGATATGCCTTGGCAGGAGGAATTAGAAGACTCGTTCCCTTACCAACCAACAACGGACCAACTCAAAGCTGTGCAAGATGTGAAACGAGATATGGAAAGCGATCGCCCAATGGATCGCTTAGTGTGTGGTGATGTTGGTTTTGGGAAAACAGAAGTGGCAATTCGTGCGATTTTCAAAGCTGTGACAGCTGGCAAACAAGTTGCACTGCTAGCACCAACCACCATCCTCACTCAACAGCACTACCATACCCTCAAAGAACGCTTTGCTCCCTACCCAGTGAATGTGGGGTTACTCAACCGCTTCCGCACTGCTGAAGAACGTCGCGACATTCAAAAGAGACTGGCGACAGGGGAGTTAGATGTGGTTGTTGGGACACACCAACTCTTGGGTAAGGGTGTTGTTTTCCGCGAATTAGGCATGTTGGTGGTGGATGAAGAACAGCGGTTTGGGGTCAACCAAAAGGAAAAAATCAAAACCCTGAAAACTCAGATTGATGTGCTGACCTTGTCTGCTACCCCAATTCCCCGGACTTTGTACATGTCTCTTTCGGGTATTCGGGAAATGAGTTTGATTACGACTCCCCCCCCATCCCGACGTCCGATCAAAACACATCTTTCACCAATGAACCCGGAAACAGTCCGCAGTGCCATTCGCCAAGAACTTGATCGGGGTGGACAGGTGTTTTATGTTGTTCCACGAGTTGAAGGTATTGAGGAGACAACAGGAAAGTTACGGGAGATGATTCCAGGCGCACGGTTTGTGATTGCTCATGGTCAAATGGAAGAAGGGGAGTTAGAATCAACCATGCTCTCCTTTAGTAATGGGGAAGCCGATATCCTCGTTTGTACCACGATCATTGAATCTGGTTTAGACATTCCGAGGGTCAATACCATATTGATTGAAGATGCACACCGCTTCGGTTTATCACAACTCTATCAACTGCGTGGTCGTGTTGGTCGTGCTGGTATTCAAGCCCATGCATGGCTATTTTATCCAAAGCAACGCTCATTATCTGATGCTGCACGACAGAGGTTACGCGCGATCCAGGAATTCACTCAGTTGGGTTCTGGCTATCAGCTTGCAGTGCGCGACATGGAAATTCGTGGTGTAGGTAACTTGCTGGGTGCAGAACAGTCGGGTCAAATGGAGGCGATAGGTTTCGATTTATACATGGAAATGTTGGAAGAAGCTATCCGTGAAATCCGTGGACAAGAAATTCCTACCGTTGAAGATACGCAAATTGATCTCAGCCTGACAGCATTTATCCCAGCAGATTACATCCCAGATATGGATCAGAAGATGAGTGCATACCGTCTAGTTGCAACGGCTAAAACTAAAGAAGAATTAGCGCAAATCACTGCTGAATGGAGCGATCGCTATGGTGCAATTCCCAAACCAGCCAGTCAACTCTTACGAGTCATGGAACTGAAGCAATTGGCGAAAAAGCTAGGATTTAGCCGGATTAAACCAGAAAACAAACAGCATGTTGTCCTAGAAACACCAATGGCAGAACCTGCTTGGAAAAACATGGCTGAGAATTTGCCTGAAACTCTTAAGACACGCTTTGTTTACTCTCCTGGGAAAGTAACAGTGCGAGGTTTGGCAGTTCTTAAAGCAGATCAACAATTACAAACCTTGATTGATGCTTTAAGCAAAATGCAAGGTGTTGTTATAGAAGGGGCTGTTGTTTGAACTGGTGAGAGTAACACCTAACATTTGGCGGGAGGAGTATGGTGAAGGTTGCAATCACTTGATGTTGATCCCAATCCCCTTTTTTTAGGGGATCATATACTTGCAAAGATTCAGTTAATGATGAGGCTATTTAACCTTGTACATTTTGTAGCGAGGTGAACAGTTACTCGATACTAAATAAGCTATAATGTATATCCCATTGTGCCGACGCCTAGTAAAATATAACCGAAGTATGAACACAGCTAATAATTGATAGGGAAAGTTATGCCCCAAGGTACTATGGGATTTCAAGCCAAGTCGTCTACATTCGGAATATAAGATTTCTCTACCTCACATCAGCAGCCAAAATAAGTTGAAAATACTGTCTTAATATTTATTTAATTTTGTATTTAGCCGGACAGTTTTTCAGAGTCTAGTAAGTTTAAATAACAATTATCCCTAGGATGTACATACTAGTCATCCTAAGGCTGGTGCTTCTGCTGTTAAGCCTTGCCATACTCATTTTGGCAACCAAAGTTGGATCGTCTCAACAATAAAGCGAATTTATCAAACCCAGGAAAAACTGAATTTATGAATATGCTCAAAACCAACAGTCAATCTATCATTGTCTCTGCGTTTGTTGATGCAAGTATGGAAAGTCATCAAACAGTACGTCAAAAATACATGAATCTACCTAAAGTTGATTTACTGCAACCATTACGCCGATGGCTTGACTCTGTAGAAATTCCAAATCAAAGGTTGGCACGATTTATTGCTAAATTGATACCATCTCAATGTCCTTTTGAGCAGGATATTATTCTATTTGGTCGCAAAATAGCTCACATTCCCCCTATGTGTAAACTAAATCCGCTATATGACCAATTTGTAGGCTTGCGTTTTCGTGCTTTGTGTTATTTAGTAGATCAGTGTGGTGAGGATATCCAGTCCTACTGCTAAAAATCTTCAACAGAAACCTAAGCATGGAAATAAAAGTTGAGCATCAACCAACTCAAGAGCGCCTCAGTCAGTTGGGTGTGTCCAAATGGGCAATATGGGAAAAGGAAGCTTCGAAATTCCCTTGGACTTATGATACTCAAGAAACTTGCTACTTTTTGGCAGGGGATGTCATTGTTACACCTTCACAAGGACAACCAGTGCAGATGGGCAAAGGTGATTTAGTCACTTTTCCGGCTGGTATGTCCTGCACATGGGAAATTAAAAGCGATGTCAAGAAGCATTATTGCTTTGATTGATAATTGACCTTTGGGGATTGGCTATTGTTAGTAGTAAATAAATCGGTGGTTGTTGGTCATACAGTACCATTAACCACTAACCACTAACGGTGAGCACAATGTTACTACATTTGAGTACCTGGCAGGAAGTCGAATCTTATTTACAGCAGTCTCAAGGTATTATCTTCCCCAT
Source organism: Nostocales cyanobacterium Centralia_MAG_434 (assembly GCA_021324415.1). GTDB lineage: Bacteria > Cyanobacteriota > Cyanobacteriia > Cyanobacteriales > Nostocaceae > JAJPJF01. The sequence goes on from JAJPJF010000530.1 coordinate 19,461, forward strand.
AGGTTCCACAGAACAACATGGACCAACAGGATTAATTGGAACTGATGCAATCACCGCAGAAGCGATCGCGCGTGGTGTAGGTGAAGCCACTCAAGCAATAGTGGGTCCAACCATCAATGTGGGCATGGCACTACATCACACGGCGTTTCCTGGTAGTATCAGCCTGCGTCCCAGCACCATGATTCAGTTGATCCGAGACTATATCACCTGTTTGGCAAAAGCTGGTTTTACCAAGTTCTATTTTATTAATGGACACGGCGGCAATATTGCTACCCTGAAAGCCGCGTTCTCTGAGACCTATGCTTATTTAGAAGATTTGCGGCTTGCTCATGCCCAAAAAGTACAATGCCAAGTTGCCAACTGGTTTATGTGTAGTTCAGTTTACCAGTTAGCAAAAGAGTTATACGGTAACCAAGAAGGCTCTCATGCTACACCGAGCGAAGTCGCTGTAACCCAGTATATTTATCCAGAGTCAATTAAACAAGCACCTCTATCTTCAGAAGTGGGAACAGGACACAAGATTTATGGTCCATCTAGCTTTCGTGCCTCTTACCCAGATGGCAGAATGGGATCAAATCCGGCTTTGGCAACACCAGAACATGGTCAGCAGTTTTATGAATTGGCAGTCAAAGAACTGACCGCTGGGTATCTGGAATTTTTAAACGCCGAGTAGACTGTGTGCAAAGACGCAAATTCTTTGCGCCTTTGCATGTAAACTAACTACGAGCGATACCTTCTTGCCTCGCTGCACTTTGCACAGCACCAGCAACAGCACTAACGACTCTCTCATCAAACACAGAAGGAATGATGTGTTCCCTGTTCAGGTCTGAGGGTTTAACGAGGGAGGCGATCGCGCTGGCTGCTTCTAAATACATTGTGGTGGTGATTGTGGCTGCGCGACAATCTAAAGCACCACGAAAGACTCCTGGAAAAGCCAAGACGTTATTAATTTGATTGGCGTAGTCACTACGACCAGTCGCAATGACAGCAACGTCATCCTTCACCAATTCTGGTTGGATTTCGGGGATCGGATTTGCCATTGCAAATACGATTGGGTCTTTCGCCATTGAACGTACCATTTCTGGTGTGAGTACGCCTGGTGCACTTACGCCAATAAAGACATCTACCCCTGAGACTGCACCTGCCAAAGTCCCTTGCGCTTTGACAGCAAATTCACGCTTTTCCTCGGTCAGATCAGTACGACTTGTGGAAAGAATACCTTTAGAATCGCATATCCAAATTTTTTCCGCTCCAGCTTTTTTGAGTAGTCGGGCGATCGCGATCCCAGCAGCACCTGCACCGTTGATCACGATGCGAATATCTGCCATTGACTTATTTACCAGCTTGAGGCTATTGAACAACGCTGCTAAGGTGACTATGGCTGTGCCATGCTGGTCATCATGAAAAACAGGGATATCTAACTCTTGTCGCAATCTAGCTTCTATTTCAAAGCAACGAGGAGCCGCGATATCTTCCAAATTCACACCACCAAAAACCGGAGCAATATTTTTGACAGTTTCGACAATCGTATCAGTATCTTGAGTTGCAAGGCAAACAGGAAAGGCATCAATGCCCGCAAACTCCTTGAACAACATTGCCTTGCCTTCCATAACAGGCAAAGCAGCCTCAGGACCAAGATTTCCTAATCCCAAAACAGCGCTGCCATCAGTTACAATAGCGACAGTATTTTTTTTGATAGTTAAGTTATAAACTTCTTCTGGATTTTGGGCGATCGCATTACAAATTCGTCCTACCCCAGGCGTGTAAGCCATGGCTAAATCAGACACGCTTTTGAGGGGAATTCTACTAGCGATACTGATTTTACCACCGCGATGCAAATTAAAGGTGCGGTCATAAACGTTCAGCACCTTGATATCTGGTAAGGCTTTTACCGTTTGCACAATCATCTCGGCATGATCTGTGCTAGAAGCATCAACAGTAATTTCCCTAATCGAAACTTGGCGCGTTTGTTCAATTAAATCAAGGTTGCCAAAATTACCGCCACTGGCTGCGATCGCATTGGTTACACTAGCTAACATTCCGATTCGGTTGGGAATCTCTAGACGTAATGTCAAACTAAAACTGGAGTTAGGGGTCAGGTTTGCCATGTTGATTTTGAATTTTAGGTTTTGAGCCGCAGATGAAGAAAAGTAAAAGTATGTGGTAAGTCAGCAGTTTAAAGGAAGGCTTCTATCCCAAAGAAACTGTGGTGCTCTTAGTAGGGTTTTTCTTTCTCACCATCATTGATATGATCGGCGGTTATCTGCGGTTGCCATTTTATATGCAATTGACTGTAAAAATCTGTTGAAAATCTTAAGTCTAAAGATTCTACTGTAATATTTTTCGGGTATCTTAACTAAAACCTCATTAAGAACAGTATTTAACACTTAATGTTAAAGAATGTAAAATCAGCCTATAGAAAGAAGACAAATATGTCCTTGGCTAGATAGGAAAACTGAAGAAAGCATCCCAAAGGCAGAGAGCCAAATAGGTGACCTTCAATTACTCTTGGAATAGAACTAGCAACACTGGATAGGTGTTCTGCCGCTGTGACCTAGTATCGGATACCGAAGGAGAGCGACCGTCAGGTGTTCGAACAGTGATGAAATAACGCATAGACGGTGTGGTGTTTCTGTCGCTTCCTCCACTTTGTAATCACAAGAGGAAGGTTAAACCCTTCATCAGAGCGGTCTGATGTGATTAACGTCATGTGCCATTTAGCATAATGTTTTGATTCACACTCACATCATCTTGATTTCAGAATCTGAATCAAGGCATATAGCTGATATATATTCTTAAGAGACTGCTAGCTGGACCAATTATCGGCTTCAAGCACAGTCTCTTTTATTGGTGCTCTAAGTTGGCAAAAAGGTGAGAATGTTAAGTTCTTGTATATTAAAGATGAACTTTCTATGTGTTATCCGAAATAACCGTGATTTCTAGTGTGGTCTCATACAGAAGATATTCAATCGAACGACTATGAACACACTGATGCCAATTCACTCTAAATTCAACCTTTATAGCTGTGTCAAGTTGAGCTTAATCACATTAGTACTTTCGCTTTTGACTGGAGGCTACACTCGGGCGAATGCTGAATCGGCTCCAAAGGTTGAAGTGATATCAGTTCCACCACAAGAAGCATTTTATGTAGAACAGAAAACACCAGTGGCTTCTAGTGGTTACAAATCTAGCTCAGTGGATAGCAAGATATCTAACACGAGGACTGCATTGCCAGGTGTCGCTAACAATTGTAAAAACGAGCAAAATCATATCAACAACGTTAAGTACCAAAACGCAACCGCCGCAAAAATTTAGAGTGAAATGCAGCTGCTGTGACTGTGTACTTATGATTAAAGTAATTTAAAATACAAAAATCCTGCTTAAACTGTACTTACTGAATCAACAAGATTCTCCGCAATTGTACCTACTAAGCATGCTCTATCTGATTGAATACCACGTAGATTTGCACCTTCCAATTCAGCACATAGCAAATTTGCTCCTGTTAAATTTGCCCCTGCAAGATTCGCCTCTCGCAAGTCCGCTTCCTCAAGATTCGCCTCACTTAACAAAGCCCCTTGCAAATCCGCGCGACTTAAATCAGCCCCTTTTAGATTTGCACCAGTCAGGTTCGCACCACGCAAGTCAGCCCCTCGAAAGTCCACACCTTGCAAATTCACATTCATTAAGGTAGCACCACTTAAGAAAGCACCTGCAAACGATACATCAATAAATTGAGCTCCCATTAAGTTAGCACCGCGCAAATTGCTACCCCGCAAATCAGCACCTGTCAAATCTGCCTGCATCAAGTTTGCTCCCATCAAATTCACTCGTAGCAAGTCAGTTTGAACAAGGATAGCCCCCATTAAATTCGCACCCTCTAAATGCCCACCTTCAAGTTTGGCATCAGTGAAATTTGTCCCGGTAAGGTTAGCACCAGCAAGATTGACATTGCTTAAATCAGTCTTTGCTAAATCCTCATCTTCTAAGTCTGCTCCTGGCAGATGTTTCAGATTTCCTGTTTTAATAGCTTCAATGTTCATAGTGTTTACCAAATATTTTCTTTGTGTTCTTCGTGTCTAGCTTGGTTCGTTAAAATATATTAACCACAAAGGCACGAAGACACAAAGCATATCCCCATAGGGGTTTCCAAAGGCTAGGTTAAATTAGGCTTGGAAGAAACCGCGAAAGTTATCTAGTCGGTAAGTTTTGATAAATGCTTACCTCAGTTCTTGTGTCGCTGTCTAGCCTGCTATCAAGTAGCCACATACTAGCACTAAGTTTAGGCGTCATCAAGGGTAAGTCAAGTCCTTGCTGTAAACCCATGACTAATAGAGATAGAGTCTCTATTAACTTAGGGTCAAAGCGACGCGATTGTTGTTTACATTCCTCCAAAGCTTGAGTAAATATTTCTTCGCGACTCAACTGAGACGTTTTTTTCTGATTGACCCGGCTTTGAAAGTCTGCAGCTAACGCCAAAATTCTCGACTCTAGAGGAATTTCATCGCCAGCTAACCCCGCTGGTTCTCCCGTACCATCCCACCACTCACTTTGGTGAGTCACAATTTGTGCAACCGCCCGTAAACGTGGCATTGTTCGTAACACCTGTGCGCCTGGTACTAAGGGACAAGTTAGAGGACAGTTGGGTGCATCTTCTTTGTAGTGAATGGAACTACTAGTACTAGCAGCAAGAACACTGTCTGTTTTCTGTAAGGGATCGAGCCGATGTAACAGACTTGCAAGCCGTAGGCGCTTAAGTTGCCATGCAGGAAGTTCTAAAAGTTGTCCTATTGTCTCAGCAAGTGTCACCACCTCTGCCGCTGCCATGGGATTAGCAAGATCAGCAGCATCCATGATTTGCGCCATCCGCAAAAATGCTTGGATTTCATTAGAAACCAAGTTACGATCTAGGGCTTGGTGACGAGTGGTTGTAGGCATGGATATGTTCACTTGCCCAGTCTGGAGATAATCTACCACGCGGGCAACAACTCCACTCAAGTCTTCTGGTGTACCAAGACGGGGTTGAATACTTTGTTTATAGGCAATAAGTTTTTTCGCCAGTTCTGGATTGTATTTCTCGATATGGGCGATCGCCAATTGGGCTGTTTCTTGTACTAACTCTGGCTCAAATGTCCATAAGCCATAAAATTTTCGTTCGACATCGGATGCAGGTACTCCGGCAGAACCATAATCAGCGTCTGATAATTCTTGACAAATTACCATTGCTGTGTAATCTGGTGATAGGATAATTAAGTGCCACTCCTGAGCCACTGGATCGGCTTGATTTAACGCGACCAAGTCTACATTGGGTAGTTGGCTAGTGGGATGTTCAGCAAAACCACTATCAGCAGCAGCCATGATGACAACTTGACCTGCACGCTTGGCTATGTCTGCATAGCGTTCAGCTTCTTGTAAATACCATTTCCCTCGTTGGAAGGCTGTGATGACTAATGGTTTACTTTCCTGAGTTAAAACGTGGTCTTCCAAGGCATGGCACAGAGCAATCAAGGTGTTTTTGTAGTAAACACCAAATCGAATTGGTCTTTTACTATTTCGATGAGATGCTTCTAGCAGTTGGAGTATGGAACCTTCTAACATGGGGATTGGGTTTTTAAACGAACCACAGAGCTTAGGGAGAACTAAGAGATTGAGAGGAGTGAAAGGGTAAAATACCTAACTCCTAAATTGATTGTGCATCTTCTATGACACACTAGCTAACTGTTTCTCTGGCGTTTCCATTGGCGAGGAAAGTGCTTCTTCTAAATTGGCACAGCCTAGCTTTTGTTCCAAAATCTTCATGACTTCGCGTCCGAAATCATTAGGGTTTTGCCGCCATGCTTGTAAGCAAACTTCACCAAAGAAGGAACCAAGGGGTTCAGGATTCCATAATAATTTCTTAGCATTCCAAGGCAGATGGCTCATTGGATTGTAACCAGGGTTAACAATACCCTTTTTGAAAGCATATTCTTCTAGATGGGTATGAGGTTGTAGTCCAATAAAGAAGATCGCAGGTTCGACCTTATCAGCACCAAAGATGCGTTCTAGTTCACGATGGTAAGCAATAGTTTGACGAATGGTTTCTGGACGTTCGTCGATGACGTTAAACGAGTAGTTGACGGAAACTAAGTCGTTGAACCCAGCAGCCTTCAAGTCGCGACAATTTTGTAATACGGTTCGCAAGTTATAACCCATGCGCATTTTCCGTACCAGTTCCTGAGAACCACTGGTAATACCAATTTCAAAGTAATTCATCCCAGTTTTTACCATCAATTCGCATAACTGGGGCGTCAGGTTGTCAGCACGAATATAAGCTGCCCAGTGAATATCTGTCATTCCAGAATCGACGAGCTTCTTCAATAGTTCTATAGCATCATCAATAAATTTTCGTGCTGGAATGAATTGAGCATCGGTAAACCAAAAGTTACGAATACCTCGCTCGTAAAGTTGACGTATTTCAGCAACAACTTCATCAGCAGGATTAACACGGACTTGTTTGCCTTCCACAACAGTATAAACACAATAACAACAGTTGTGAGGACAACCGCGTTTGGTTTGAACGCCGATGTAGAAGTCTCCTCCTTGTAGGTAATAGCTAAACTCAGGCCAAATGCTTTCGATGTAGTCGTAGTTACAAGCAGTTTTTTGAATTGGAGTGGGTTGTTCGTGGATGAGGCGTTTTCGTGGTTGAGTTTCTCCTACTACATAACACCGTTCATCCCGAAAATCTCTGCCAGTTAACAGTTTTTCTAGCAGTGTTTCACCTTCGCCTACAGAGACTATTGTTTTCTTGGGCAGGCTGCTTCTCAACTGTTCATAAAACACACTAACGGCACCACCACCGACAACTAATCGGGTATCTGGATTGTATTTTCGGGCACGTTTGAGCCCTCGTTTGATTAATCCAAGATTGCGCCACAATTCTGCATAGTAACTTGTGAGTAAGCGTAAGCCACCCAAGGCCCCACGTAATTTTACGAAGGGATTCTTAGCGTAATAGAATTCAAAAGAGTATTGTAGCGGGTTACCACCACGTCCACCCACTGGAGCGTAAATTTGGATATCTCGCCAAGAAAAGACGAGTAGTGTAGGTTTAAATTCATCAATACAGCCATCTAAGGCAGAAGCATAATCTAAAGGTGGTACAGCTCCTAGATCAAATATACGCTGTTCGATAGTGGGAAAAAGCTTGTGGACATGATCACTAAGATAAACCACTCCAATCGGAAAGATTGGGTTGCAAGGAAGACGAACGTAAAGAATTCGGTTTTCGATAGTTGCTGTTGTCACTTCCATTTTGTTCAAAAAGAAAAATGAGTACAAAATTTGAGTAGTCTTAAAGTTTGATTTAGTTTTTTAACTCTATTATCATAATACTTGACATTCAATCAGAATATTGTTAAAGCTTTATTTCCCGTTTGCAGTTGGGGAAAGAGCAAAAATGACTTCACATGCCAGATCCCCAACATGTGTAAGTTGTTAAGAAAGGGTTGACCTATAGGTTCAGAATAACATTGGTGATTGATCAAGCGATTACGCTTACTTATATCTTTTGCATAGCGGGATCAATGCTCAAAAACACTCATTTGTTGTCAAGATGAGAAAATAATTATCACTCAGATCCCTTATCTATATCTTGAGATAGAGAAGATGATTGTCTGGTAACCAATGAATATAGTAATTATTGATTAGGCATAGATAAATGCAAAAAAAGCATAGACTTTTACGAAATTTTCATATACTATGCATATCTAAAGAAAGAAATAATATAGAAACGTTCAGTTGGTAGTCGCAGTTACAACAACTGGGGATCAACAAGTGCTAACTTGGCTAATGTAATCTAAAATTGTGGCGTAAAGCTCCTCAGCAGTTATGGCTCAAATATTAGACCCTCTACCACCTGAGCAATCGGGGAACATTCTCTGCTGCTACGTCAATGCCACGAGCAAAATACAGGTAGCTCGCATCTCGAATATTCCTAACTGGTACTTTGAACGCGTTGTTTTCCCAGGACAACGGTTAGTGTTAGAAGCCCCCAGAGAAGCTCAACTAGAGATTCATACGGGTATGATGGCAAGTGCAATTTTATCGGATAAGATTCCGTGCGATCGCCTCGCTATCAACGAACCTAGCAGTTTTAATTCAGAAATTAACTCAGAATCAGTTCAGGACCCTTTCAATAAAAAAGCACAGGACTCAGAATCAGTTCAGGACTCTTTCAATAAAAAACCAATTATGCAGTTGATTAATACAAAAACTGGAGAGTTCATTAAACCTTTAACAGTGGCTGGTTTAGTATCCATTGATTAAAAAAACAATTTTGCTCAATATTTTTGAAGGTTGCTCAAATCAGCAGCCTTTTTTGTTTATGGGGAGTGGGGATTTAGGAGTTAGTGATAAAATTATCTCCCTGGTCCCCCTTGTCCTCCTCATCCCCCTTGTCCTCCTCATCCCCCTTGTCCTCCTCATCCCCCTTGTCCTCCTCATCCCCCTTGTCCTCCTTGTCCTCCTCATCCCCCTGCTTCTTTTCCGGATACAATCCTTAATATGGATTTACCTTCTTTTCTGTGGTTATGGAGAATAGCAGCATGGTCAATGGGGTTGTCGCTGTTGGCTTATTTGCTATTGGCACTAACAGGGATCTGGATGTTTCGTACCAGAGCATTACAGCAAGAACGGCCTAGCTGGCTACGTCCCCTCCACTATCTGATTGGCTGGTGTATGGTCAGTCTAGTGCTGCTTCTGCTACTTATTGGTATTATTGGTACATTAGGGCACTTTGGTTCCTTAGGACAGTCATCACATTTATCTGCTGGACTGTTAGTAGTGGTGTTAGTTTTACTTTCTAGTGGCAGTGCATTACAAATAGGTGCCAGAAACCCTTGGCCTAGACGCATTCACATTGGTACTAATCTAGCTTTGTTGGTTGGTTTTATCTGGGTGTCGTTAACTGGTTGGAGTGTTGTGCAGAAATATTTACCTTGACACAACATGAGTTAATGACCTATGAGATTTGCCAGACTGTGACTTGATTTGTCAGATTTATCTCATGAGCAGTTCTTGGCTATGTTCAGCATAGGCAGTAATTAACAATCGTAATATTATGTAATAAAGAGATGATTAACATATATTAATTCATCCCATATCCACAATGGCATCACCTTCTGTTTTTCGCTTATCTCCTTTGATTCGGATCACGCTGTTGAGTCTATATGTAGCACTCACAGTACCATTACCTTTTTTGTCTGAGGTAACAAACGCACCCGTACCACCAGCACTATTGTGGGTAGGTATTGTTATCGGTTTGGTTGCTTTATATGCAGCTTTGAGTGAACGTGTGATTTTAGATGATCAGGAAATTCGCGTCGCTTATCCCAACTGGGTACCGCAATTTTTTCGGAAAGGTTGGTCATTACCTTGGTCGGAGGTGCAAGAGTTAAAACCTCGCACTACTGGTCAAGGAGGACTAGTGTACTATTTCAAAAGTAATGAAGGGAAAGCTTATTTACTCCCAATGCGTGTAGCTGGTTTTTCACAACTGGTAAAACAAGTACAGGCTAAGACCGGAATTGATACAACAGATGTTTATCCATTGGCTCAGCCATGGATGTATTTTATTTTATTAATATTTACACTACTGTTGCTATTGGTGGATGCTTGGACAATTGCAACAGCTTTACAACAGTAAGTAGTTATCAGTTATCAATGACCAGGTGTATGCTGCAGGAGAGTAACTATTGACCATCACTCCCCTAAAATGACTTCCCAAGCTCAATTACGATTAGAGCAAGTTCACTTATTTGCAAAGCTGAAAACTCAGGGAAAGGAGAACTTGCAAGGCTACCCTATATTGCACGATATTTCTTTTGAGGTATTTGAAGGCGATCGCGTTGCGATTGTCGGACCCTCCGGTGCAGGAAAAACTCACTTATTACGTCTTCTCAATCGGCTTAGTGAACCCAGTAGTGGCAAAATCTATCTTGAAAATAGAGAGTATCATCAAATTCCCGTTTTACAACTACGCGCTTGTGTGACGCTTGTACAGCAAGAGTCAAAGCTATTGGGAATGACAGTGAAAGAAGCGTTGGCGTATCCTTTAGTTTTACGTGGTTTGTCTAAGCAGACTATTCAGCAACGCCTGAGTCACTGGATGGAACTGTTACACATCCCCAGTGATTGGTTAGAACGAACTGAAGTGCAACTTTCTGCAGGACAGCGACAACTGGTAGCGATCGCACGTGCCTTAGTGATCCAACCAAAAATTTTATTATTAGACGAGCCTACTTCTGCTTTAGATGCTAGTGCAGGTCTACATTTATTGGAAGTATTAAATCAGCTTGCTCATAGTCATCAAACAACGATTCTGATGGTAAATCACCAGATGGAGTTTATCCAAAAATTTAGTACGCAATTGTTACATTTACAAAATGGTCGGTTATTGATAAATCAAAAAGCCTCACTGGTTGACTGGGTCAACTTACAAGAAAGCCTAATACAAGCACAAGCACAAGACGATTTTGGATTTTAGAAGTGAGTAGTTGTGATCATAAGCATTGGCGTTGTTAGATTTGACTGCTTAGTGTGGAACGCTGATTAGTGAATCTCTCTTTGGCTGCTAACTTGGCTTGAGATTGAGGGATATTAGCATTTAAAATCTCCATATTAAACCTATATCCCACATTGCGGATAGTTTGAATCAAGCTGGGTTGCCTGGGATCAAGTTCCACTTTTTTCCGTAGTGATAAAACGTGAGTATCTATAGTACGTGGATTATCAATAGCGTCCGGCCAAGCACGACGTAGTAGTTCTGATCTCGATAGAGGGACTCCTCCCGCTTGAGCCAAAACATAGAGTAGACTAAATTCTTGGGGTGTTAAGTCGATGAACTCTCCTTGAAAGCGAACACGACGCTGTACTAAATCAATTTGCAGAGCACCATAATCAAGATAGGCTGGTGCAACAGGTGTACGTTTGCGACGAATAAGTGCCTCAACCCGTGCAAGAAACTCTTGCATACCAAAAGGTTTGCTGAGGTAGTCATCAGCGCCTGCTTTTAATCCTGCGACAATATCAGCTTCATTAGTACGGGCAGATAACAATAAGATTAAAGGCTGCTGCTGACGATGCAACCAACGACAAAACTCAACACCATCCCCATCTGGCAAATCGGCATCGAGGATAACTAGTGTTGGTTGATGGCTTAAAAATAATTCCCTTGCTTGATAAATACTTGCTGCCTGATGCACCCGATATTCCAGTTGTTGCAAGTGCCAGCCTAGCAAGGACCTCAAATGGGAATTTCCCTCAACGATTTCAATACAAACCGAACCCACAGTGACAAGATCCCTTAGCGTGCATGCCTTTCAAAGTAACAAAGCCTATGTATAAGGTTTTGTAACCCTTGTTACCTCCACTGCCTTCTTTTTAAGATTTGCTCATGACAAAAGTACCAGAATATTTAACTGATGCCTTATCCACAGCCAAGTCAGTCCTATTCTTAAATTTTTGTTATGCTTGTTTAAAAATCTTTGTTATATTTGTTTTATGGTAAGCTAGGTTAAATTTCTGGCTTTTAAAAAAGTGCACTTACCGAGGCATGCTACTGCTTACAGGCTATTTCTTATATATGATGTCTTTCTGCTTAATATTAATAGCCGTAGCAGCAATGCATCAATTGATGCTCCAACCCCCCAATACAATTTTGCAATTAGCAGAGATAATTGTATCAACAACTCAAGAGGTGCTAAACTACCTATCTTTTGGAATAGGATCTAAATATGTTGTAGTAGCTTTTGGGTGTTTCTCAAAGGAGAGATATTTATTTTGATTTAATGTCAAGCTAAGGATAATACTTCCAATTTCAGCTTGGATAATTTACAATTCTCATTCCAAACACATTTCTAAAGCAGTTATGCTCCAGGACACACAAACCATCCGCTATTACCAAAGACTGACTGACGCCCTCGTCGAGCTATGGAATCGCGGCTATCGTACTGATGATATGCGGATGTATATGGATGGCTACATCGCCGCCCTGCGACACAGCCATGCCATTGAACCCTTTCTGATTCATCGCCTAGAGGAGGAAGTCACCCGATACTTATACGATGCATCAAACTTTGAAATGACTCAGCCACAGCCTGACTACTACTAATGATCAAGTCTTGATCATTCATAGCAACTGCTGAGCAACGCAGATAATCATAACACATTATCTGCTCTAGTCAACACTGCGATAGTGTGAATTTTGGAGAAATGAAACGCCCTTTGGGCGGCTTCCTGTAGGGTAAAAGCCGTGCTTATGTATGAATCCTACCTACTTTTAAATGTGGAAGTATAAAAAAGTGTTCCCTGGTCGATGAGATGACTAGGGGATTTTTTTATGAGGACAAGGGAGATAAGGGGGACAAGGGGGACAAGGGGGACAAGGGGGACAAGGGAGGCAAGGGGGACAAGGTCTAATACTATGCCCTATGCCCCATTTAAAGGACAAAATAGCTGTGGGGGTGATTTTAGACTCACCCCCACCTGAATATTTTTATAAGTGTTGAGTTTGCACCAATCCCTGTAAGTCAAATATCTAATCAGCAACATTAACTAAGTCAAGAACTTGAGAATTAGCTAGTGTTGGGGAAGTAAAAATACGAGAATATAGACTAGAAGGCTGCTGTTGAGCGACAACTGGGAGAACTTGACGCGCATGAGCTGTGACTTCCACAGTTTTCACATCATAAGTTTGTATCGCTAACTTAGGATAGAGGCCAATTCCAATTATTGGAATTAAAAGACAAGCAGTGATCAAAAGTTCACGAGGTTTCAAATCTTGTACGACACCATCGAGTACCAAATTCTGCTCTTGTTTGCCGTAGAACACTTGACGCAGCATTGACAAGAGATAGATTGGAGTCAAAATCACGCCAACAGCACTTAACAGTACGACGACAACCTTGAAACTGGAGGTGTAAACATCGCTGGAGGCAATTCCAAGGAACACCATCAATTCACCAACAAACCCACTCATCCCTGGTAAAGCAAGAGAAGCCATTGCACCAGCGGTAAATAGAGCAAATGTTTTAGGCATTACCTTTGCCATGCCGCCCATTTGATCCATCATTAAGGTGTGAGTGCGTTCGTATGTAGCGCCAGAGAGGAAGAACAAGCTAGCAGCAATTAAACCGTGGGAAACCATCTGTAGCACAGCGCCACTGATGCCCAAATCTGTATAAGAGGCAATACCAATTAGCACAAACCCCATATGAGCAATTGAAGAGTAGGCTAAACGCCGCTTAAGGTTGGTTTGTGCAAAGGCACAGCAAGCCCCGTAAATAATATTCACTACGCCCAAAATTGCCAGCACTGGTGCAAAGTAAACATGAGCATTAGTCAGCATTTCCATGTTGATGCGGATCAGCGCATAACCACCCATCTTCAACAAGACACCAGCCAAAATCATCGAACCAGGTGCTGATGCTTCACCATGAGCATCAGGTAGCCAAGTGTGTAGAGGGAATATTGGCAGCTTGACACCAAAGGCAATTAAGAAACCTGCATAAGCTAATAATTCAATGCTTTTGGGATATTGCTTTGTTCCCAGAGTAGCCATGTCAAAGGTCACTGTGTCTCCGGAGAAAGCCATTGCAAACCCTGCTACCAGGATAAATATTGACGCAGCAGCTGTGTAGAGAATGAACTTGGTAGCTGCATAGCGACGCTTTTGTCCTCCCCAAATAGAAATCAGCAGGTACACTGGCACCAACTCTATTTCCCACATTAGGAAAAACAACAGCAGATCCTGCGCCACAAACACACCAATCTGGGCGCTGTACATAGCTAGCATCAAACCATAAAATAAACGCGGCTTGTTTGTTACTTTCCAAGCCGCGAATATTGCGAGAGTATTGATGATGCCTGTAAGTAGTACCAGCGGCATCGACAACCCATCAACCGCTACGGTCCAGTTCAAACCCAGTTGGGGAACCCAAGGATATTTTTCAATCAGTTGAAATGAATAGCTGTGAAAATCGTAGTTTTGCCAAAAGGCATAAATCATGAGCGCAAAATCTGCAAGCGCGATTCCTAATGCATACCACCGGACAGTTTTGCCTTCTTTATCAGGGACAAATGGAATGGCTAGTGTAGCCACAAGTGGCAACAGAATAATAGTCGTTAACCAAGGAAACTCAATAGAATTCATCACTGACAATCATTTTTCGTTTTTCTCTTTTAATTACATTATATTAAGCATGGTTTAGTTTTGTAAACCTAATTTGTCTCTGAAATATTAAGAATTTGAATTTTTTTAGTAATAAATACTTAAAGTTTTTTGCCATTATCTATTTTAGACAGGTAAATGTAAAGTTTGTGTAATCAAACAAAAAACATTTACTCAATTCACCGTTACAATTTTTAGCACAAAAAAAATAGAAAGTTAACCACAACCTCAGTTTTTTTCAAGAAACTGGGGTTGTGGTTAACTTTTAACAGCAAGTGTATTGATATCTAGTGTTTTTATGTGTTGTCAGCCACACCTCTCGCTCCTTGGATGTCAATACCAAGCGATCGCACAACAGCCACAATCCCTTTTTCCTGCCAAGCTGCTGCCATCGCCGCTGCTACACTTTCGGAATGTAAACTATTCGTTAAAGCCAAAAGCGTTGGCCCAGCACCACTAATGACCATGCCATAAGCTCCAGCAGCAATAGCCGCCTCATTCACAGCATCAAAACCAGGAATCAAAATCTTCCGATAAGGTTGATGTAATTTATCTTGCAAACCAGCCCTCAACCAATCTTCCTGACCGGTTTCCAACCCTCGCAACAACAAACCCAAATGAGCCGTGTTAAAAATGGCATCTGCACGACTTACCTCAGTCGGCAAAACCCGCCGCGCTTCCTGCGTTGAAAGCTCAAAATCTGGAATTGCCACAACTGGTACAATTTCCCTAGACCAAGGAACCTCGCAAACCTCCCATTCTTGGATGTTTGGCGGTTCATTTCTCTTCCCCGTCGCTGCCAAACGACACCCTCCCAATAACGCTGGGACAACATTATCCGGATGACCTTCTAAGACGATCGCCAACTCCATCACCTGTTGTTGACTCAAAACCTCACCACTTAGCAAATTTGCACCAAGCAACCCACCAACAATAGCCGTTGCCGAACTACCCAAACCGCGTGCCAAGGGCACACCCATTTGAATCTCAATTTTTACAGGTGGCGGTGTCTGCTCCAAGTGTTGATAAAACTTTACAAATGCCTGATAGATCAAATTGCTCTGATCCGTTTTCACCTGTTCAGCCTCTGCACCAGTGACTTTAATAATCAATGGTTCCCCTTCTTCTGAGGATAAAAGACTGAACTTGAACTCGTTGTACAGCGTTAAGGCTGCACCAATACAATCAAACCCCGGTCCCAAGTTGGCAGTCGTAGCGGGAACGGTAACAGTGATAGGTTGTGAGAGATGGGATTGAGTCATAGCGGGCACAGGGCATGGGGCATGGGGCATAAAAAAATTTCTTCTTCAATGTTCACTCCCCACTATCAAGTTAGGTTGGCAAGAATAAATCATTAAATCACTATTCGTTAAAGTTGAGCATACCTCATACCCCATGCCCTGTAAAAAATTTGTTTCGTTAAAGATTTAGCACACCCATGCCCCATGCCCTATTCCCTATTCCCAAAAATCCAAAAAACCCAGCTTCCAAAAAGAAACTGGGTTAGTCTTTTGAAAAAAAGCGGGCTAACTACTAGTGACTTAGTTAACCCGTGCAGCTTTGGGAACGCGCGGAGAAATTCTATTGCAATACCAACTTAACGTTGGCATTTTGTAGACCGCGTTGCTTGACTTCAGTTAAAGTCTTGTTAACAGCATACTTTTGATTAATTGAGTTGATCAACTCAGTTTGGTTGTGCTTCTTAGCTACGCCCCACAGGTCTGCGATCAAGTCAAAAGAACCATCGCTATTGCGGGACCAACCGAGGTCATATTCGCCTTCCAAAACTGCCACGATGTCAGAGCGAACGCGCTGGCCGTTGTAACCACGTACATCAGCGTCGGTCTTTACAGTGATACCCAGGTCACGTAGAGAAGACTTGAGGATTTCTGCATCTGTGATTTTGGTGCGCAATGTGCTAAAATGAGACATTTGGGTTCCTCCAAAAGAGAAGATTGAGAAAAGGACAACGGTTTGTTTTAGGGAAAGCCGCGTATAACGCACGCGGTTTTTTTTTAACTGCTAGCATTTGTTGCTAGCCTCTCCCCCTGTAGTAGCAGGGGAAAGCCTTTAAAACTCCATTCGCTGATATTCAGCTACGGAGGCTGCAGCAGGTCTTGCTCGCTGTCTGGCCCAATCTCTTAGAGCCGTTACTTGTTCCTGCATCGTGCGTGACAGCGGCAGTGTTGCTCTAATTGCAGCAATAATATCTAACTGAGTGAACTCGCGATCTTGGGCAAAAGACTCATACATTGCCGCTACGAGCGCCTGTTCAATTTCTGCCCCAGAAAATCCATCGGCTATTTTAGCCAATTGTTCAAGGTCAAAGCGAGAGATATCATCACGTCGCTTATTGAGATGGATTTTGAAGATATCCTGACGTTCTTCTGGAGTTGGCAGATCTACAAAGAATATTTCATCAAAACGACCTTTCCTTAGAAATTCCCCTGGCAAACGTTCCACACGGTTAGCCGTTGCCATTACAAACACTGGGGATTTTTTCTCTTGCATCCAAGTGAGGAAAGATCCGAAGATCCGGCTTGAAGTCCCACCATCAGAGTCACCAGAACCAGCACTACCAGCAAATGATTTATCTAATTCATCGATAAACAAAATCGCTGGAGAGATAGATTCTGCTGTTTTGAGGGCATTCCGCAAATTTGCCTCTGAGCGTCCAACCATTGAGCCATCATAGACTCGGCCCATGTCTAACCGCAGCAGTGGTAAACCCCATAACCTTGATGTTGTTTTAGCTATCAAAGACTTACCACACCCAGGCACACCTAGTATGAGCATCCCTTTTGGCTGAGGCAAGCCATACTCTCGCGCTTTTTCAGTAAAGGCGTTAGATCTTTGTTTTAGCCATTTCTTTAATTCTTCTAGTCCACCCACAGCATCAATGGTTGCATCTTCTTCTATGTATTCTAATATACCATTGCGCCGAATGAGCTGCTTTTTCTCAGATAAAACTATATCTAATTCTTCTTCCGTTAAACGCCCTGTTGTTACTTGCGCTTTACGATAAACTTTTTCCGCCTCATCTTTGGTTAGACCCAGAGCCGCTTTCAGCAATCTTTCTCGCGCTTCTGTTGTCAACCGCCGACCACGGTTTTGTTCTATGTGCTGTGTTAAAACCTTATTCAACTCACCCATATCTGGCAGTGGAAAGTCTAACACAACAACTTCTTTCTCCAGTTCAATTGGCACTTGATGCATTGGTGACATCAAGATGATGTTTTTCTGCATGCCTTTGAAGCTGGCGATCGCGTCCCGTAAAGACCTTGTTGTTGCTGGAGCGTCAATAAAAGGATGTAAATCTTTAAGAATAAATATACCAGGCTCTCTTTGCCGAATGATCCACTCAATTGCTGCTTCTGGTGAAACCGTATTGTGTTGAGTGACGTTGCGCGGTTGCCCATATTCCACAATGCCATGGGTCACAGTCCATACATAGACTCGCCTTTGTGGCTTTGATGATTGAGCAATTGCGAAAATTGCCTGCTCAGCCCGCTCTTCCTCGGAGGTCACAAGGTAGATTAGAGGGTATTGAGCTTGAATGAGTATATTGAGCTCTTCTTTCATACTATCGACCTACTTGAGACCTTAAACAGACAGTACAGACATCACTTCCGGCAAATTCTGGGGAATTATGAACGCATAATTCATAATTCCTGTTTTAGCAAGGAACTAGTTCTTCCTCACCTTTTTGTTTAGTTTCTTCATCTTGTCCCATTTCGTCGATAGGTATGTGCTCATTCCCAACGACTCCTGGTTGGTTGCCCAAGGTGACTAGCTCCCTTTCACGCAATACTAGCGAACTTTCACAAGCTGGACAGGAGTACACTCGATGAGTTCTTCCATAAGAAGCTTCAACTTCTTCAACCAATTCCGCATTAGCCAAATAAAAACCTAGGGCACGTTCAGCCAGTTCCGACATTGGCTCTGAATCAATTGCCGACCGAATCTTCAACCTCTTGTGCAGTTCTGGAGACAAATACAAAGTAACCTTTTGCTTAGCTTGCATATAACTCTTTAACAGTCTTACCCGGGTATGTATCTTACGATATCTATTCCCTTTTTGGTTGTCAAGACTGTAAGACGTTTTAACGTCATTTTTGTAATATTACTTTACATCAAACATTATAGATAAAGACAAATAACATAGGACAAAGGGCATGTGACAAAGTACAGATGGGTCACAAACCTGATAGATTTAGCTATCAGCGAGTAAAAACTGGTGAAAATGAAAGTCCTGGTTATTGGTGGCGATGGTTATTGCGGTTGGGCAACTGCACTTTACCTTTCCAATCAAGGTTATGAAGTTGGGATTCTAGATAGTTTGGTGCGACGACACTGGGATAATGAATTGGGTGTCCAAACTCTTACCCCCATTGCGTCAATCCAGCAACGTCTACAGCGCTGGCATGATTTGACTGGTAAATCAATTGACTTATTTGTTGGTGATATTACCAATTACGAGTTTTTGAAAGGGGCGCTGCATAAATTTGAGCCAGAAGCCATTGTGCATTTTGGCGAACAGCGTTCGGCACCTTTTTCGATGATTGACCGCGAACATGCAGTCTTGACTCAAGTGAATAATGTCGTAGGTACCCTAAACTTACTGTATGCAATGCGGGAAGATTTTCCAGATTGTCACTTAGTGAAGCTGGGAACAATGGGTGAATATGGCACGCCTAATATTGATATAGAAGAAGGCTACATCACCATTGAACATAATGGGCGCAAAGATACCTTACCGTATCCGAAGCAGCCGGGTTCAATGTATCATCTAAGCAAAGTTCATGATAGCCATAACATCCACTTTGCTTGCCGAATTTGGGGATTAAGAGCAACAGACCTAAATCAGGGTGTGGTTTACGGCGTCTTAACTGAAGAAACAGGGATGGACGAATTGTTGATTAACCGCCTTGACTATGATGGAGTGTTTGGTACAGCACTCAATCGGTTCTGTATTCAAGCAGCTATCAAACATCCCTTAACCGTTTATGGCAAAGGAGGGCAAACTCGTGGATTTTTAGATATTCGAGATACAGTGCGATGTGTGGAAATCGCGATCGCTAATCCAGCGCAACCAGGTGAATTTCGTGTGTTTAACCAATTCACCGAACAATTTAGCGTTGCCGAATTGGCAATGATGGTGAAAAAAGCCGGAACAGCAATGGGAATCAATGTGGAAATCAACCATTTGGATAACCCCAGAGTGGAAAAAGAAGAACATTACTACAAGGCTCAAAACACTAAATTGCTGGATCTTGGCTTGCAACCTCACTATCTCTCTGATTCTCTACTCGATTCTCTGCTGAATTTTGCCATTAAGTATCAAAATCGAGTTGATAACAACCAAATCCTCCCCAAAGTGTCCTGGCGTAGATAGTCAATAGTCAAAAGTCTATGGTTCTGTGTCATTTGTCCTTTGTCATGCGTCGTTTGTCATGTGTTTAGTTGTATGTTTTGATAACTAACTAGTTACAAATGACCAATGACCAATGACCAATGACCAATGAACGCCAGTTGCTACAAACCGAGAAAACCGGACGCCAGTCGCCGTGAGAGGGGGCTAACCCTCTGCGCAGGCTCTCCCATGCACTGGCTTCCAATGACTAATGACTAAATTATGCGAATAGCTTTATTCACTGAAACCTTTTTACCCAAAGTTGACGGTATTGTGACACGCCTGTGTCACACCGTCGATCATTTGCAGCGTAACGGCAACCAAGTCCTCGTCATTTCTCCTGAAGGTGGTATTACAGAATACAAAGGAGCCAAAGTTTATGGCGTCTCTGGCTTTCCCTTACCACTCTATCCAGAGTTAAAACTAGCACTACCACGTCCAGCAATTGGTGAAATAATCGAAGAATTTAAGCCACAGATCATTCATGTAGTAAATCCAGCAGTTTTAGGATTAGCTGGTATATTTTATGGCAAAATTCTGAATATCCCTCTGGTGGCCTCTTACCATACTCATTTGCCTCAATATCTTCAGCATTATGGCTTGGGAATTTTAGAAGGATTATTGTGGGAATTACTGAAAGCAGGCCATAATCAAGCTAGTTTAAATCTATGCACTTCTACGGCGATGATGGAGGAGTTAACATCACACGGCATTGAAAGAGTGGATTTGTGGCAACGAGGAGTAGATACCGAAACTTTTCATCCTGATCTAGCCTGCGAAAAAATGCGATCGCATTTGTCGCAAGCTCATCCTGAAAACCACTTGCTACTCTATGTTGGACGTCTTTCTGCCGAGAAAGAAATTGAAAACATCAAGCCAATTTTAGAAGCAATTCCCGATGCTAGATTAGCATTAGTCGGAGATGGCCCTCACCGCCAGACACTAGAAAAACATTTTGCTGGAACAAACACTCACTTTGTTGGGTATCTTAGGGGAAAAGAGTTGGCTTCTGCCTTTGCTAGCGCTGATGCCTTTATTTTCCCATCTCGGACTGAGACACTGGGGTTAGTACTACTAGAAGCAATGGCAGCAGGGTGTCCCGTCGTAGCGGCCCGTTGTGGTGGTATTCCTGATATTGTTACCGACGGGGTGAATGGATATCTTTTTGAACCAGAAGCAGGTATCGCAGGTGCAATTGCCGCTACTGTTCGCCTTTTAGAACATAAACAAGAAAGAGAAATAATCCGTCAAAACGCCCGCCGAGAAGCAGAACGTTGGGGATGGGCATCTGCTACACATCAGTTACAAACCTACTATCAAAAGGTCATCTACTCTGAGCAATTCGCGGGTGTCGCATAATTCAACAATTCAAAATTCCCATGACACTCCTTAATTCTGGTAGCGTCCTAACTACATTAACTGACCCGACTCAAGTGAATTGCACCCATGCTTTACTAGGTCGTGTTAAGGACCTTTCTGTTAACGAGTTTATTTGCTTACTCGATTTCATCAGCGCCGAATTTCATCAGTTTCTAAGAGCTATTGAACTTATCAACAACGAAGCCTTAGAAACAATGCTGGAAAAAGTGTTAGAAGCAATTACACTTAAGATCGGTCAAATTCTAAAGGCCCAGCATACCACCATTTTCTTAGTTGATTATGACAAAGGTCAACTGTGGTCTAAAGTTGCCCAACATAATATCCAAAAGCCTATAGAAATTCGTACTTCCATTAATGTAGGTATTCCAGGTTATGTAGCTAGTACAGGCGAATACCTGAACATACCTAAACCTTCTACTCATCCTCTATTCAGGTCAGAACTAGAAAAACTGATGGGCTATAAAATGCACAATATTTTGTGCATGCCTGTTTTAAACACTAAAAATCAGGTTGTAGCAGTTGTACAACTGGCAAATAAAGCTGGAGATGTTCCATTTAGTTATGAAGATGAGGAGTGCTTTCGAGACTTTGCCTCTTCTATTGGCATTATTTTAGAAAGCTGTCAGTCTTTCTACGTAGCAGCTCGCAATCAGAGGGGTGCTACAGCTCTTTTGCGTGCAACCCAGACCCTCGGACAAAGTTTAGATTTAGAAGCAACCTTGCAGATAGTCATGGAGCAAGCCAGGATTTTGATGCAAGCAGACCGCAGTACATTGTTTTTGTATCGAAAGGAAATGGAGGAGCTTTGGACCAAGGTAGCAGCTGCAGATGGTAAAACTATGATGGAAATTCGCATGCCTGCTAATCGTGGTATTGCTGGTTATGTGGCATCAACTGGTGAAGCGCTGAACATCCCTGATGCTTATAAAGATCCTCGTTTTGACCCAACCACAGATAGGAAAACAGGGTATACAACATGCAATATTCTGTGTTTGCCAGTGTTTAATTCAGCTAATGAATTGATTGGTGTCACGCAGTTGATTAATAAGCAGCAAGGTAGCTTTACTGCATCTGATGAAGAATTCATGCGGGCTTTTAACATTCAAGCAGGTATTGCCTTGGAAAATGCCCGCCTGTTCGAAAATGTGCTACTTGAAAAACAATATCAAAAAGATATTCTGCAAAGTCTATCAGATGCAGTCATTTCTACAGATATGCGAGGTCGAATTGTTACAATCAACGATGCGGCATTGCAGCTTTTGGGTTGTCCCTTGGGTGAAGCTAACGCTAAAGATCATAAGCATTGGTGGGAACAAAATTTGATTGGGCGTTTAGTTTGGGAGGTTGTGCCGATTGAACACCTACAAATGCGCCTAGAAGATAGTTTAAAAACTGGAGCAAGACACTTTGTTCCAGAGCAAAACTTAAGACTAAGACTCTATTCGGTCCTAGGTTCTGAGTTTCAAGTGTTGAGTGACATTCAACAATGCCAATCACCCATCAATTCGCTACCAGCTACGCAAGTATTCTGTGAAACTTGTTCTGTGGATAAAGCAGGTAATCATATTTGTGCCACTACCCTCATAAATCCCAATTGCACATCTGCTACATCTTTACAGGAACCTCTTTACCACTCAGTTTTGACAGTGCGCACTCACACTCAGCCTGATGCTTTCACTCCTTGGACTCAACCCCTAACTCCTCAGCCAACATTATTTAATGCGACCAACGTTAAGCAGATTGAACGCAGTATAAATCTCACTGTTAACCCTCTAACAAACCCAGAAGGTGGGGTACGGGGAGGTTTAGTCGTTTTAGAAGACATCTCTCAAGAGAAACGGATGAAAACAACTATGCACCGTTATCTGACTCCTCGCGTTGCTGAACAAGTTTTGGCACTGGGAGAGGATGCTTTGATGGTAGGAGAGCGCAAAGAAGTCACAGTCTTATTTTCTGATATTCGAGGCTATACCACTCTCACAGAAAACCTAGGAGCAGCTGAGGTAGTATCACTGCTCAATCAGTATTTTGAAACAATGGTAGAGGCCGTTTTTAACCACGAAGGAACTCTAGATAAGTTTATTGGTGACGCTTTAATGGCAGTGTTTGGTGCACCACTGCCACTGACTGATAATCATGCTTGGAGAGCAATACAGGCGGCGCTGGATATGCGCCAACGATTGGCAGAATTTAACCATCGACGGATTATTCAAGAACAACCACAAATTTCTATTGGTATTGGGATTAGTTCAGGAGAAGTTGTGTCGGGTAATATTGGTTCCCGCAAACGTATGGACTACACCGTAATTGGAGATGGTGTGAATTTAAGCTCACGCTTGGAAGGAGTCACCAAGGAATATGGTTGTGACATCATTTTGAGTGAGTTTACTTATCATTTATGTGCCGATCTCATTTGGGTGCGTGAGTTAGACAAAATTCGGGTTAAAGGAAAACATCAAGCTGTAAATATTTATGAATTAATTGGCGATCGCAATACTCCCTTAAACAGTGCAACACAAGAATTTTTATCCCTCTACCAGACTGGACGTACTGCTTATCTAGCGCGCAATTTCTTAAAAGCAATCTCCTACTTTGAAGCTGCAAAAAACATCCGACCTCAAGACCAAGCTGTTACT
Source organism: Nostocales cyanobacterium Centralia_MAG_434 (assembly GCA_021324415.1). Lineage (GTDB taxonomy): Bacteria > Cyanobacteriota > Cyanobacteriia > Cyanobacteriales > Nostocaceae > JAJPJF01. Next base: position 43,096 of record JAJPJF010000530.1, read on the forward strand.
ATCCACTTAAAACGAGCTTCTAAATACCTACAACATCCTCCTCTAGACTCCTGGGACGGTGTCTGGACAATGATCGGGAAGTGAAGAGGAGTGTATAGGAGTTAGGAGTTAGGAATGGGGCAGAGGGCAGAGTATAGAGTATTCCCCTTGTCTCCCTTGTCTCCCTTGTCTCCCTTGTCTCCCTCCCTCTGCTCCTTCACTCCGTCCCATCTCCTCTTTGGTCATCTCCAAATAAGTTTTCCCCAATTCTTAACTGCTTTTTTGTTTGTTTCAACTCTTTCCAGAGATCTTTTATTTGCTGGTAAGCATTTTCTGGAGTTATTTTTCCTGATGTTTCTAGATTGCAAATATAGCTGATCCGCTGGGCAAATTCTTGCAAATTAGCGTTAAAAACTAGGTTTTCAGGCTTAACCTGACCGTAATAACGACTATGGGGGTAGAGAAAATCATCTTTATCCACTATTTTTTCCCTATCTTTTGTATTTATTGCTTTAAGTTTTTTGGTGTCAAGCTTGAAGCTGAATGATCAACCTCCTTGGTTGAGTTGTTGCAAAACCCTTTACTTATTTTATAATTTCATTCTTTATATACTTTTTTTGAGAAAATATTTAGTTAAATTAGTGATACCATTTTTTTAAGCCTGAAAACTCTTAGATGTCAATGTAAATAGAAACATGGCTCAGAGTCTACAGTAAAAATACTTGACTAGTCACTGACTTGATTGTAATGCAGTCAGAAATTACGTAAATATTCTTAAGTGTGTCATCACGTAAGAGTAGACTAATAACTCGGTGCTACCTAAAATTTCGCTCTTGCTTGCAAGTGAGTTAGATTCTTAAATTTTTAGTAGGTTCAAGACAAAAACAGAGGACATATCGCGGGAATATATCTTTCTATTTCTATCTTGTCTCTCCAGTTGCTCCATTGAAGGACATTGGATAGATGTTCTATCTATAACTAGTAGGACAAATAAAATCCTCTGGTGCTTTCTACCTTCGTTTAATTAATAACTAGTGACTAGATATAAAATGGTTAAGCTTGATAGTGTGCAAGTTGTTAAATCGTTAATCACTTAGAACTATACCCTCAACTATGTCAATGTCTTTAAATTCAAAAATATACGAAGGAAAAGCAAAAATCCTCTACAAAACGGAAGATCCAGAAATTTTGCTTGCCGATTTTAAAGATGATGCAACTGCTTTTAACGCCCAGAAGCGCGGCACTATTACTAATAAGGGTGTGATAAACTGTAGCATTTCTACTCAGTTATTTCAACAGCTAGAAGCACATGGTATAAAAACTCACTATATTGACAACCCCAACCCGCACCAAATGCGGGTAAAAGCAGTCAAGATTTTGCCCTTGGAAGTGGTTGTCAGGAACATTGCAGCAGGTAGTCTTTGCCAACAAACTGGGTTACCACTTGGTACCTTGCTAAAACAACCACTGGTAGAGTTTTATTATAAAAATGACTCTTTGGGAGATCCTTTGTTAACACGGGATCGCCTCTATTTGCTAGAACTGGCGACTCCGGAACAAGTTGACACAATTACCCATCTAGCATTAAAAATCAACGATTTTCTCAGCAACTTTTTTCAGAGGTGCAGCATTACCCTAGTAGACTTCAAACTAGAATTTGGCCTAGATGCACAACAGCAGTTACTTTTGGCAGATGAAATTAGCCCTGATACCTGCCGTTTGTGGGATACTCATGCAGGAAACGATCCTGATAGCTGGGTCTTAGATAAAGACCGCTTTCGTAAGGATTTAGGAAATGTAGAGCATGCGTACCAGGAGGTCTTACAAAGAGTGCTAAAAGCAGTAAACAGTAATAACTAAGTGATCAAAAATCAACTAAACTCGTGTGGATTGTCATTTGTTATTTGTCAGTTGTCTTTACCAAATGGTCAATGACTGATAACTGATGACTGATAACTGATAACTGATACTACCTCCTTTTGATGGTGTGCGGACGTGAAGAAAAAACTCAACAAAATGCGCATATCCCCTGTTTTAATGACTGTGGTGGCGATCGCAACCCCTTTGGGTGCATCGCTGAGTGCGAATGCACAAACCCCTAACAATACAAAAGACAACTCAAAGGTTTTAAAATCACTATCCAATCAGAAACGCGACGTTGTTAGCCTGTTAAAAACGACACCTGCATCTGTATCTGCACCAGAAGAGATAGTGTCAAGCATTACTACCCACAAAACAGCACAAAACCTGGAGCAAACAACTCCTTTTCCAGACAATCCGTCTTCAAATACACAACAAACACCAAATTCATCCCCTCCAGCTAACACGACGTCTCCGGGAAATACCAACCTGCCTTTTCCCAACACACAACAAACACCAAATTCATCCCCTCCAGCTAGCACAACGTCTCCGGGAAATACCAACCTACCTTTTCCCAACACACAACAACAAACACCAAATTCATCCCCTCCAGCTAGCACAACGTCTCCGGGAAATACCAACCTGCCTTTTCCCAACACACAACAACAAACACCAAACTTAAATCCGGGAAACTCTAACCAGCCTCCGGATCAATCGAGACCAACAACTCCAGATAACACCACTCCCAATCAATCTCCGGAAGCATCTCCAGAAGCCAATGAACCCCGCGTACTGGTTTCGGAAGTAGCTGTCAAATCCGAGACAGGACAACTATCACCGGATCTGGAAAACCAAGTTTATAAAGTGATTCGTACGCAACCAGGAAGAACAACAACCCGCTCTCAGCTACAAGAAGATATTAACGCCATCTTTTCGACTGGATACTTCTCCAATGTCCAAGCTGTGCCAGAAGATACGCCTTTAGGTGTTAGAGTGAGCTTTGTTGTTCGACCAAATCCCATCTTGAATAAAGTGCAGGTACAGACCTCAAATATTCCCTCCGTACTACCTGCCACAACCGTAGATGAAATTTTCCGCAACCAATATGGCAAAATTCTCAACTTACGAGATTTACAGGAAGGTATCAAGCAATTAACCAAGCGCTATCAAGACAAAGGTTATGTTTTGGCAAACGTCGTGGGCGCGCCACAAGTATCTGAAAACGGAGTCGTCACCCTGCAAGTTGTAGAAGGGGTAGTAGAAAATATTCGAGTTCGTTTCCGTAATAAACAAGGTGAAGAGACCAACCAAAAGGGACAGCCAATTCGTGGTCGGACACAACCTTACATTATTACCCGAGAGATGCAGCTCAAGCCTGGACAAGTGTTCAACCGAAACATAGTTCAAAAGGACTTGCAAAGAGTATTTGGGCTAGGGCTGTTTCAGGATGTAAATGTCTCCCTTGATCCAGGTCAAGACCCCAGTAAGGTTGATGTTGTCGTCAATGTCGTTGAGCGTAATAGCGGTTCCATAGGAGCAGGTGCTGGTATTAGTTCGGCTACTGGTCTATTCGGTACTGTTAGCTACCAGCAGCAAAACCTAAATGGAAGAAATCAAAAACTAGGTGCAGAAGTTGAGATTGGACAACAAGACACTTTATTATTTGACCTCCGCTATACAGACCCCTGGATAGCCGGAGATCCTTATCGAACATCCTACACAGCTGATATTTTCCGTCGTCAGTCGATTTCGTTAATTTTTGAAGGTCCCAAAAAGAATATTACGACCTATGACCCCAAAAATCCAACAACAAACGGTGACAGCCCCCGCGTTATACGTCTAGGAGGTGGTGTCAACTTTACCCGTCCCTTGTCTAAAGATCCATACACACCTGCTGAATGGACAGCTTCAGCTGGTTTCCAGTATCAACGAGTAACCCTCAAAGATTCCAATGGCAATACCAGACCAGTTGGGCGCTTAGAAAATACAAATGAACTCATTAACTTGACTCAATCGGGAGGGAGTAATGATGATTTGCTGCTATTGCAATTGGGAATTGCACGCGATCGCCGTAATAACCCACTGACACCCACCAGTGGATCTTTCCTCCGTTTCGGGTTGGATCAGTCTTTGCCTATAGGAGAGGGTAACATTCTTCTGACTAGGCTCAGAGGTAGCTACAGTAAATACTTTCCTGTGAAATTTACTCACTTTTCCAAAAAACCAGAAACGATCGCCTTTAACTTTCAAGCAGGAACTGTACTTGGTGACCTACCTCCCTACGAAGCTTTTTCATTAGGTGGTAGCAACTCGGTTCGGGGTTATGACGAAGGACAATTGGGTAGTGGACGCAGTTTTGTTCAAGGATCTCTTGAGTATAGAGTCCCTCTGTTTTCAGTCATTACTGGTGCATTATTTTTTGACGTTGGCTCCGATTTAGGAACCAGTACTAGAGCAGCTACGTTGCTAAACAAAAATGGTACTGGCTTTGGCTATGGTCTTGGGGTACGGGTACAGTCTCCTCTAGGCCCAATTCGTATTGACTACGGTATTAATAACGACGGTGGTACCCAAATCAATTTTGGTATTGGCGAAAGGTTCTAACTAGTCATTAGTCATTGGTTATTACAACTAAAGTCCAAATGACTAATGACAAAGGACAAATGATCAATCACCACACCACATATGCAACAGTACACTTTAGCATCACAAATCACTCAAACAGGAGTAGGATTACACAGTGGAGTCATCACCCATGTGCGAATCTTACCAGCAGAGGCAGGAAGTGGACGCTATTTTGTGCGGATAGATCTGCCAGATAATCCAATCATTCCAGCGCAGTTGACAGCAGTTAGTCAAACTGTACTTTCAACTGAGTTGGTTAAGGGAGAAGCAAGCATCCGGACGGTGGAGCATTTATTAGCAGCGCTGGCTGGGATGGGTGTGGACAATGCCCGAATTGAAATTGATGGTCCGGAAGTGCCACTTTTAGATGGTTCAGCAAGAGTATGGGCAGAAAGTATCATTCAAGCTGGCTTAGTAGCACAAACTCTACCAGGAGAACAGATCTCACCACCCATAGATGAGCCCATTTGGGTGCGACAAGGAGATGCGTTTATCTGTGCCTTACCAGCAGCAGAGATTCGCTTTACCTACGGCATTGACTTTGATTTACCTGCTATTGGTAACCAATGGCATAGTTGGTCATTCATCACTGAAGGAAAAGCTTGTAACACCTTTGCTACCGAAATTGCTCCAGCCCGTACCTTTGGCTTATTACATCAAATTGAACAATTACAGCGCTCAGGCTTGATTAAAGGTGGAAGTTTGGACAATGCTCTGGTTTGTGGACCTCAAGGCTGGCTAAATCCTCCATTGAGATTTGCAAATGAGCCAGTACGTCATAAGATCTTGGATTTAGTAGGAGATTTGAGCTTACTAGGTACTTTCCCTTGCGCTCATTACTTAGCATATAAAGCTAGTCATAATTTACACACTCAACTGGCGCAAAGAATTTTAGATTGTAGACTGGTTCGTAGTAGCGCTTAAGCACAACTACAAGCCAAATCCCCAATCCAAAATCCATATCAGGGAAAGTTAAAAAAACAAGTACCTACCCACAGAACCAAAATTAAAAATTCACCAATAGTGTCAATGTCAAGCGTTACCGAAGTTAATACTGTCAATGTTCCTGCTCTAGCATCTACTCAACATCAGTCAGATGATGCCACCACTCATACAACTGACAACAAAGTCATTTTTACAGTAGAAGAGATTCAGAAACTGCTACCTCATCGCTACCCCTTTGCGCTTGTAGACAGGATTATTGAATATGTTCCAGGAAAAAGGGCTGTTGGTCTAAAAAACATCACCTTTAATGAACCCCAATTTCAAGGGCATTTTCCAGGACGCCCAATTATGCCAGGAGTGCTGATTGTTGAAGCAATGGCACAAGTAGGCGGAGTTGTTATGACTCAACTGCCAGAATTTGAGGGTGGACTCTTCTTATTTGCTGGTATTGATAAAGTTCGCTTTCGTCGGGAAGTTATACCTGGAGATCAACTCGTGATGACATTGGAACTGTTATGGGTGAAACAACGTCGTTTCGGTAAGATGCAAGGTCGTGCCGAAGTTGACGGTCAGCTTGCAACTGAAGGCGAACTGATGTTTTCCATAGCAAAATAAACAATTGCTGAGTGGTAAGGGCACACTTTTAAATCAGTGAACAGTGAACAGTTATCAGTAAAATTGATAACTGGTAATTGATAGCTCATAACTGTAATGAATGTGCCTTTACTGAGTCCTAAAAAGGAAATCAGTATTAAAAAATAGCCACAATAGCATAGCATTGTATAAAATCTCGATTTTTGCCGCCCTCACACATAAGACAGTTCACCCGATACTTTCGGTTACCAAATCAATAGTTTAACTCTCAGCATTAGACTGTTCTGGAGATGCACACTTGAAAACACTTATTCATCCAACGGCTGTTATTCATCCGAAGGCGGAACTTCACCATACAGTGCAAGTTGGTGCCTATGCTGTGATTGGAGGGCATGTGAAAGTCGGTCCTGAAACGACAATTGGCGCTCATGTCGTGCTAGACGGGCTGACTGAAATTGGGGCTCGAAATCAAATTTTTCCCGGAGCTGCTATCGGCTTAGAACCCCAGGACCGAAAGTACAATGGTGAACCAAGTGGGGTCAAAATTGGTGATGATAATCGCATTCGTGAGTATGTCACCATTAACCGCGCCACTGGTGCAGGTGAAGCAACAGTGATTGGCAACGGCAACTTACTGATGGCTTATGTCCATGTGGCACATAATTGCGTCATCGAAGACTATGTAACTATCGCCAATTCAACCGCGATCGCAGGTCATGTCTATATCGAGTCACGAGCCGGCATTAGTGGGGTTTTGGGGATACACCAGTTTGTGCATATTGGCGGTTTGGCTTATGTAGGAGGTATGGCTCGCATTGAGCGTGACGTACCACCATATATGTTGGTTGAAGGAAATCCATCACGGATACGAACCCTAAACCTTGTAGGACTCAAACGTTCTGGTCTTGATACCACAGAATTGCAAATCCTCAAAAAAGCCTTCCGTATTCTTTACCGTTCTAACTTAACTTTTAAAGAAGCCTTGGAAGAACTGGAACTGCTAGGTAATACCGAACGTTTACAACACCTACGCCGCTTCTTACTACTCTCTCAAATGCCAGGAAGACGCGGCTTAATTCCTGGTAAAGGAAAAGCAGCCGTAAATGAGGAGTGAGGGAAACAAGCAGGGGAGTAGACGAGCAAAAGAGGACAAGGAGGACAAGGGGAGCCAGTGCGATCTTGGGGTCTCCGCAAGTGGAGCAACTGGCGTAGACAAGGAAGACAAGGTGGATAACTAACTCCCTACTCCCCATGGCCCTAATCCCCAACGCCAGTCGCTTTAAGTCGGCACCGGACGCCAGTCGCTCATGGGGGGAACCCCCAAGACCGCGCTGGCTCCTCCGTGGGGGCTCCGAGTTCCCCACTCCCCAACGCCACTTGCGGGACTGTCGGCGAAGCCGCAAGAGCGCAGTGGCTCCTCCCCACTCCTAATACCATTTCACTAAATTCTTGATACAAATCCATCCCCTTGTCCT
>JAJPJF010000099.1 GCA_021324415.1 Nostocales cyanobacterium Centralia_MAG_434
TGTATGGCTGAAGTGCGACGTATTCTTCGTCCAGGAGGTCGATTTGTGTTTTGCATACCGCATCCATCATTTCCATATATGCGTGAAGCGGGGTACCCATACTATTTTCAAGTTAATGGTACAGGCTACTTTAGTCAACGCGATCAGCAGTTTCCAGGTTGTATGTGGAAGCGAGACGGCTCGGTGGTCAATTTACAATTCATCCACAAAACTCTAGAAGACTATTTTGATGCTCTTAAAACAGCTGGTTTTAACACTATGCCTACACTCAAGGAATTACGAGTCACTTCAGAACATCTTGCATTAGATGAGCCTTTTTTCAGACCCTTAATTGACTTACCACTCCATCTAGCTATGCAAGTCAGTGCACAAATCTAAGCTTACCTCAGTGGGAGAAAACCTCCCTTTGCAACGTACTGCTGACCTTCAGTAGAAAGTAACATATTTGCATAGGCAACTCCAACCTGTTCATCAATTTTGCCATCTCGACGAATGACAATAAACAAACGCCGACTGAGGGGGTAACTCCCATCTCGGACCGCAGAGACATTGATTTGCTTGCCTTCACTGATGAATGGTTGCACATAATTCTGAGAGTTGCCTTTAGCTATAGCAAGAGGGCGAATTGTATGCTGACCAAGAATTGGTCCACTCCCTCCAAAAGAGATACCCCCCGGAGTTGCGGCAACTTTACGTATACTATCAGTATAATCGTTGACAATTTGCACTCGAGAACTGAGTTGCTTAATTTCTGGCCCAAGAAGCACATTTAATAAATTGACAGTTTTGGGGTCTCTGGCAAATGGCGTGATCTCTAAATCCGGTCCTCCTACCTGTTTCCAGTTTGTTATCTTGCCTTTATAGATATCTTTAAGTTGATCTAGCGAAAGTCCAGGGATAGACAAACTTGGATTAGTAAAAAATACAATTATGTCTATAGCTACTGGTACCTGATCCAACATAAAGCCGCGTGCTTGCGCCTTTTTGTATTCAGTATCTTGAAGGGCTACTGCACTTTGAGCAAAGCTCAGATCACCATCAATTAGCATTTTGAGACCCGCATTTTGACTAGGTAAACTGTTCTTAGGTTCAGTAAACACCAAGTGAAAATTTGGGTGAGCCTTAGTCATAGCTTCATGCGCACCTTGAGCAGTTATAGATGCAAAGAGGACAGCACCACCATAGTTAAATGTTCCGTCTGGTACATTCGGAACTTCTTGTATGGAATTGTAGAGTTTAATATCCGAAGAATTTTTTTCTGAGGAAATATTTAGACTTGGAGAACTTGTGAGAAGTCGAACTTGCTGCCATAAAAAAAGACCACCACCTACGCAAACAAATAATAGTAATGCGAATAGACCAAGCAAACCTGTAGAAGGCTTACTTATCAGTCTCTTAGTAGATAGCGAAGCCGTGCTAAAAGGCTTATGGCACCTCTGGCACTGTGTAGAGCCTGGTGGGTTGTCGTAGCTACACCAACCACAGATCACGCTTCCTTTAGTGTTAGAGCTAGATTCATTATTATTCATGAAAGTTTTTAATTACCTGTATGTTACAAGGTTTTTTTGCTGTCCAATTCTTTTAATCATGCTGCCTTGCCGATGGGTAGCTTGAGTGATTGGACTTGTGTAGTATGAATGCCCCTGCTTGCACCCCTCAAACTGGTAATAACACTCTCCGATACTGAATCGAGATTTCAGTGGAAGCTCTTTGATATGAGACTAGAATATCAGATTTTTAATACTTGAATAGTGGTTTTGCTCTTTTATTTAGAATTAAGATTTGAGCTACTTTACTTAGATTAGTTAATAACTATTTTATTAAAATCAATATATTTGCTTGCTTATAATAAATTCTTATTTACTTATTTGCTGTTTGCCTTATGCCTTATTTAATAGCTATTTTAGGTCTTTTAGTTATTCTATTGAACTGTTAATATTATGTTCATAACAAAATAAATGATGGATTTGATTTAAAAATAAAAAATAATGTTGTTGTAAATATTTCACTACATTTGCTGTATTTTGATGAAAGGCTTTTAAGCCCTAGGATTAGTAAAATTTTTGGTTTTCCTTTATTAGGTGTAAGGCAGTGGTATTGAGATCTTTGTTAACCTGTTTATCCTATAGTCCAGCAATTTTGATAGTTGGCTTAGTTCTACCTACCCTGGCTGGTGAAGTACAAGTCAGTAATCACATTCAACCTGAATCTCCTATCGTAGCTGACATTCAACCTGAATCTCCTGTCGTAGCTGAGTTCTCAACAGATTCATCATCACAACTCACTTCGGTGTCACAATTATCCGATATTCAGCCTACTGATTGGGCTTTTCAAGCATTGCGATCGCTTGTTGAAAGGTACAGCTGTATAGCTGGATATCCAAATAGTACTTACCGAGGAAATCGCGCCATCACACGTTATGAATTTGCCGCTGGGTTGAACGCTTGTTTAGATCGAGTCAACGAATTAATTGCCACAGGCACATCTTCTCTTGTCGCCAAAGAAGATTTAGCAACAATACAGAAACTACAACAAGAGTTTGCGACAGAATTAGCAGTCATACGTAGTCGTGTAGATACCTTAGAAGTCAAGACGGCTGAACTCGAAGCACATCAATTTTCCCCCACAGCCAAACTCAGTGGAGAAGCTATTTTCGCGATCGCTGGTGCATTTGGAGGGAAAGCGGCTGATCGCGACAACAACCCAAATAACAACCCAAAGCTACAAGACAATGTCATACTCGGCGATCGCATCCGTTTGAGTTTAGATAGCAGCTTTACTGGTAAAGACTTTCTTAAAGTCCGCTTACAAGCCAGAAACTTGACAGATTTTCTGGGTAATGTGACAGGTACTGCAATGACCCGCTTGTCATTTGCTGGTAGTGAAAATAATCAAGAGTTGATCGATGAATTGTACTATTATTTCCCTGTTAACAACAAACTCTCAGTCACAGTTGCTCCAGTAAAAATTGAAGTAGACAGGATGGTAAAAACTCTGAGTCTCTTTAAATTTACTGGCAGTGGTAGTCTCTCCATGTTTGGGCGATTTAATCCGATTTACCGAATTACTGGTGGTGCAGCTATTGGTGCTAACTACGAGTTTAACAAGCACACAAGTGTCAACATAGCCTATACAGCCGCTAATGCTAATGTTCCAACCAGTCAAAATGGTCTGTTTGATGGAAGTTATAACATTCTTGCACAACTCTTCTTTGAGCCAATCAAAAACGTAGGCGTTGGTTTAACCTACGTCAATACTTATTATCCTGGCAATAGTGTTGACCTCGATAAAGGGGTAGGTAGTACCCTTGCACGTAGACCATTTGGTAATGTTGCTACCTCTGCAAATTCCTTTGGTTTAGAAACCAGCTGGCGAATCAATCCTAAATTAGTCCTTGCGGGTTGGGCTGGCTACTCCATCGCACACTCAGAAGTTAGTGGTAGCGATGCAGACATTCTTAACTATGCTGTGACACTAGCTTTTCCTGATCTTGGAGGTAAAGGCAATCTGGGAGGTTTTGTCTTTGGTATGCCACCAAAAGTTATATCCAGTCGTGTAGCAGAAGATAAAGACACATCTTTTCACATAGAAGGTTTTTACCGATTTCAACTGACAGATAATATTGCTGTGACGCCCGGAGTCTTTGTCATCACTAGTCCAGAACATAATAGCAACAACGATACCATTGTTGTAGGAACTGTTCGGACAACCTTCACTTTCTAAAATTCAGTTTGGCGACCTCACACACTCAACTTATTCAACGTCTCTGTAAATCTTTTTTCTGTTCCCTGTTGTCATCCCGAAGGGGATTCCTAAAGCTCATGTCTTTTTAGCAACATTGCTAGCATCTTTACACGGTTATGTATTGATGGGCATGGCTTACAGAGTTAACATCTAATAGCTTTCTGATAACAGCATGATATTAATAGTGGTGAACGAGTTATTTAAAAATTTGCGATCCATAATTCGTAATTGATAATTCGTAATTAAGTTTGGTAATGAAGATTTAAATTCCTTCAAAAACTCAAAAACGCACCATTTTATAAGGATTTAAAGTCTTTTTTAACTATGAATTATAAATGACAAATTAGGAATTAGCAATTATGTTGTTGACAAAAGAAGCGTTTCTATTTAGATTTTAGATTGGTCATTAAAATAGTTTCTATTAAACCGTATGACCTTATTTTTTACAAGCTGTTCTACTGAAACTTCTTGTTTTTATGAGGTGATATTTGTTTCATGAGATACTAGCACTTAATGCCAACTTATTTAAGATGTCTTTGGTGCATTACTCAGAACCCAATCATGATAAAACATTTACCGACGATTTTCGGAAAACTCGCAAGTCATCCTTCAACCTTATTGATCGCCAACATTAGCTCACATCAGAAGTTTATTAACTATTCTGCTGGCAATGACTTCATATAGTACACCTGATGCCCATCAGCATAAGTTGTACCGAGAATTAGATATGTCTCCATCAGCTTCTAAGATACTATTTGACTCTGTAGAGATCTCCCTTGGCAAACGGCTTGTGGTGAAGGATATCTCTTTTAGGCTCAAAGAACACGAGCTGCTCTGTATTGTTGGACCTTCAGGCTGTGGCAAAACAACTCTGCTGCGTGCAGTAGCAGGCTTAACCTCGGTGCGCCGTGGTCGTATTCTCCTTGACGGGATTGCGATTACTCGTCCGACTCCTCAAATAGCAATGGTTTTTCAACACTTTGGTCTCTTCCCTTGGAAAACTGTACGAGCAAACATAGAGTATGGACTGTCAGTCCAGGGTCGGCGATTTGGTAATGAGGAGATTGTAACTCACCTGCTTGAAGTGATGGGCTTGGAAGATTACGGTCACTGCTACCCCTACGAACTCTCCGGTGGTATGCAACAGCGTGTGGGAATTGCACGTGCTTTAGCAATACAACCAGAGGTGATTTTGCTTGATGAGCCGTTTAGCGCAGTTGATGCTATTACACGCGAAATGCTGCAGGGTGAATTGATCAGTCTATGGGAGAACCAACAACGCCGGAAGACGACAGCTATTCTGGTCACTCATGATATCGATGAAGCAATCTTACTAGGCGATCGCATTCTGGTATTGTGTGGCTCTCCAGGACAAGTGCGCTTGGAATTGGATGTTAAGATACCTCGTCCCCGTACTCCCCAAGCGATCCGGGATTATCCTGCATACTCCCAACTACGTCGCCAGATATGGGAAGCACTACACGCATAAGTAAGAAAGTCGGTTTGATTCTTAAAACCCCTCGTTCATTCACCTAAGTAAGTTTTTACTATTGGTTCTTGAAAAATGCCAAAGATATCAGCCGTTAAGCCCACAACTAAACTCAATGTACAACGAGTTAAAACTCACAAACGCTCCACTCTTTTATGGAGCCAACGTTCCTTAACATGGTGGCTTCGAGGCGTCTCGCTACTCATCATCTTTGTGCTTTGGGAATGGTATGGTCGAACCACTAATCCAATCCTTTTTACTTATCCAACTGCGATCGCCCAATCTGCAATAGAGATGATCGCCGATCATACACTTTTAATTGCATTGACACAGAGCATGAGTGTATTTGCCATAGGACTTGTTCTAGGTACAGTCCTTGGGGTTGTTTTAGGCTTAGTGACTGGCCGTGTGAAAGTGATGGCTGCACTGTTAGATATTCCAATCACAGCACTTTATGTTACACCCATAGTTGCTTTGGTACCCATCCTCGTTTTGTGGTTTGGGTTTGGAATGCTTGCGAAGATCGTCATCGTGATGCTATTCGCAATATTTCCTGTACTAATTAATACAATGCGCGGTGTGCGCGAAATTGACCCACGGTTAGTTGAGGTTGCACGTTCGTTTTGCTCAACAGAATATCGACAATGGATTGATTTGGTGCTTCCATCTGCTTTGCCTTTCATTATGACTGGCATTCGTTTGGCAATAGGTCGAGCATTGATTGCTGTTGTTGTTGCTGAATTTTACACTGCTGTTTCAGGGTTGGGATATTTGATTGTTGCTAATGCACATTCGTTTCAGACTGCACGTGTTTTTGTACCCGTTGTTGTACTGATGGTGATTGGCGTTATTAGCACTCTCGTACTAGAAATCATAGAAGCATATATTTTGCCTTGGCGTCATCGACACAATTAGGAGATTGGGATGCGACTACCACGAATACAAATCATTGGTGTAACTATTGCAATTACTACTGTAGTTGCAACTGCTTGTACAAAACTTCCATTGGAGAACACGGCTAATTTAGAGCAAGCAAAACTCACAAAAATCAAGATCGGTTTACCAACGGCAAAAACTAGTTTTGCAAACATTGACGTGGCGATCGCTCAAGAGAAGGGATTCTTTAAAGAGCAAGGCTTAGATGTGACCGTTGAAAACTTCGATACAGGAGTAAAAGTGATGCAGGCTTTGCTTGCTAAAGGTATCGATATCGGTGGCGTCAGCCTTGAACCCATAGTTAATGCGACTGCGGCAGGAGCCAAGATAGGGATTATAGGCACCTTTGCCAACCGACTCACTATCTCAATGATCACTCCTAAGACAATTAACTCTCCAGTAGATTTACGCAACAAGAACGTGGGGATTCAGGATGTCGGAGCAATCCGCGAGGTCATGACTCGCATGATACTTCAAAGTGCAAAATTAACACCTCAAGATGTCAAATATGTTTCCGTTCTTGGAACCAACTACATTCCGGCATTGATGACTGGGCAGATTCAATCTGCTGTTCTCCAGACAGATCAAGCTATGGAAATCCTCCAACGCGATGCAAAATTTCACGTACTTGCAGATATGTATAAAGTTGAACCTAACTATTTCTTTGGTTCTTATGTTGCAAGCAAAGAATGGTTGGCAAAAAATCCAGACCTTGCTGTTCGCTACCTCACCGCACTCATTAAAGCACACAGGTTTGTGTATCAAAACAAAACTGATACAGTTAAGATTGCCACGAAAGCAACTGGTTTCAACCCTAATGTAGTTGACAAAACTTACGATGTGCTTGTGTCTCAGAATAAAGTTTTTCCAGTCAACGACGGTATTGACGACAAACGCCTTGCCTATACAGTTTCGAGATTGCGATCGCTAGGATTGTTAAAAGGCAAAGAACTCGATATAAATCAATTGGTTATGCGCCAGCCTATCAACCAAGCTCTCAATAAATTGGGCAAGCTTAGCGAACAATAAATTTCAAAGACCCGTGCCCTCAAGGATTGCAATACGGGCAGTATTCTTGAGGTGCATACCAAAGACCATCGAGCCGAGGTTTCGATTCGCTGTAATCACACATAACACAACTGAAAATATCCGCTTTTACCATCTCAGTCTCGGTTCTGCACATTTCACATTCTAGACCCCTGTTGACGCCCGTTCTGCCCCAACCAGGTAATGCACAAGAAGGACAAGGTGTGGCAAGTCTCCTTGCCAGTTTTTCTGCAAGGGTAGCAATCACGCTCATTCGGCTTGGATTACGATGGGCACGCATATCAGTTTCCAGCCAGACCTGACCATCAGAAGAAGACAGTTTGCATATATCAAAAGCTTTATTAAATGCTGTAATCGTCTCAGCATCCTTGAAAATAATTCTGTGATCCTGCCAGTCGTTAGGTCTAAGAATAACACCATGGCTGGGAAATTTAGCACTGTTCAAAAACTGATGTGCCTGTTCTAGTGTAGAGACACAAGCATGTGCATAATTTGTTTCTTCACTGATGAGCATTTCATGCAGATGGAATCCCCGTTCATCATCAATAAAGACAAGAAGCTCGTTGTCACATGATAATAAGGGAATATAGGGGTGTGGTCCAAAGCTACCTTCACTGGCTAAACCATAGGATAGGTTCGTAGCCTGCATACCAAGCCGTGCTTTTTGAATCGCTGTTTCCAAGGCATTGCCTTTACGTTCAATTTCGCCGGAAAAAGTGCCCAGCACATCGGTATCAATTTGGGGTACAAGCAGTGTTGCACCCAACAGATCTCGAAAATGCGGCGCGATCACATTTTCCTTCTGATGCTTGGTGGTCAGCGCAATGTTTTGCTCGCGGTAGAAAATCGTCATGGCAAAGAGCTTGGATAATTGACCTCTCCCCGGCTTAAAAGCGCGGGGATTCTAGGCGGATGCTAGGAGGTGGGCTAAAGCCACACCTGTTCGCTTTACCGCTTTGGTATTCCAGATAAGTAATCTGGGTGGCACGGTCAAAAATGCCCTACAAGCCTTGGCTAGGTTTAACCCTAACTGTACCTCTACTTTACGTAAGATATTTGCAGCGCCATTGAGATCAGCGTTGATGAATTTGCCACTACCTGTGCGATACATACCACGATGAACACGCTTTCCTGATGGCTTCCACTGTGTGGGTTTTTCACCATAAGTAGGTAGAAAGTCATTATCAAGAA
>JAJPJF010000448.1 GCA_021324415.1 Nostocales cyanobacterium Centralia_MAG_434
AGGACAAGGAGGACAAGGAGGACAAGGAGGACAAGGAGGACAAGGAGGACAAGGAGGACAAGGAGGACAAGGAGGATTAGTGGTCTGTTGGTAATGAGCAATTTATTGCTTAATTGCAAGCACTAAAGTGCTTACTACAAACTTTCATAACCCATCTAAATAAATGGTATGGACTACTAGAAAAACTAGATAGGGGAGAGGATTTGTATCAAAAAACCCAGTTTTTTTAAAAACTTGGGTTTTGGAAATTTAGGAAATTTACTAGATTCGATGGAATCACTATTCGGTTAAAAATTGTCTCTAGCTAAAAATTGAAAATGATTTCAGATGGTTTCGGCTTTGGCAACAGTATTCTTGTTCAGAATATCAGCTATTTCTTGGACACAAGCGTGTAGTCGTTCAGCTTCTGCTGGGCTGACAGTGGTGACATTCTGATTAATTAGTTTGCTTAAGAGTGCTGTTTGGGGGTTTCCTTGCCAAAGTGGAATACTGCGGTTTTGATATGTTCTGCGCCAAGTTTGTGGGGTTGTTTTATGGAGTCGGAGAAACTGACGGCTGAAGTGACGTCTATCAAAATAGCCCACGGCTTCAGCAATCTTTTCTACTGAATTTTCTGTTTCAAGGAGTAAACGTCGTGCCTCTGCCATACGGCGCTCAATAATCCAATTCAGCACAGTCTTTCCAGTCTCTCGGCGTACAAGGTCAGTGAGGTAGGCAGGGGAACGACCAACCGCCTCTGCTACCTCCCGAAGGCTAATCGAATGTTGGTAATTTGTTTCAATAAAGCGGAAGACTCGGCTCAGTAAGGGTTGAGATTGAAGCAAGATTTGTTCAAACCTTGTCAGTATTTCTGTATCAATAGCTATATCAAAGCTATAGGAGTCGATGTCATTAAGTAAGTAATTAGAGTTCATCACATTACTCCCATTTATTGAGTTAAACAGGCTACAATTCTTATGAGGTAAATTGAAAATTTAGTAAAATGTAAATACTTTTGGACTAAGAAAAACAATTTAGGTTAACTTTAAGTTTCTGACTTGCTCATTTCTGGTATTGTCTCGACTAGTAACGACAATCAAGGTTATATAATCAACCTAAACGCATAAAAAATGCGAGGTTCCTTATTAGCGTCTGAGCCAATGTAATAACTCATCGGAAGCATAAACATTACTAAAAAAATTAAGTTGCCCCGATTTAAAGTAGCACGCACCTCTATGACCACGTCGAAGTATAGTTTCGTTTCCCCTCGCAATCACTTCCTTCGTTACATTGTCAAAACAGTTCCATTGAGAGTAGACAACTTCACCATTGAACATAACAATTGGCCAAGCCATTATTACTCCAGGTTGAGTGAGCATTGCCCACCAATGGGCTTCTCTGTGGATCACTGCAGTTCTGCCATAAAACGGTCCATCGGCACAGAAATAAACAAGATTATTGGTATACTCACTGACTAAAATATCCCCTCGCCCTTGTCGAAATACTTCACAGTGAGTTGGCCACCAATTTTTGTTTTCCTGTTCTATTTGCGTTAGGCTGTATTCTGGGCTAATGTCAGGCAAGGTTTCTTGACGTAAAGATATATAGACCTCAGCACTCTCAAGCAATTCTATTGCTAGTTTATTGGGTACTAGCTTTGATGTTGAATAATCTGCTGATAGATCATTGTAATAGTTGATTAACCTTGCCATTATTTTAAGTCTCTAAGTAGAGTCTTAGTATAATCTAACTATACTCTTAGCTCAGTATATTGTTCTAGCCAGCTAGAATGGCCAGAAAAGTTTGTTCGTTCAATGTAATGGGTAGAAGTCAGATAAACAACAGGCAGTGACAAGCTTCCACACACAGTTAGTTAGTGAACCCGTGAGAAAGCCCCCGTGCTTTAGGCGGGGGATTAAAACGTGGTAAGAGAGTAATCGACAGACCAAAGAGCATGTGTTTAGCTCAAGTTGATTTAATAATTACTTTATATTTCTCAAGAAGGTAATCACAAGTTAAGATAGAAAACTTAAGTAAGAAAGTTAGCACTTTGGCGTCATAAATTCCAGAGAGTCTGAAGGGAAGCAAATTTCAGCAGATGACAACTTGATATATCAAGTTTTGCTAACCTTATTAAAATTAAATACGGTTAGGACAATATAGTTAGCGCAAATGATAACCTTTACAAAGGTAATCGGCTGCACTCTCACGGTATATCTGTAATCTTGACAAATAGACAAAGAGTTATAATTGAACCAGTGTTGTGCTAGGGTTGACTAAATCTAGGTTGCTGCCTACTGCTTTTAACCACTCCCAATAAGTTGATGAGCTCAGTTGAATCTCTAACGAGAAGCTGCAGTTGATCAAGTTGCAGACTGAGCAATACTCAGCATTTTTTCTGTCACACCTTCCTACGATAACAATACATTGAAGAATATAACCTATCATGCAACCTATCTTTTCCTTAAGTTTACTATCTTGAGTTGCTAAAGTTTTGTAAAGCTTGGAAACTCAACATGTAACAGATACAAATCAACCTAAGTTGAAGAGAGTTCTGTGAAATGACTACTAAGCAATGGTGCGAAATGCTAAAATCCTCTGCATTGGCTTGGTATCTCCCCCTTCCATCGCAGATTGAGTTTGTTGATTCACAGTTAGTTGAAGCAAATAACAAGAGAGCAGATTGAAATATGCAATTCCAACCTAGCTAGTAGCACATTTTCAAGTAGGAAAATATTATGACTGGCTTGTAGTGTGCGCTCACTTGAATCTAAAAATCACGACTTCTCACTAGACGATTAAGTTTTGGTGATTCTTACTTTACTGATTTTTCCAAGAGAAGGTTTGCTGTTGAAATAAGTTGTATTTGTTGGTACTTAGTATTTTCTAGGTATTGCTCTATGGTGTTAACAACTATTCCGGTACAAACTTTCATGAGTGCCTTAATTAAAAACATTCTATTAAGGAAATTTACTGCCTTTAGAACAGAAGGTCTAAGATTACACGGTGACTTAGGTTATGTCTGATTATAAGAGCTAATTTTTTATGTATGTATTTAGGGTAAACTAAAGTTAGGTCTCTTTATACTCTTTTCTATCCATTAAATCTACTCATAGACCAAACTGTAGATTACCAATTTGTGCTTTTCAAGGACTAACTCTGAGATAACACCTGCATAAGTCAACCTTGATTAAATCTATATAGTTTATAGTTTAGGGTTGACATTGACTAATGCATAATACCAAATCTGTATGAAGTTGCATAGAATGAGAAAGCCGAAAGCCTTACCCCGCTGTAAATTTCTATGCAGCTTCACAAAAAATTGGTATAAGTATTAAACATCTTCTCCACAAGTACAGTTAACTGTCAATCTGTACATATTATCTACTTTGCCACTATGAAAGGAAAATCCTTTACCCTCAAAAAGAAGAGGGATAAAAAATTGCCATCTCAGTTACCTTTAGCTCCGTCTTCGATTGCAGATATCAAGTCGAACAGACAGCTAGACATTGCATCTATTGAAACAAGTCAGCAAGGTGAATCAGTCTCTGTTGCTGAGACGATAGTCAAGATGCTGGAAGATATGGGAGTGCAATATGCATTTGGTGTTTCAGGCGGTGCGATCGCACCTTTGTGGCATGCATTAGAACATAGCTCCATCCGAGTGCTGCACTTTCGCCATGAGGCGGGAGCAGCTTTTGCTGCTACTGAGGCATACTTTGCTAGTGGTCATCCGGTTGTGGTATTTACGACCACAGGTCCAGGGATTACGAATGCGTTGACTGGACTATTTGCTGCACGCTGGGAGGGTGCAAAGGTAATTTTTCTGTCACCTTCCACCTCGGCATCACAACGTGGACGGTGGGCTTTTCAAGAAACTAGTCCGTATACCATGCCCGATATGGGTGTTTTTACATCGGGAACACTATTCAATTATGCTACTACTCTGCAATGCAACGATGAGATCTCAGAAGTCTATCGCCGACTTGCAAAAGGTCTAGATCAACCTGGTGGCTTTGTAGCCCATCTAAATATTCCTACCATTCTTCAAACAAGTGTAGTCAAGGCACTTTTACCACGAAAACCTTACTCTCAAAGTCTTCCAACCGCAAGTGAAGAAACGATTAACGAATGTGTCAAGTTACTATCTTCTGGACCCTTTGCCATCTGGGTCGGTTTTGGTGCACGTTTTGCATCTGTAGAGATTCGCCAGCTTGCTGAGATAACAGGAGCGGCAGTGATGTGCTCACCACGAGCCAAGGGCATTTTTCCCGAAGACCATTGCCAATTTGTTGGTGTCACAGGCTTCGCTGGGCATACTTCAGTTTTAACATACATGCAGGAGTACACTCCTTTGCATATATTGGTTCTGGGAACACGCCTTGGGGAATGGACCTCATTTTGGAATACTGTGATGATTCCTCAAAAAGGGTTTGTGCATGTCGATATTGACCCAGAGGTTCCAGGAACTGCATATCCGTCTGTTGAAACCTTAGCTATTCAAGCCGAAGTAGGCTTGTTTGTCAAGGCACTGCTAAAGCATTTTCCACAGTCTCAGAGTTGGTCAAAGTGCCAGTCATTACCAAGACCATACCGTGCAGTAGTTAATCCACGCATAGGTAATGTGGTGCGTCCCCAGGTACTGATGAATGCAATTCAACGACTAATCATCGAGGGTAGTGATGCCATTGTAATGGCTGAGGGAGGGAACTCACTTGCGTGGGGAATTCACCTACTGCGATTTGCCAAGCCGGGTCGTTTTCGAGTCAGCACTAGGTTTGCATCTATGGGTCATACTGTTACAGGCGTTGTAGGTGCAGCGTTAGTGCACAGTAGTAAAGCTATCGCCATTGTTGGGGATGGTGCCATGCTTATGAACAATGAAGTCAGCACAGCAGTCAGATATCAGATTCCTGCCGTTTGGATTGTGCTCAATGATGGATGTTACAACATGTGTGATCAAGGCATGGCTTTACTGGGGTTTCAAGATGTAGATGTAGAGATTCCGCAAGTAGATTTCGTCAAGATTGCTTTGGGTTTGGGAGCTGATGGTATACGGGTAGAAAGAGAAATTGATATTCAAGCAGCGTTGGAGAAAGCACTTGTTTCGACTTGTCCATTCGTTGTTGATGTATTGATAGATGCGAATCAAGTTGCACCAATCAAAGGTCATATTCACAATCTAATTTTGCAAAGCACTACAAATAACTCCTGAGCATAAGAGGAAGTCTTTTATGGTACGTTATCCAGTAGGCATTTGTTCAATGTCATTGAGCTTTCCAAGTATTATACATACAAATGATTATTATCGAGAGAAGTATCCTGATCTAGTTGCTCAGTCCGAGCAAAAAAGCTTAGCAAGGTTGTTTTCGCTTACTAATTCTACCCCCGATAATGAGTTTGACTTGGAGATGATGCCGTATCTTGAAGATCCTTTTCGTGGAACTGTTGAGCGACGAGTTCTTGGTATAGGTGAGTCATCACTAACCTTAGAGGAGCAAGCCGCCCGCGATGCTCTCGACGCAGCAAGGCTTTCTTCTGAGGATGTCGATCTCATGCTCGTGGCTTCAATCTGGCCTGAACAGATAGGATTTGGTAATGCCGCCTTCCTCTCTCGGAAATTAGGACTGAGGGGTGCTGCATGGAATCTTGATGGAGCATGCGGGGTTACTCCAGTGGCATTGCAAACTGCCTGTGCTCTGGTGCAAGCAGGAGAATATCGTAATGTATTGGTTGTCATCTCATGCACTTATTCTCGCTTTGTTGATGAGGAGGATACCATTTCATGGTTTTTAGGTGATGGTGCGGGTGCTTTTGTAGTCGGTTCACTCGAATTCAACCAGGGAATCCTTGGCACAAAGACTGTGAACACAAGTATGCTATGCGATATTTTGTCTTTAGATATTACACATACTAAACAGAGCAATGCACGAATTCGCCTGCAACTACACAAAGACGCAAAAAATATGCTCAGCAAGGCAACAGTAGGACTTTTACATACTTGTTGCGAAGGTGCCGTTGCAGCAGCGGGTCTTACCCTCGATCAAATTGACTTTTTTCTTTTCAATACAACCACGGCTTGGTTTGCACGCCTTTGTACAAAGGTACTAGGTATTGATCAAGAGCGTACAATCAACCTTTACCCTCAATTTGCAAACATTGGACCAACACTGACTATAGCTAATCTTTATTATGCAGCACAGTTAAACAAGATTCGTGAAAATGACTTAGTGCTTGTCTATGGCTTTGGTGCAGCAGGTACTGCTTCTGCAACTGTTATGCGTTGGGGCAACGTGACTTTAGGTGCTGCTCCACATCTTACTAACTCTCACTTGGTTACAAAAAATTCAGTCGTTGCATAAGTGCGAGATGAATTAGCTATTCTTTGATGGAAGTAAGTTACTACTTTCCATAGCTAAGGAGTGTTATTTGCCTCTATAAAAACATTACAAAAGTCTCTACTTCTTTCTAAATAAGGAACATACCTATGACGGCTCAATTAAATGGAAAGGTTGCACTTGTTACCGGAGCTTCATCCGGCATTGGTCGAGCAACAGCCATCACATTTGCACGCGCTGGGGCAAAAGTTGTGGTGGCGAGCCGTCGAATAGCTGAGGGGGAGGAAACTGTGAATCGTATCCTGGACCTTGGAGGCGAAGCTATTTTCGTCAAGACGGATGTGTCAAATGCTGCTGAAGTGGAAGCGCTAGTCAACAAAGCTGTAAATATTTACGGTCGTTTGGACTGCGCTTGCAACAACGCTGGATTCGGAGGTGCTGCCAGCCTAATCACTGATATGTTGGAAGAAGACTGGAACCGTTTGGTTGATGTAAATCTTAAAGGAACGTGGCTCTGTCTCAAGTACGAACTTAGAACAATGCTCAAACAAGGAAAAGGCGCGATCGTCAATGTGGCTTCTGTTGGGGGTGTTGTTGGGTTTGCAAGCTATGCTAGTTATTGTGCCACCAAAGGTGGAATTATTGCCTTAACCAGAGCAGCAGCATTGGAGTATGCTCAACAAGGTATCCGGATTAATGTAGTGAGTCCCGGTGCTATTGAAACCAATATGCTGGCTACCTTGCCTACAGATGCACTTGTTCAACTCATAGCCAAGCATCCTCTCAGACGCAGTGGCAAGCCAGAGGAAATCGCAGACACCATAGTTTGGTTGTGTTCAGAGGCAGCTTCTTTTGTCACAGGTCACAACATGATAATTGATGGAGGATATACCTCACACTAAGGTAGCGCAGATAAAGGCAGAAGTGTTCGTGACAGATTAAGATAAAACTAGTTTTGCCAATAGTAATCATGCTATAAATTTGGCTCTTAATAGAGTATCAAAATTAGCTTTATACTGCAGATTTAGAGTAAAAATGAATGATGCTTTTTATTATAACGTGATCGCCATCTGAAAAATTGTGTTTTTTTACTCTAGGTTTTCGGGCGTTGCTGATTGACAAATTCTTTATGATCTTAGCCAGTCACAGATAAGGTGGGAGTAAAAAATTGTAACCAACTGACTTTAGCTCAGCGTAAGTATGTAAGAAGAAAGAACACAATAGGCAATAACTGTAGTACTACTCCTGTTTATACTCCACCGCTCCCAAAGCTTTCAAAGTAGTTATAGCTGCTGAAGTTATACCCGTTACACCAATGATGTTCATGTTCTCATAGGGTTGTGAGGTTCTCAGGGTTTTCACACATTCCCCAGTCTTTGTATCCCACAGTTTTATTGTCCCATCTTCACTACTACTAGCAAGGGTTTTATCTTGATGACTAAAAGCAACTGACCAGGTTAATTTAGTGTGACCTAACAAAGTTTTTACGCACCTGCCTGTACTGATATCCCACAGCCTGATCGTTTGATCACCGCTACCACTTGCTAGCATGTGACCATCCCCACTAAAGGTAACTGAGTACACACAATTAGTGTGTCCCTGCAAAGTTTTAAGATACTGGCCAGTGTTGACATCCCACAGCTTTATAGTCTGGTCACCACTGCTACTTACAAGTATCCTACCATCAGGACTAAAAGCGACTGACCATATCCAGTCACTATGACCTTTTAACGTCTGAAGGCAACTGCCATTGCTGATATCCCACAACTTTATAGTTTGGTCATGACAACCACTAGCTAGCATTTGACCATTCGGACTGAAAGCGACAGACCAGACCCGTTGAGTGTGTCCGCGTAAAGTATTGAGACATTTACCTGTACTAACATCCCACAACCTTACAGTTTGGTCATCACTACCACTTGCTAGCATCTTATTATCAGGACTAAAAGCCACGGATAGTATCCGATTAGTATGTCCTAGTAAAGTTTTGAGACATAGACTAGTGTTGACGTCCCATAGTTTTACTGTTTGATCCTCACTCCCACTAGCAAGCAGACTATTGTTTGGACTAAGGGAAACCGATGTTACTCGATTATGGTGGCCATGCAAAGTTTTGAGACATTTTCCCTTACTAATATCCCACAACTTGATAGTTTGGTCACCACTACCACTAGCAAGGATCGTACCTTGAGAGTTGAAAGTGATTGACCAAACTCCATTACAGTAACCCTGCAAAGTCTTGATACATTGACCAGTAGCCACATCCCACAGCCTTACAGTTTGGTCATCACTGCCACTTGCTAACATTTTATTATCAGGACTAAAAGCGACTGACCATACCCGAGTACCATGTTCCTTGAGATTCTTGAGGCATTCACCAGTTGTAATATCCCATAGCCTTACGGTTTGGTCATCACTGCCACTTGCTAACATATAACCATCTGAACTAAAAACAACTGAATTTACCAAGTCAGTATGACTCTGCAAATTCTTGAGGCACTGACCAGTAGTAATATCCCACAGTTTCACCATTTGGTCATGACAAGCACTGGCTAAAATACGACCACTCGGGCTAAAGGCAACGCACTGAACTCGATGATTATGTCCCTCTAATGTTTTGAGGCATTGACAAGTTTTAATGTCCCACAGCTTTATTTGATGGTTGTCATGTCCACTAGCGAGCATCGTACCATCAGGATGAAAGGCTACTGTCAATGCCCGACTACCATATCCCTTTAAAGTTTTAATGCATTGACCATTTGTGAGATCCCATAACCTAACCGTTGTGTCCTCACTGCTACTAACCAGCTGATGACCATCAGGACTGAAGGCAACTGACCAAATCCCCCCACTATGTCCGTTTAAGGTGATAAGGCATTGTCCAGTCCTGGTATCCCACAACTTCACGGTTTGATCATCACTACCACTGGCAAGAAAGTGACTATTGGGACTAAAGGCAATGGGCCAGATCCAACCTTTGTGTCCTTTACAGATGAGTAGTTGTTTTGCATCTCCAACCTGATACAGACGAATATCATTGTTGGTATCCCCCATGGCCAAAAGTTTTCCATCAGGACTAAACGCTACCGAATGAATACCACCGATAGTTTCAACAAAAACGCATTTTCCCAAATTAGCGTGAGCAAAATGGGTGTTGTACAACTTTATGTTTCGCAAATCCGCCTGCCAAACAGTTAAATAAGAAAAATCATAGCCACTTAAATCTGTTTCCAAATGACCAAGCAGATTAAGGATATTTCCAGCCGTGTAACTTTGTTCTAGTGGTGATGTCTCTCGCAATCTTGCGAGAATATGAGTCAACTGATGTTCAATATTTTTTTTGCTTCTAAAAACAGTAAGCAACCCATTAATCACTGGTTGAACAATAAGGCGAATTTGAGTCTCCCTGATGTAGTCTTTTGCCGTTGCCTTCATTAAGGCATGACACCGGAAAAGATCAATATTCTCAGTTTCAATTTCTTGACAAACTTGCTCTGTCAACCAATGCGTTACAAACTCCATAACTACAGGCTGTTGTGTGAAGAGTGACTCACTTTTCTCCACTAGCGATCGCCTAACCAGAGAATCGAGTGCTTCTAGCAATTTTTGTGCTGGTATTGGTGATACAATATCCTCCCGTAGCTCTGAAAGTGAAACTGGCTCACGGTTAATTGCCAGCCAGTACATTATGTCCTTTTCTAAATTCGATAAACGCGAAAACTGTTGCTCTAAAAGCTCTCGAATATCACCAAAAACTGTCGTATCTTGTTTAAGAAATTCAGAGATATTGCCATCAAAAACGTGTTGTATCGTTGTTGCTACAATCTTCAACGCTAAGGCATTACCTGCATAACGACCAACTACTGTTTCTAATTCTAATTCAGAGCCTGATAATCCTTTCACTTCAAAGATTTTTTGACCTGCTCGTGTCTCTAAACCACTAAGTGGTAATGAACGAATAGGTAGTGCTTGTCCTTCAAGTGAGGCTAACTCCTGCGGTTTTTCTCGAGAGGTTAAAATCACGCAGCTGTTGTGCGGCACTTCTCCCACCCTTCTAATGAGTAGACCATAATCTTCATATCCCTCTTGGTAGCGTCCAGCATAGCTACCACTTTGAAGAATGGTCTCAGCATTGTCGAGGATAATGAGACAGCGATATTGTTGCAAATACTCAATCAGTTGAGAGATTCTACCATTGACGTTGTTTGGTAAATCAGTTTCCAAAGCTTGCTCGTTGGAAACAAATTGAATCAATTTAGCAATGAGTTCAAAAAGCGGTGGAGCATTGTAGAGCGATCGCCAGATCACGAACTCAAACCGCATCTGTATTTTTTGGGCGAGTTTCACAGCTAACGAGGTTTTCCCAATACCTCCCATTCCCAAAAGCGCTACTACTCGGCAACGCTCCTTTGTGATCCATTGTTCTAGTGTATACAGATCATCTACACGCCCATAAAAAGCTGATACATCAGTTGCTTCTCCCCAGTCTATACGTTTAGGAAGTTGCAAGGTTGATGGTGTTACTAAATCAGGGTCTGGCTGAGTGTAGTCGCTTTTTTCTAGTTCTAAGTTAAATGCCATGAATAAACGCACAAGCGTTTGCCTATCAACTCCTACTTCGCGAGTCATGACTTTCCTAAATGTGACAGGAGTTAATCCAGCCTTTTCACACAGTTCATCCAAATTACACCCAGACCCTGTATTTTCTTGCTGATACTCCCAATCCAGTCTTGCATTTTGAAGTTTTTGCCATCCTTCACGAGTGAGTATGAGTCCTCGCTTGCGTTTTTGCTTTTGCGGTTTTATCATTTTTCATCATTAGATTTTACGTAGTTACGTATTTTGCTACTTAATTTTGAACCGCATATACTATAATTAATATTTATTTATCGTATATATTTACGATAATTATATTACTTGATTAAATTATTAAAAGTCAATCATTATGCGAAACAATCGACGCAAATTTAATAGTTCAAATGTAATATATATGAATTTTACATTTAATTATTTCTTTCTCTAAATTTAACAACTGAAATTCATACTCTCTACCATGAGCTTACTATTCAATTGCACCCAAAGCTTTTAGAGAAACAATAGTTGTGTCTGTTAAGCCTGTAACCCCACTAATATTCATACCCTCATAAGGTCTTTCATTTCTTAGAGTTTTTAGGCACTCACCCGTTAAAATATTCCATAATTTAACTGTCCCATCTTGACTTCCACTAACCACAGTTTTTCCATCCGGACTAAAGGCAACTGACCTGATCCAGTGAGTATGATCCTCTAAAGTGTTAATACATTGACCAGTTTGAATATCCCATAACTTTACCATTTGATCGACGCTACCACTGGCAAGAATATTGCCTTGAGGACTAAAGGCAATTGATAAAATCCAACTTGTGTGTCCTGTAAAAGTTTGGACACATTCACCAGTCCTAATATCCCAAAGTTTTATCGTTTGATCTTTACTACCACTAGCAAGAGTATTACCTTGAGGACTAAAAGCAACTGACAATACCCAACTTGTATGTCCGACAAAAGTCTTGATATCTTCGCCAGTCCTGACATCCCAAAGTCTTACTTTATGATCATCATCACCACTTGCCAAAATTTGACCGTTGGGACTAATAGCAACTGACCATACCCCATGACCATGTTCCAATGTTCTCAAGACTTGACCAGTGCTAACGTCCCATAGTCTCACAGTTTGGTCATCACTGCCACTTGCTAAAATTTGACCTCGAGTATCAAAAACAACTGACTTTACCCATCCAGTATGTCCTTTTAAAATCTTGTAGCATTGACAGGTGTCAGTGTCCCATAATCTGATCAGATGGTCATAACTGCCACTTGCCAATATTTTTCCATTCGGACTAAAGGCAACTGTTCGTACTCGAGTTGGGTGTCCTTCCAAGGTTTTGACACATTGACCAGTGGTAACATCCCAAAGCTTCACTGTCTGGTCATCATTGCTGCTGACTAGAACACCACCGTGTGGAGCAAATGCAACTGATAATACCCCACTGTTAAACCCTTGTAAGTTTTTCAAAGCTTCACCAGTAGTGACATCCCACAGTCTTACGCTGTGATCATCACTGCCACTTACAACGATTTTACCATCTGGACTGAAAGCAACTGCCCAGACACAACCGATATGTCCTTGCAAAGTTTTGTGGCACAGACCACTGCGAACATCCCAGAGTTTGACCGTTTGGTCATCACTACCACTAGCCAAGAGATGTCCTTTAGGAGCAAAGGCGACTGACTGTACCGGAGCATGATGTTCTTGTAAAGTTTTTTCGCACACACCAGTGCTGACATTCCAGCACTTTACGGTTTGGTCTTCACTGCCACTACCCAGTATTTTACCATCTGGACTGAAAGCAACTGACAAGACGCAACCAGTATGTCCTTGAAGAGTTTTGAGACATTCACCTGTAACGACATTCCATAGCTTTAAGGTCTTATCACTACTGGCACTAGCTAGGATCTTACCTTGAGGATGGATAACAACTGATAAGACTCGACCATTGTGGCCACGTAGGATTTTCTCACAAAGCCCTGTATTGACATTCCACAAACTTATCGTTTGGTCATCGCTGCCAGATGCTAGGATTTTCCCATTAGGACTAAAGGCAACGGAGCGTACTCTTTTTGGATGCCCCATTAAGCTTTTCAGGCATTGACCAGTGCTAACATCCCATAGCTTTACATTCTTGTCAGTACCCCCACTACAAAGAGTATTACTATCTGGGCTGAATGCGATCGCCCGTACCCAACTGATGTGCCCTTGACAGGTTAAAAGTTGTTCATTATTGATACATTCTCGCCATAAATAAATCTGACCATTAGCATCACTCGTAGCGAGAATTTTCCCATTGGGGCTAAATGCCACTGAAGAAATTTTACTAAAGCTTTTAGTAAACACTGACTTGGATAAGTCAGCATTTTGGAAATTGACTTTGGCTAAGTTTACACCTCTAAAGTCAGATTGCCAAATGGTCAGATGAGAAAAATCAGAACCTCTTAAGTCACTCTTTAGCTGACAAAGCATGTTGAGAATATTCCCGGCTGTATAACCAGGCTCTAACAAGGCTTCTTCTCGCAGATTCACTAAAATTTGAATAAGCTGTTCTTTTAATTTTTTTTCAGTTTTAAAAATAGTTAGTAGTTCACATAAAAGTGGTTGAAGAATAAGACGTATTTGACTTTCTCTAGTATATTCTTTAGACTGAGCCTTAAGTAAAGCATGAGACTGAAGAAATACGATTTTCTGAGTTGTAATTTCTTGACATACTTGCTTCACTAATTGACAAATGACATATTCTCTTAATACTGGTTGTAATGTGAAGAAAGAGCCACTTTTCTCAACTAACGTAGACGAAGCTTTTTCTATAAGACATCGTCTTATTAAAGATTCTAAAGCCTCTAGTAATCCCTGCAATATTCCTCGCGATATAATGTCTTCTTGTAACTGGGAAAGGGTAGTCGGCTCATAATTAATTGCTAACCAGTACATGATATGACGCTCTAAATCAGACAACCTTTCAAAATGTTGTTTTAGAAGACTAGAAATATCACCAAAGACTGTTACTTTTTGACTTAAAAACTCAGAGATATTACCATTAAAAACATCTTGAATGGTTGTTGCCACCATCTTTAAAGCTAATGGATTGCCAGAATAAAGTTCTACCAGAGCTTTTTCCTCAGATTCTCCTCCAGATAGACCTTTAAGTTGAAAAATTTTTTTCCCTTCATCCTCCTTTAGAGGATTGAGTTGTAATGAGCGAATAGGCACTCCCTCTCCTTCAAGAGATGCCACATCTTTTGGTTTTTCTCGAGAAGTTATTATCAAGCTACTTTGATGAGGAATTTCTCCTAACTGTTTGATTAATTGACCATAATCTTCATAACCTTTGCGATAACATCCTGCACAGGTATCACTTTGTAAAATAGTCTCAATATTATCAAGAATAATCAGACAAAAATGTTTTTGCAAATAATCAACTAGTCGTGAAATTCTACCATCTATGCTCTTCGGTAACTCAGTCTCACCAACCTGATTATTCGAGAAAAATTGAATTAAATTTCCAAGCAGATCAAAAAGTGGTGGAGCATTGTAGAGCGATCGCCAGACAATATACTCAAATCTCCTTTGAATTTGCTGGGTTAGTTTAACTGCCAAAGCAGTCTTCCCAATCCCCCCCATTCCCAACAGCGCTACGACTCGGCAGTTTTCCCTAATAAGCCACTTTTCTAACAGCGCGAGTTCGTCTGTACGTCCATAAAAAACCGCAACATCAGTTGCTTCACCCCAATCAATGCGTTTGGGGGTCTTTAAGCCTTCCAGACTCTTTGAGTTTGGATCGGAATGTGTATAGTCACTTTTCTCCAATTCTAAATCAAAGGCTGTAAATAAACGAACAATCGTTTGTTTGTCAACCCCTTCTTGGCGAGCAAGTACCTTTGCAACTGTGTTGGGTGCTAATCCAGCACGTTCGCTGACTTCTCCCAAAGTGTACTTGCAGCCTGAATTTTCTTGAAATTCCCACTCAGTTTTAGCGTTTTGAAGCTTTTGCCAGCCTTTACGAGTTAATATGATCCCACGATTGCGCTTTGGCTTTTTCTGATTCATAGAGCCTTACAGGGTGTGGAAAACGTGTAGCTTAACCCACGAAGAAACACAGCACAGCGAGTTCATTTGCTGCTAAATTCAGTCTTCCACGCTTATCCTTTTATACCTTGATAACTCTACAACACCTGTAACTTGATATTTCACGGCCAACTTCGTACGTGTGTATCAAGTTTTGCTTTTGTGTCTATGCGTTCGCTTCATGTAATTTTTATATAAGCAATTAACATCATTATAGCTAATTTTGAATCATTAAATACTTTTTTTGCAGAATTTAATTTCAAGACTCTTTTGCTTGAGTTGCTTAAGCATTAAACAGCCTGATCAATTCAAAAACACCATAAATAATTATAGAGCGGTCCTATTTGAGTTACAAACGCCTTGTGAGGTAGGGAACACCTTAATGGGGAACAGAACTATTTATAAATCATTTAGGATTGTTATGGCAATCCTAAATAATTCCTGAAAAACAAGAATTCCAGTTTCTTCAGGAAACCAGAACTCCAAGACTTTTATTTCCCCTTGTCCTCCATGTCCTCCTTCGTCTCCCTATTTGGCAAATGATCAACCTTCAAGTGACATGGCACAACAACTTTTGTATCAAAATAGAAGTTGCTGAATTTCGATTAGATTTCCATCGGGATCACGGCAACAAATCGATGAAAATCCCCAATCGGGAAAGTTCCATGGCTCATGATTAACCAATGTGACACCTTGATCTTTTAACTGCTTACAGACTTCATGTAAGTTATTAACTTTGAAGCTTAATGCAATACTATTATGACTTTTATAAGTCTCTGAAGAGGACACTAAATCAGCTGTTGTCAATATTTCTTGTAAATTTTCTTGCTTAAGTAAAGCCAGCTTAATTTCACCATTATTTAGTTCGGTACATCCATTGTAATCAGAGATAAAAGTGACGTCAAATCCTAAAATATCACGATAGAATTGCAGACAAGCTTCATAATTATAAACATAAAGTTTCATGTATACAAATTTCAATTGCATCATAATCCATCCTCACATTTGTCAATTGCTGCCTAACTAATTAAGTGTGAAATGTCATTATGAGCGTAACGCATTGTAGTTTAGTAATCGCAATTTTTCTCTTTTCTATTTTTCTAACTGACCCATTGACTAACCTGTAATTCCTCAAATTTAATAGACACAAATCGGGATAACAAGGGTTTATCTTTAGACCCAAGTTTCTGTTCTTTCGTCATGCATGAACTCAAAGTGATATCATGAAAGTCATGCTTGACGGTAAGCATATCACACCTACCAGCACTCAATCTTTTTGAATATTGGGACAGATGGTATCCTCGGGTTTAATTGTTAAGTTATCCCATCCTGAGAGCAATTTTCCCAATTCACTCCGCAGAGTTAATAACTGCTCAATTTGCTGATCAATTTCGGATATCTTATCTGTTAGTTTGTGTTGAATTTCATCACAAGCAGGTTTTCCTCCGTCATAAATTTGGAGGATTTCACCAATTTCTTGCAAGCTCAAACTAAGACTTTGGGCTCGTTTAATAAAAGCAAGACGTTTAAGTACATCCGATGAAAACTGCCGAAAGCCACCTTGTGTTCTACCTGATGACTTGAGTAAACCTAAACTCTCGTAGTAGCGAATTGTTCTGATGGGAACTCCACTCATAGCTGTGACTTCACCAATTAAAAGCAGTCTCTGCTCTTGACTTAACACCTTGGCTATACTCCTTCCAAAGATGGTTATTGGATCTCAAGATTCAAAAAAAGAAGTGGCTATGCCACTTCTCAAAATAATTCCCAGGTAGAACCTGAGAAAGAGTATAACGAGTATAAGAAATGTAAACCGTATACTTTTACACTTATTAACTCGATAAATAAAAGTTGACTTAGCTAAGTTGTGATACTTCTTAAATTGTTTCTTTATTCAACTACCTCGTTAACTGGGAATCGATCAATCAATTGCATAGCACGGTAAGCATTTGATTGCAATGTTTTTGACAAATGAGGTACGTGAGGAATCTGTGATAACAGATCCAGTGTTCGACGTAAAATTCGTACAACATCGCCTTCATCCAGGCTAGTATTTTCACAGAGTTCTACCCACTCTGCTCCTAATGCCCATTGTTCAACTAGAGCAATTAACTCAAACTCTAGCCATATAGGCAAAGCCACGTTATACCGACGTTGTAATTGAAACATTTGGCGGCGAATACCTCGCAGTTTCGTCAAAGCTTCTACAACTTCATCACTGAGTTCATAATTAACTCTACTGTCGGGACGTGGTGTTTCTGTCACTAAAGCTGCTGCTGCTGCTGCCAAATGGTGAGGGTCTAGGTTATCAAGCTCTCCACTAGCAAGTGATAACCCCAGCCACAATTCATTCTCACCCCGAATAGCTGCAGTCATTTGCCCTAATTCCGTTGGCATGAGGTTATCCAAACATTCAAAGCGCTGCAAAATTTCGATGAGATTGAGAAACTCTTCCCAGTGGCGTTGAGACTGTTGTTCTACTTGTGCTTGCAGATGTTGGATTTCTGCTTCTAATTCGGCAGTGCGTGTTTTGCTTTTGAAAATGGTAGCAACATTGCCTGATTTATATAAAGGATGAGCTTCCAGCTGTTCTGCAATATCTGTGACTCGAGCAAGTTGTTCTATCACTTCGCTAGGCATCCGCACAGATTCTCCAGGATCTGGAATTTGTTCGGCGATCGCTGCTGTTTTCTCATCACCAAGACGAGATTGTCCAGACTTAATCGACATTTCTGTTGGTGGTAATAAGTCAGGCGGTAGATCAACTCGTGGTAGTTCTGCATATAAATCCACCACATCTCCAGCCGTTGCCACATACCAACGGTTGTCTTTTCCTAGGCACACCAAATAAGGGGTCTGATTTGGACCTGAGATTTTCTCTACTAACACAGCTGTTATAGGCGCGGTTAATGTTATGTTTTTAGCCTTAAGACTTAACAGCGTTCCCGAAACTGCAAAACCCAACATCATTGCCAATTCCTCTTGTCTGGCATCCTGTGCTTGTTCTTGCAGCGTTTTCAACAGTTTTCGCTCAATTCGTAGGCGTTGCCATAATTTCTCATAATTAGCTATTTCAGCTTCGTTAACAGCGGTTACTTGCGCTTGAAGTTGAGCCAGTTGTGTTTGCAGTTCAGCAATATACTCATACTGGGGTCGCAGGTGTAAATTTGCTAAGTACTGTCCAAAGCTGCGTTCTAGAAGTTCTTTGGCTTCTTCTAGAGTATGAGTTTGTAGTAAGTTCAGTACCATGCCATAACTAGGAGTAAATTGGCTCACTAGAGGATCTGGCTTAGAAGTTGCTAAATACGCTGCTTCTTTGGCTCCTTCAAAGGGAGTTTGCAATGTCACCACATGGCCGCGTTCATCCATTCCTCGACGACCCGCTCTCCCTGCCATTTGTAGAAACTCGGAAGCATTCAACAGCCGATGTCCTGTATCGGTACGCTTGGAAAGGGTAGAAATCACTGTTGTCCGAGCTGGCATGTTAATGCCAGCCGCCAGGGTTTCAGTAGCAAATACAACTTTGATAAGTCCCTGCTGAAACAATTCTTCGACTAGTACTTTCCATGCAGGCAAAATCCCAGCGTGGTGAGCTGCGATACCTCGGTAGAGGGGTGCAATGTGTCCGGAACGTCCCGCTTCCGGATTTCTGGTTAAAAATTCGTCAATTTGCACTCGTAACCGATATGCCTCATCTGGATTGACCAACCATAAATCACCCACCTCTGCCACCGCTTTGTCACATCCTCGGCGACTAAAGATAAAGTAAATGGCTGGTAACATATCTCGCTCCTGTAGTTGGCTTAGAACAGAGATTATGTCAGGAGCCTCTTGTCTACCACCACCTTTACCCTTTTGATTGTCTCCTTTTCTGCCCTTCTTCTTTAATAAGCGGGGATTGATTTGAGTGTAAGTATCATTAAGTAGAGGAAACAGCCCTTTAGTATTGCCAAAGTGAAATTCCAAAGGAACTGGGCGAAAGTCAGAATAAATTAAATCAGTAGGACCATGAACTTGATTTAACCAATTCGTCAGCTCATCGCTGTTAGCAACTGTTGCAGAAAGAGCTACCAGTTGAATTTCATGAGGGCAATAGATAATTGATTCTTCCCAAACTGTACCGCGTTGGCGGTCATTCATGTAATGACATTCATCCAACACCACTGCCTCAACGTCTACTAATGAGATGCCGATCTGACCAATTGGTGTGCCATAAAGCATGTTACGGAAGATTTCTGTAGTCATTACTAGGATCGATGCATCACGATTAATCGTGGCATCTCCTGTCAACAATCCGACATGCTCAAAGCCAAATTTTTCTCGAAAGTCACGTAACTTTTGATTTGACAGTGCCTTTAGGGGAGTCGTATAAAACACTCGTTTTCCCCGTGCTAGAGCTCGGTAGATAGCATATTCCCCTATCAGTGTTTTACCAGAACCAGTAGGCGCACATACGACAACAGATCGCCCAGCATTAAGAGACGAGATCGCCTCATTCTGGAATTGATCCAGTTTAAATGGAAATATCGAACTTGGGTCAACTTCCGGAGACAGCGCAGGATAATTCACTCAATCAAAATTGCAACCAAACTTTCTACTATATTAACTACTCTTTTGTCAACTTTGTCGAGAGGAGTAGAGAATAAGGAGTAGAGAATAGGAAATTAACTAATCCCCATAACGCTGATCCCTACTACACCAATCGCCTCAAGCAGAAGACCTACCTGCGGCAGGTGGCTTCCCCACTCCCTTCACTTTCCCAGTTCCTGTGAACGGGTTGCAGCAGCTTTGACTGCTTCAATAATGGCTGATCGAAAGCCAGCTTTTTCTAGCTGGACAATACCAGCAATTGTTGTACCACCTGGACTGGTCACACGATCTTTAAGTTCTGCTGGATGTATTTTTGTTTCTTGTAGAAGCGTGGCTGTTCCTTGCACAGTTTGTAGTGCTAGTAAATTGGCGATCGCTCTAGGCAAACCCACTGCTACGCCTCCATCAGCAAGTGCTTCTATAAGAAGTGCTACATAGGCTGGTCCTGAACCTGATAGTCCTGTGACTGCATCCATTAGTGTTTCCGCAACCTCTACGACTGCTCCTACAGATGAAAATATTTTTCGTGCTATTTCTTGGTGATTTACTTTCGTATATGCACCTGAGCAGAGTGCGGTAATTCCTGCTCCTACAGTCGCTGGGGTATTAGGCATTGCTCGAATCACTGGTATGTCAGGAAAAGCTGTTTCGAGCTGACTTAAAGACACACCTGCCAATATAGAAATGACTAGTGGTTTGGAATTGACTGTAGCAATGACTTCCGCTAATTCTTGCGCAACGGCACTAAATACTTGAGGTTTCACTGCTAAAAGAACAACTTCCGTTGTTTGAGTGAAAACCAAACGATTATCTGCCGTCACTGCAACACCATATTTATCCTCCAACACACTTTGGCGGGCAGGCTGTGGTTCACTGACTAGGACTTCTGATGGTTGATAAATATTGAGATCAATAAGGCGGGACAGGAGAGCCTCTCCCATAACCCCGCCACCAATTAAGCCAAATCTATTAGTCATTAGTCATTTGTTATTTGTCATTGGTTATTCGTCATTAGCATAAGGACAATAAAACCAATGACTAGGTGTAATTTTATTGTGCCATTCTATTAGAGTCAGATCCCCATGCTGGATTAGCACCTGTAGGACGGGAGGGTCGTACAGGTGGCTGAGGAACCTCATGGATAACTCCTGTATGAGTGCTAACTTGTACGCAGCTTGGTGTAAACAAGAAGATGCTTTCTCCAATACGTTCCTGGTGTCCATCAAGTGCGTAAGTTCCACCTGCAACAAAATCTACTGCCCTCTGTGCTTGGTCTGGGTCCATAATCGTTAGATTTAATACTACCGATTTACGCTCGCGCAATGCTTGAATTGCCTGGGGCATTTCTTCAAAGGTTCTTGGTTCAAGAACCAGCACTTCTGAGATTCCGTTTACTGCTCCTGGCATACCAATAACATTACTCATAGTCTTGGATACTGTTGCTGCTACATCTTCTCCCATTGTAGGCATGGGTTCACGCCAGCGTCGGTTCTGGGTGATCGGTGGTTCTTGCGGTACTGGCTGAGGATTTTGTTCCTGATACAGATTTTGGTAGCTTTCTGCATCTGGTTCTTCTTCATAATATTCGTATTCTATCGGCTCATTCAGACCAACAAAGTCTCTCAATTTGGAGAAAATATTATTCATGATGTACGCTCCTAGAGCCAATCACTGTTAATGATTTGGCAAAAATTGATTCTCAAGTTATTTAGGCTCGCTACAGAGGGTAGACAACTTAGCGATGCTATTGGTCTTTGTAGCATTTACTACTACTAGTTCTATTTATGAACGAATCCCCCTGGAACGTTCAAGCTCTTCAGTTTATACACAATAATGAGTCAAGATTATATCCTAAAGACTTCACTAAGGAAAGTGATTTTCACCCTGAATTTAATTCATATTTACTTTTTCTGTAAATACTATATCTTTATCTTTTGTCATATATTCAACAAGGATGTTGTCAAATTTGGGAGTGGGGAGGAGCCACTGCGTTGGGGAGCTAGCACTGCAGGAGGGTTAGCCCGACCTAGGTGACTGGCGTCCGGCTTTGCCGACAGTCCCGCAAGTGGCGTTGGGGAGTTAGGGAATAGGGCATGGGGCATGGATAAAGAAAGTATCTCTGCTCCTTGTCCTCCTTGTCCCCTTGTCCTCCTTGTCCTCCTTGTCCTCCTTGTCCTCCTTGTCCTCCTTGTCCCCTTGTCTTCCCCTACTCCTCATCCTCACAAAGGGCGTTCCCCAAACAGGATAGTTCCGAGTCTTACTATCGTTGCGCCAGCTTGGACTGCCAGTTGATAGTCACCGGACATTCCCATTGAAAGATGTTGCATGTGAATGTGAGACCAGTTTTGTTCCTGAATCTGTTGTGCTAGTGTGCGGGTTTGATTAAATACATCTAGAATTTCTAAATCATTTAATTCTAATGGTGGAATTGTCATCAATCCCTGAATTTGTAAATTTTTACATTGATTTAGTTCTGGTAAATCAGCTAATAGTTGTGGCACGCTCCAGCCAGATTTGTTGGGATCAGGCAAAATTTTTACTTGTAAGCAAACCGAAGGACTCAGTCCTAATTGTTGTGCTAATTGGTTCAAGCGTTGTGCCAGCTTTAAGTTATCAACTGAGTGAATCCATGTGAATTGTTCAATGGCTTTTTTGGCTTTGTTAGTTTGCAAATGTCCAATAAAGTGCCATGTGATATCTCGTAAATCTTGTAACTCGATTTGTTTACTAGCTGCTTCTTGAATGCGGCTCTCTCCAAAATCCCGAATTCCTGCAGCGTAAGCACAGCGCATAGCTTCAGTAGAGACTTGCTTAGTAACAGCAATCAACCTGACTGAAGCTGGAAGTGAGGAGCGAATGGCGGTAATACGTTCGCTAATCGAACTGATCATTGGAATGTGCGTTGGAAAACACTCTGAAGCTGATCGTACTCCTGAGACTGTCCACTGCGGCGCAAATTACGTAGGCGATTTTCCAGCATCATTCTTGCTTCAGTACGACCTATCGGCTGAAATTTCAACCCTTTAGTATCATGTGCTACTAAAAAGAACAAGCGTTGAGCATAAAGTGTAGTGAACAATTCCTGAGTGTCATCCACTATACATATTCTGTAGAGCAAGCCCCAGGTTGGATGATTTATGTAAGTTTCGGAGTTTTCTGGGTTCATTTAATACGAAGGTATTACTATAATAAGTTTGTGCGGGTTGAATCCAAATATTCAAACGATAATAACTGCGTTCCGCCAAAATGTTTGTCAAAAATGCCAAAAAGTTCAACTTCTGCCTGAGATGCATTTTTTGAAGGCTATAATGCGGTTAGTAAGAATTAAATAACAATATAATTGGGAGCAGCCTTTGAGTGTTGGGTAAAGACATTCGACTATTGTAGCCCTTCTAGACGCAGAGGTATGACCAGGCAAGGTGGCTAACACAGAGAGCAATGCCCTAAATGAGAACTCGCCCAACTTCATGGTTTTATCAAGGCTATTAAACTGCCTAAGTGAGACAATACGACAATGTATTGCAGGACAAAGGCATTATTGAGAAATTTAATGAATATCACCTTTACAGAAATCCCTGATGTGATGCTCATCGAACCCCATGTTTTTCAAGATGAGCGTGGTTTTTTCTTTGAAGCATATAATCACAAAAAATTTCTTGAGAAAACAGGCTTGCTAACTAACTTCGTGCAAGATAACCACTCCTACTCCAAGCAAAATGTCTTGCGAGGTTTGCACTACCAAATCAAAAAACCACAGGGTAAACTGATCCATGTCATCGTTGGGGCTATCTTTGATGTAGCTGTAGATCTTCGGAAAAGCTCGCCTACCTTTGGTCAATGGGTTGGGTACGAACTAAGTGCCCTGAATAAACGCCAAATATGGATACCCCCCGGTTTTGCACATGGCTTTATCGTACTTTCAGAAACAGCTGAAGTGATTTACAAAACGACAGAGTACTACGCTCCACAGTATGAACGCTGTATTATTTGGAACGATAAAGACTTATCAATAGCCTGGCATCTTACATCAGCACCAATTTTATCTGCTAAAGACTCAAGAGGTAAACCGTTTAAAATGGCTGAAGTCTTCTTGTGAATAAACCAATTCTGCTCATTGGTAGTAATGGTCAAGTGGGTAAAGAACTTGTGCGAAGTCTTGAACCATGTAAAAATCTCATCACCATTGCACGTCCAACATTAGATCTCACCCAACCTCACACCCTCCGAAGCGTTATTCGAGAAAAGCAACCTCAGATTATCATCAATGCTGCTGCTTATACTGCTGTTGATAAAGCTGAAAGCGAACCAGAACAAGCAAAAGCTATCAATGCCATAGCACCAGGAATTCTTGCCGAAGAAACCGAAAAACTTGGGGCTTTTCTCATTCACCTTTCTACTGATTATGTTTTTGATGGCAATAACTGTCGTCCCTATCAAGAAACTGATACAACTAATCCCCTCAATGTGTACGGTAAAACCAAACTTTTAGGAGAACAAGCAATTCAGCAGTCTTGTACCAATCACCTTATCCTTCGTACTGCTTGGGTTTATGGCTCGTTTGGCAAAAGTAACTTCGTAAAAACCATGTTACGACTAGGAGCAGAACAAGAAGAAATCCGAGTTGTTGCTGATCAAATTGGCAGTCCCACTTGGGCAAGAGATATTGCAGAAGCGATCGCCCAGATCATCCCTCACCTTAACTCAGAAATTGTTGGTATCTACCACTACACCAATAGTGGCGTTTCTAGTTGGTACGACTTTGCTGTTACCATCTTTGAAGAAGCTCAACAACTAGGCTTTCCCCTCAAGGTTCAGCAAGTCATTCCAATCACGACTAGCGAATATCCAACACCTGCCCGTCGCCCTAACTATTCTGTTCTCTCGTGTTCCAAAATATCGGCATTTTTGGGCAAAAATCCGCCTCATTGGCGAAAAGCATTAAGGCAGATGTTAAAGGAGTGGTTTGTTCTTAGATGTCAGTAGTTGAAAAAAATCTCAAATACACTGCGCGAACGGATGACGCCTGTAGTGCGGCTCTAAAACTGTGAAGATTACCTAAAGTCAAGAACATGCCTGTATAAACACTTTATTTGCATGCAAAAATAAGGATAAGAAAAGTGGCAATTTTGCCAAATTTCTTACTCAGGTACAACGTATGAAGCAGTTGCCGGGATAACTCTGGCAAAAGAACACAATGTGCGTGTCACATTGCCTGCAAGGCAATTAACCAAAATGTTGAGCTTGAGCTAGAAACTGGTTGCTCCAAGGAGATATAAGCGCATGTTTTGACAAAATAGACCATTACAAGATAAAATCTACAGCAATCGCTTTATTTGACTAACTAAGGAACTGCTGGATGCAGGGTACTAGGGAAATTGGAAACATCTTTACGCTTGCAGCCAAATTCCGCAAGGTGTAGTTGTAAGCTCAATTCTTTCCAATTGGCTACTTGACAAACTAGACAAATACGTCGAACAAGAATTAACACCAGCGCACACGCAGTTGACGACGGAGTTCTTAACCACCATATAGGGAATTAACTTTAACTGCGTCAAAATTATGCAAAGTGGGGAAGTTATCGGAAGCATGGAAACTGAACCAACAAATGCAGCTTACTCTGTCATACAACCCCAATGGATGTAACTTAGTCGTTTTTGGTACACAAACTATACTGATATGATAGTTTCCATAGGGGTTGGTAGGCTCAAAATCCGAAGTGTTGGATGTCAAACAGAAAATCGCCACGTTTTTACACAATGAGTTAAAACTGAAACTCAGTGACGAAAAGACGTTTGTTCCCTATGCTCGTTACGAAGCTGCTAAATTCCTAAG
Source organism: Nostocales cyanobacterium Centralia_MAG_434 (assembly GCA_021324415.1). Lineage (GTDB taxonomy): Bacteria > Cyanobacteriota > Cyanobacteriia > Cyanobacteriales > Nostocaceae > JAJPJF01. The sequence continues at coordinate 25,396 of JAJPJF010000448.1, forward strand.
TTTTGGAATCCACATACCGCATGAACCCATACACTGAACCAAAAGAGTCAATATGGAACACTATGAAAGCTCTGATTCTTGCTGGCGGCAAAGGTACACGTTTACGTCCCCTCACTTACACTGGGGCGAAACAACTTGTGCCAGTTGCTAATAAACCAATTTTGTGGTATGGCATTGAAGAAATGGTTGCCGCTGGAATCACAGATATAGGCATTGTGATCAGCCCAGAAACGGGTCGAGAAGTTAAGATAAAAACGGGTCAGGGAGAACGTTTTGGAGCCGAAATTACATACATTTTACAAGACAAGCCAGCAGGACTGGCTCATGCTGTTCAAGTCGCCCATCCCTTTTTAAAGGATTCTCCTTTTGTCATGTATTTGGGTGACAACTTAATTCAACAAGGTGACTTGAGTTACTTTCTTAAACAGTTTATTCAACAACAGCATGATGCTTTAATTCTTCTGCGTCAAGTGGCCAATCCTTGTGCTTTTGGTGTTGCTAAAGTAGATGAGAAAGGACAAGTCTTACAGTTAATCGAAAAACCAAAAGTTCCACCTTCAAATCTTGCACTTGTGGGTGTTTACTTTTTTTCTCAAGTTATTCATGAGGCGATCGCCTACATTACACCTTCTGCAAGAGGTGAACTAGAAATTACTGATGCTATTCAATACTTAATTGACAACAAAAAGCAAGTTGTAGCTTGTGAAATAGAAGGTTGGTGGTTGGATACTGGAAAAAAAGATGACCTGCTAGAAGCTAATCGCCTAATTCTTGATACTTACTTGAAGCCATTAGTTCTTGGAGAGATAGATGTTGAAAGTAAAATTATTGGGCGCGTCCAAATTGGTTCTGGTTCTAAGGTCATAAATTGCACAATTCGAGGTCCTGTCATCATTGGCAGCAATTGTTTTTTAGAAAACTGCTTCATCGGACCCTATAGCAGTATTGCAGATAACACAACACTGCTCGATTCTGATTTAGAACATAGTGTTATTTTAGAAGGTGCTAAAATAGCGGGGATTCATGATCGTATTATTGATAGCGTCATTGGGCAAAGAGCACAGTTGACTGTTGCATCTCGCCGTCCTAAAGCCTTGCGATTTCTTATTGGTGATGACTGTCAAGTTGAACTCATGTGATTTACTTTCTAATAGTTAATTATCATTCCACTCCTCTTGTTGAGAAATTAATTAATTCTTTGCCAGCCAACAAGAATTTTGAGTATAAAGTAGTGATCATCAATAATTCTCCTGATGACCATACTATACACTCTCTCCACAGTAGTTCTGTCTTAGTTTTTGATGCTCAATGCAATCTTGGCTTTGGTCATGCTTGTAACTTAGGATTAAAGTTAATCTATAATGAAAATTCTCAAGCAATTGTCTGGATTTTAAATCCAGATGCTTATTTGGTGGATAATACTTTAACTAAAGTTAACTCATTCTTTAAACTACATCCAGAAATTTCAATTCTTGGCACAATTATTCATACTCCTAGTGGAGAACTTTGGTTTGCTGGTGGTCGCTTCATTCCTAGGACTGGAGCAATTGCAATTCAAGACTTATTAACAACTACAACTGCAGATTATGTCACTTGCGATTGGGTTTCAGGATGTAGCTTGATTATTAATCTTTGCAACTTTTGTGATATTCCAGAATTTGACCATGCGTACTTTCTCTACTATGAAGATTTTGACTTTTGCAGACGTTATGCAAATAAAGGGCATTTAGTTGCAGTAACAAAACAATTTGGAGTGTTTCATCAGCCTTCCTCAATCACAAATAGATATGTTTTCCGAAAAATAAAACATAGTACATATAGTTATTTATTCACATTAGAGAGATATACTAATAAGCTATTGCTTAGTGTGCGTTTAATACGACTCTTTAGTTATGCTCTAATCTTAGTGCCTATCAAACCTCAAGTAGCTTTCGGTAAGTTAGTTGGCATATTAGCTTATTTGAAGAGTAGGCTTTTTGAATCAACTCTCTCTAAGAATGTTAGGCTAAAGTTATTCAGCACGATACCTAGAGCTTAATAGTATATAGCGATCCTAAATGAGTTGTGAAAAAAATGAGCCATACATAAATATTTTCAGAAAGTCAAAAACTTGATGATGAGTTACAAGTTCAAATAATCTTTTGATATGAGAAAATGATTTGCATAAGTGATAAAACTCTCGAATAAAGTTTTTAGCGTACAACCAGATGTCCTCTACAGGATTTTGCGATGGGTCATTAGGAGCAAAGCGAATGCAAGTAACTTGATACTCGGATTCATTTAATCCTTG
>JAJPJF010000064.1 GCA_021324415.1 Nostocales cyanobacterium Centralia_MAG_434
AATGATGTTTGACCACCATAGGAGTCGATTTCACCAGGAAGCGCAAATCCATTTGAGGTAGCACCTATAGGACCAGCAGCGGCACCTGAGGATGTCGGTGCAGTATTTGCGACGTACTCAGTTGCATCACTCACAATACCCAGTGTGGGACCGCCACCTGCCACAAATTGCTGTTGCTTATTAGATAACTCCACAAACAACTCTGATTGCATGTTGTCGTGTAACATATTTGAGAACCTCTGTTCTGTTGGGTTACAATTGAGCTTTAGCAGTTGAATATTCAATTTATAATGCAGTCGGGAATTAAATATTCAACTAATAATTACGATAAATATTTATATTGTTATTTTCTAGGGAAAAACTACTATAAAAAAATAAGTATTTTTTTAAGTAATATCCTGAATTTATATTATGTTGATTTATTCTAAAAGTAGTTTTTTCTGGTCTACGAAAAACTATTAGTTAGATTCTAAACAAAAATATTAGGGATAATTATGGATACTTTATAAGAAAGAGGCAATTGCCGTCAGGAACCACCTCTTCTTCATGATTATTCCGTTTAATTATTGGACCTTATTTTATATGTTTAGAAACTATAACAATCCTATTTGAATAGCAAATAGGCCATATTCAGAAACCCAGTTTCTTTAAGAAACTGGGTTTCTGAATATTTACAAACGATTTAGACTTACGATACCCTACGATGTATTAAACGGAAAGACTCTATGAAACAACTTCTTTTCGCTGCAATCTCAACACCTCTAGAGAGTGTGCTTCTCTAGCTAGTTTTACTGTTCAAGTTTTTTGAGTTAGGGAATAATAATAGGCAAAGGAGGAAAAGGAGGAGTAGGAATTGGCGGAACTCCCGCAATAGCTATTTGACCTCCAAAGGCACCAAATTGCGCTGGTAGAGCGAACGATTTTGAAACCAGACCTGCCGGAGTAGCAATGGAATTCGAAAATGCTGGAAAAGCACTAACGAAGTACTGAGACAAATTGCTAGCAATGCTGAATGGAGAACCACCAGCAATAAATTGTTGTTGTTTATTAGATAATTCTACGAACAACTCAGATTGTATATTATCAGGTAACATAGATGAGAACCTCTGTTAAAAATTGTTGTCATTGACCAAGAGATGAAAAGGGAGCATCTTGATTTGGCAGATGATTCCATGTAGGGGATGCTTCCGATGAAAAAACTCAGCTTATGTCTTATGCCACCATTGCTGTAATTCTGGACGATATTGATAATTCTTGAATTCCTGACGCATCTTCTCAATTAGAGTGTTATCAGGCAAGTTCTTTGTCTGTAGATAATAAATAAATTCAGCGACTGTTACTTCAGTTAACCTTACTGCCCATTGCAACAAGTGATAGAAGTATTTAGGTGCTAATAAACCAGGCAGACCAAAAGCTTTCCAACGAAAGCGGTTATACCATATGATTTGGAACAGATATGTGTATTTCACGCTTTTATAGAGATTGCTGCGCTTAGATTCATATTTAGTATTTTCTAGAAAGTCATCAAAGTGAGTGAGAGTATGGTAGCCCCAGAAAAGTTGATCTGCTCGAAAACAATCCATTAACCCAATGTTTTTTCCCTGTTCTACGACTTGAGTAAATTGGTTATGGAGCTCATCAACAAATTTCTGAATAGAATCTGCAGAGGCAATAAATTTTTTAATGTAATCCAAATCCATATGCCATTTACCGATATACATCGGTAAGAATATGCCAAACCAAACCATATACTCATAATAGATCCGCCAACTCATGACACTAGCGTGACCAAGTTGTTTGGCATGATGGCTAACTGTTTGATTAATAATTCGGGCAAACCTCAGGTTGAAGTTATTGTAGGCAGTTCTTTTTTCTTCTGCGTTAGCTTCACCTGCTAATTTGGCACGGATGATTTCTGTCACACTTTCAATTGCAACACATGTCATTGATGTTCCTGTAGAATAGAAAGCATCGAATATATAAGCAGCATCACCAATAACATACCAGTTGTCTTTGGAGAATAGAGTTTTGCTCATACGTGCAACTCTTGGTCGATAGTGGAAGTCCACTCCGTCACTACTGTTAACAATCTGATATAGGATGTTATGATTTTTTTCTAAAAATGAATAGAACTTCTGCTTTGTATTGATTAAGTCATCAGGAATCACATCACGATGGAACATAGCACCAATTGATAACTCCATTGATTCTATTTCAGTTGGAATCATCCATAGCCAATGTCCGTGACCAAACCAATGGTTAGTAACATAATAACGGCTACAAGTACCTCCATAAGGAGAATAAAAATTATTGAATATTGCGCGATCTACGTTTTTAACGCGTACCCAAGCTGAGCCATTATCCACACCAAAAAGTTCTGCTGGTTTAAATAAAAGATTATTTGTCTTCTTACCAATAATGAAACTACTACCAGCTGCATCTATAACATGTTTAGCCTTAAGATTGATGTACTGCTCACCAACCTTAACATTAATAGTTTTAATGGCATCACCTGGGGTTAAATCCAGATCAATAACACGACCTTTATAAAAGATAGCCCCCATCTTTGTATTCATCTCAAGTATATTGCGCTCAAACTTAGCACGATTCATTTGAAATGTGAGAATAGAGGGTTGGCGATTAGACCAAATATGATAGTAGTCATTAATGCTATCTGTTTTTAATGGATCTTTAGGCCAATGAAAACTCAATCCAAACTTTGGTGGATGATTTTCGATCATGTAGTCTTGGAGGCCTAAATCCTTGCAAATAAAAAGTGCAGCCATTTCGACAGTCGATTCACCGATTTTAAGATCTTTATCTGTTCTTTCTTCCCCACGAGGATCAATCAAAGCAACGCGAATATTTGGAATAGTGAGTAACAAGTGCCGAGCCTGGCAAACACCACCAAATCCTGCTCCCATGATAACCACATCATATTCTTGTTGTTGAACTTCAATCATGAATCGATTTTCCGTAATTTAAGGACTTTAACGAAGAGGAAACACACGGCTATAGCAATCCGTGTAGAAGTTGAAGTTGTAAAAATTAAAAGTTTCAGAATCCCGGTTCCTTGGAGAAACCAGGACTCTCGTTTCTCACGAATGATCTAGGATTGTTGAGATAGCAATATGGTGCAAGATGTTAGCTTTTAACTAGCGCTAAAACAGCGTTAGTACACATGAAAGAAACACATCTTACTGTTAAGAACTCCCTGTACTCTTGAGAGATACGTTAAACGGCAGGAAGACCAGGCAAAGGTCCAACGCCAGGAATAGCAGGAAGACCGAGACCGGTAGACCTTTGAGCAGGCTGTGTTAAAGCAGCAGTTCTAGGACCAGCGATACTAGGGAAGGTAAGAGCTGCAGGAATTGCCAAACCAGGAACACCAGAAGCACCTAATGATGTTTGACCACCATAGGAGTCGATTTCACCAGGAAGAGCAGCTCCATTTGAGGTACCACCTATAGGACTAGCGCCAGCAATTGAAGTTGTCGGTGCAGTATTTGCGACGTACTCAGTTGCATCACTTACAATACCTAATGTGGGACCACCACCAGCCACAAATTGCTGTTGCTTGTTAGATAACTCCACAAACAACTCAGATTGGATGTTGCCTTGTAACATATTTGAGGACCTCTGTTGGGTAACAATAGGGGAGCATTCTCTAGATGGAATAAGTAGTGCGTTCGCGAAGCGTGTGCTTTGCACTCACGTCTTGCTCGATAAATATGTTATGCGAGCGAGACGCTCGCACTACAAAATAAATCTGCCAAATCGGGATGCGCCCAACAATAGAGCTTTAGCAGCTGAATATTTAATTGATAATTCAGTCGTGAATTAAATATTCAACTAATAATGACGATAGCTATTTGTTTGATTAGTTTCTATAGAATTTTTACCCAAAAAAATACCTATATTCTTAGGTAATACCCTACTGCTAGTAGATCGAAAACAGACTCAACATAAAATCTTGTCTTCAATTCTTGTGATTGTTAATCATCTCATTCTATGCAATACTCCTTATCCCTGTATGAATAAATACTTTGAGGAAACTACCTGTATTAACCCACTAGGACGGACTAGGCTTATAGCTTTTCTGAGAACTACCAGAACTTCTTCGGCAATACTAGGACTTATTTTTAAACTCTAGTCACACAATGATAGAAGCTAAAGTCAATATTACAGGTTGATATTCTCCCCACCTTACCAAACGGCAGAAGTCAGGGATTCTAAATCTCAGGACCTTGAGTGTATTAACAATAAGGACAGACTTGTGTTCCAAGTAGTCTAGTCTTCAAAGCTGGACAGCCATCCTTTAGCCAAGGACTCTAGACTCTCTTTGACAATTTCGGGGAACTGAATATATAATCGCGACTAGAGACTAGTTGTTTAACTCTATAAAATTTTATTTATAAAATTTCCCATATTTTAGGATATTTGATTAAAATTTATCATTCTGTTCTTCTTCAAAGAGGACTTTTTCCGACTTAATTACCGAAGTTATCCGACTAAACAATAATTAAGTTTATTGTAATAATCGAACATAGGGAGAGTCAGACACTGGACTATTCAAGAGTGTTTAGCTCTTGTTTCGTCTCTATTAAACCTTTTTGAAGGATCTTGATCATGTTACATCAAAATCTAGAAACCGAACTGGATCTGAGATTTTGGGATTTAATATATGGTCTATTTAAGCCTCATAGGCAATGGTAGACAGAATTTATAACCTGTTCTTGCTAGCGACTACTCATTGGCAAGACAATTGTTGTCTTATTCTGTATTCCAATAAGACAGCAAATACATCATTTCAGAAAGTAGAATCTACCTTAAAGCATAGCTGTGTATTCCTCTCAAAGAACTGTATCCCTGGCAATAGCAAACTGTCATATTAATGGTAATTACCCAAAATTTTTACGTAATGAACTGCGTAATTTTGCTATAGAATTAAACAAAACTATTGGCTATCTTATGAAATAGCTTAAAAGACAGTTTTTTATCTATAGTGAAAGCCAGATTCCATAATCCTCATCTAGTTGATACCAAAACTTTACAGTTACGACCTGCACTTTAATGGTCATTTAGCTGTAATGTTATCAACCTGTAGCGCTCCTCAGCGACAGGCACAAACAGGAAACTATCAGGCAAACTCGAATCGTCCACATCAAACAGCTAAAAAATTAAAGATTGGTAGCATTTTGCTCAGTTTGTGAAGACGCATCGAAAACACAAGCTCAAATGGCAGCATTGTAGCATGGCAATATTAGTCTCCACACGCTCTTGGGAGCGTTATACAAGAGCGAACTTCACGTGACAAAAGACCTACTGCTACCTCCGACGAGACGAAGCCAACGGTGCTTTCTGTCAATTCTATTTCCGTAATGAAATTAGTTCTTCAAGTAGTTCTCATTAATGATTTTTAAAGAAGCCAGAAAGAAATTTTCTGATTTTCAATACAATAAAAAATGATTAGGCTAATACGAGCATTTTTTGTACTTTTTAGCATATATAGCAATCAAATAGGAAATTTAATCATTCTAAGAGTTTCAAGTAGTTGATATATCTAATAAACAACGTGATTAGGCTAAATTGAAAATTTTATGGCTCTAGGCTCCAATTTCTGTCTTTCATTATTTCATAATTAGCAATGCCAAATTAGCCAGAAAGTATTTGTACCTTATGTCATTACTAATTCTTGTTGTCGATGACGATCCAGCAATTCTTCATGAGGCTCGCTCTTCTCTAGAAGAGTTTGGTTACTCAGTTATTACTGCTGGGGATGCGAAAGAGGCACTGAAGATGATTGAAGAATATCACCCTAACTTGATTGTAACTGATATCAATATACTTCAGTTAGATAACTATAAACTAATTCGCTGGGTACGTCAGCACCCAAAGTTCCGTATATTACCTATAATATTTCTGACAACAAGACTAAATGCAGAAAAGCGAATTCGAGGGTATCAGTTAGGGGGCGATGCGTGTTTAGCTAAACCGTTTGAATTAAATGAATTATATGCCGTGATCCGGAATCTACTGGAGCGATCGCAAACAATTCTGTGGCAGTGGCATCTAGGAATGCAACAGCAAAATTATGAAAATCAAAATCCTTCATTAAATGGAACATCCCAGATTTCTTTAGACAATCAACAATCTACAATTGAATCAGATCCCATACATCAACTCTTTCTAACTCGTAGAGAAAAAGCTGTTCTAAAGTTGTTGGCAGAAGGCAAGTCAAATTCCCAAATTGCTGCTTGCTTGTATCTCAGTCGTCGAACTGTGGAAAAGCATGTCAGTAACTTATTGGGTAAAACAGGAACCAGTAACAGACTAGAACTTGTCCGCATTGCTATCAAGCACAATTTGATTGATTGATATTTCTCCTTAACACTCTTTCAAGAAATATAAGCCAAAATACTTGTAAAATAAGAGTTCATTAAAATATCTCGTGTTTCTTTCATTCGTAGCAGGTGGTGTGCCGCCAGTGCGCCTGCTTCTAAGGAACATTCTGTTTTTTCCATCTATTGGGAATATCCTCGAAAGCAACAATTCTAAAACGCTTACTTAGAAGGGTTGTGAATCTTTGTGTTAAAAGTGAGATTTATTTTGATAAGAAATAAGTTTAAAAACTGAGTTAGAAGAAGCTTCTTAAGTTAAGAAAATGTTTTTTGTATAGAGAGAGTATAAAAGTAGTAACTGTGTATAGTTGCATTTTTTTACTACCAAATTGTAATCTCTAAAATTGGGAATTTGTTGTATAGCAATCCTAAATCATTTGTGAAAAATGAGAAACCCAATTTCTCTAAAGAACTGGGTTTTTGAGACTTTTGATTTTACAACTCATCTAGGAATGATATCTATATATAATTAATTTTTTGATTTTTTACATAATCTCAATAAATTACGTAATTAAATGGGTAAAAACGCTATAGTTTTCAGTAAAATCATTGTTTATCTTAATTAATAAGATATCAATTGAATTTCTCTTTTCTTTATTTACTGAATGTACAGTAAGAATAATAAACTAAGCTAGAAGAGGTTGCCAACAATGTTACACAACAACATCAAGTTCGAGTTGTTTGTGGAGTTATCTAATGAGCAACAACAAACCATTAATGGTGGTGGTCCAACGCTTGGCTCTGTTTCCAATTTGGCTAAATATATTCTCAGATCCTTGCCAGTATACTCGGCTGTTTATGCTGGACCTCAGGGTTCAGGGGCAATTGGATATGCCATTCCAAAAGAAATAGATTCTCTGGCTAACCAAATAGCTTTGAGTGCAGCAGACATTGCTAATCTGGCAAGTTAAAAATCTTGCCTTGCTGTTCCTAATATTAGAATTAGCAAAATAATCTTATTAAGACTGAAGTGAATTTCTATAAATTTATAGTTGCTCTGTCAAGAAAATGAATAAAAACTTCGTATTTTTTAATGAACTAGTAATTTATTTCATTATTTTCTTACTTCTCTTTAATTATTATTTGAACTGTTTATCTAGCTCTAAAACCAATGTTACTGAAGTTAGGTCCTTAAAAAAATGGTAAGTGATATCAATTCAGAATCTCTTTCTATTCTTCAGAATGATGAGTTTCTTCCAGCTATTAATTCTTGGACAACTGTAGGCGCTGGAGCTATAGTTATTACCTTTAGCACAGCAGTTACGTTAGCTGCTACACTAAACTACAATGTCACAGTCAAAGTACCTGCAAATATTCGTCCCACAGGAGAATTACGAATTGTACAGGCAGCAACTGAAGGCACAGTTAAAAGTATTTCAGTCAAAGAAAATCAAGTTGTTAAAAAAGGCGAGCACATTGCTAAGATTGATGATTCTCAGTTGCAAACTAAAAAGTTTCAACTGCAAGGTAATATTAAGCACAGCTACTTACAACTTCAACAACTGAAAGCTCAGATTCAATCCTTGGACAGTCAGATAAAGGCTGAAAATAATTTTATCAACCGCTCTATAGCCTCAGCACAAGCTGCACTTGTTTTTCAAGAAAGGAGCTATCAAAACAAACAACAGATAGCAACAGCACAAGTACAAGGAGCAAAGGCATCTCTAGATTTAGCAAAGGAAGAAATGCAACGATATCAGCAGTTGGCTAATACTGGCGCGATCGCTAAGTTACAAGTTAGCGAGAAACAACAAGCCTTCCGCATGGCAATGGCTAATCTTCAACAAGCTCAAGTTAACCTCAATCCTACTAATGCAGAGGTAACAATGGCTATGGAGCGAATCGCCGAAGAACAAGCACGAGGAGTCTCAAACCTTGCTGCCTTGCAAAAAGAACGAAAAAACCTGCTAAGCACTTTGTTTGGAGTTCAAAATCAAATCAACCAAGATAAGGAAGCACTGCAACAAATAGAGCGGGAGTTATCTAAAGTGTTTATTGTTGCTCCAATTGATGGCACCATCCTCAAATTAGATTTACGTAATTCTGGTCAAGTGGTGGGAGCAGGAAGTATGATCGCACAGATTGCCCCAAGTCATGCTTCCCTTGTTGTCAAAGCCTATATTCCAGAAGCAGATATTAACAAGGTTAAGCCCGGACAACAAGTTCAGATGCGGGTTTCTGCTTGTCCCTATCCCGACTATGGCATTCTTGCAGGAACTGTGAAAACAGTAGCACCAGATGTGGTTGCAGCATCTAACAGTGCAGGGGGCAAATCTTTATTATCAGGCTCCTATGAAGTGACAATTCAACCCAAAACATCATTTGTAGGAGATGGAGATCATTCATGTCAGCTACAAGCAGGTATGGAAGGTAGAGCTGATATCATTTCGCGCCAGGAATCCGTACTACATTTCATTCTCCGCAAGGCCAGATTACTCTCTGATATGTGAAAAAAGGATCACAACTAACTGACTCATCCCATATCTCAGGTCTCTAATTGATGCAGCCATGATGAATCTAATTAACAAAAAATATAAATGCATCTTACAGTCAAGTGAGGAAGATTGTGGAGCAGCGTGCCTAGCAACAATTTGTAGGCACTATGGGCGATTTTTGAGTATCAATCGCAGCCGCACAGCTGTAGGAACCGGTCAGCTAGGAACAACTCTGTTAGGTATGAGGCGTGGTGCTGAATTTCTAGGTTTCAATGCTCGCTCAGTTCAAGCTTCTCAAGAAGCCATAGACAGAATTCATGAAGTGCCTCTACCAGCAATTATTCATTGGAAAGGTAATCATTGGGTTGTTTTATACGGGCAGCAAGGTAAGCAGTATGTTATTGCTGATCCAGCTATTGGTGTTCAGTACCTTAGTAAACGGGAATTACAAAAAGATTGGAATGGGATCATGCTCTTGCTGATTCCAGATCCAGAGCGCTTTAACAAGCAAGAGGAAGAACAGGTAGAGGAAGGCTTTGAACGCTTTTTAAAGCGGATTTTGCCTTATCGCAGACTCCTTTTTGAAGCACTGTTGATCAATATTATCTTGGGCGTACTCTCACTAGCTAGCCCATTTTTGATTCAAATTCTCACTGATGATGTGCTTGTGCGGGGAGACATTTCTTTACTGACGGTGGTGGTAGTTGCTGTTATGGCTATGGCCATATTTAGCAATATTATGCAAATAATACAGACCCTAATGCTGACTCATTTTGGCCAAAGGTTGCAGTTAGGGCTTGTTCTAGAATTTGGGCGCAAACTTCTTCACCTACCCTTAAATTACTTTGAAACTCGTCGTAGTGGTGAAATCACAAGCCGACTCAGAGATATCACTGAAATTAATCAGTTAGTTGCTCAGTTTGTGGCCCATCTCCCTAGCCAGATTTTTATCGCATTGGTTTCTTTTGGTTTCATGCTATTTTACAGTTGGAAGCTAACAATAGCAGTGTTAACAATCACAACAATTATAATTCTGTCAACTTTACCTTTTTTACCAACTCTACAGCGCAAGACTCGTAGTCTTTTGATCTTGTCAGCAGAAACCCAAGGCGTTTTAGTCGAAACTTTTAAAGGCGCAATGGTAATTAAAACTACAACTGCTGCTCCCCAATTTTGGGATGAATTTCAGAGCCGTTTTGGTCGTCTGGCTAATTTAACTTTCAGCACTATCAAAATCAGCATGATCAATGGCTCTTTTGTTGATTTTATTTCTAAGACTGGCAGCATTATATTACTCACACTTGGTAGTTTCCTGGTGATAAATAAAGAATTAAGTATTGGTCAAATGCTGGCATTTAATGCCATGCAGGTTAATGTTGTGGGTTTAATTGCTTCCTTGGTTGGTTTGACGGATAAATATTTTCGTGCTCAAACAGCAGTTAGTCGTCTTTTAGACGTTATTGATGCCACACCAGAATCCGTTGATGATGACAAAAAGCCTGTTGCTTCTATTCCCAGTGATGCTGATATCTGTTGTAACCGTCTTTACTTTCACCATGCTGGCAGAGTTGACTTATTAGAAAACTTTTCTGTCACTATCCCAGGAGGAAAAGTTACTGCTTTAATTGGCGAATCAGGTTGTGGGAAAAGCACCTTAGCAAAGCTAATAGCAGGCTTATATCAGCCACAGTCTGGAAATATTCGTGTAGGCATGTATAATTTGCAAGATTTGGCTCTCGATTGCCTGCGACAGCAAGTGGTACTTGTACCTCAAGAACCTCATTTTTGGAGTCGTTCAATAGTGGAAAACTTTCGTTTGGGTAATCCCCAAGCTTCCTTTGAGCAGATTGTCAAAGCTTGTCAGATTGTTGATGCTGATAGCTTCATTAGTGAACTCCCCAACAAATATCAAAGTGTATTGGGAGAATTTGGTGCGAATTTGTCTGGAGGACAACGACAACGATTAGCGATCGCCAGAGCAATTGTCAACGACCCACCCATATTGATCTTAGATGAAGCCACATCTGGACTTGATCCAGTAAGTGAATATTACGTACTAGAGCAGTTGTTAAAATCTCGTAAAGGCAAAACAACAATTACTATTACCCACCGCTATAGCGTACTCGAACGAGCAGATTGGGTTGTACTTCTAGATCAAGGTCAGTTGAAATTACAAGGTTCTCTATCAGATTTACGCTCTAAGCACGGCGAACATTTAAAGTTCTTTTTACCTCACAAAGAGTGAAATTATGATTGATAACATCAAAATAAATGATTCTGAACTGTTTCTAAATTTATCTGAGCTAGAACAAGAATCCGTATCTGGCGGCTTAAAATTGGATGATATTCTTGGAGGTTTTTTATTACAGGCAACAAACACTAATTCTTTTGGTGACTCTAAAGTTAGCTTACCACATGATATAATTTCCACCCAAAAAAGCGGTTTTAATTCCTCGCAATTCACTTTAGGTTTTACAATTAATCACGGTAAAGATAGCTTTAAATTTGGTCCACTACAGATAGGTAAGGCCCTCGGATTACCCTAAGTTCAATTGTAAACTGCAGTATCGCAAAGAGTTAAAACACAGACATACAATATAGCAATCCTAAAGGATTCTTGAAAAAACACCTTATTCATGAAGTTTAGAGCCTCTCACAGTAGCATTTTTACTCCCGTAGCACGCTTGATTCTTGGTAAATTCTTACACAATCGCATTCATATGACTGCACTTGCGTCTTAGTCATCAACACTACTTTCAGACTATATTCCTATAGTCGCATAAATGATTTGAAATTGCTACAGATCCTCCTTATACCAATTCTCTAGAATTCAGTAACAGATCTAAATTCAGGAACCTTTGTTAACTCGAGCTTTCTTAATTTCTAATTCTGTACTTCAAAAAGAGGAGCAGCGCTAACGTGTAGCATGCGCAAAGGGTATATTTTGAATTGGTATTGGATGAGTAAGGATTTTAACTATATTGTCCATGTCTTATAACTACTGTTTTATGAATAACACACATTATGCAATTAATTATTTTGGTATAAATATAGAAGTGAGTGAAATAATTTGCTTTCTTCGAGAAAGTATGCAGATAAAGAAAATTTGTCAAAAAATTTTGTATCAAAAAATTACTGAAAGAACTGCTTGGGAGCAAGGAATTACAGTTACTCTAAATGAGATTCAGACAGAAGAAGATCGTCTATTCCGAGATGAAATATCTCTAGAAGATACTGATTTTTATACTTGGTTAGAAGAACAAGTAATAGATTTAGAAGATTGGCAAGCTAATATTCGTAATCACCTTCTAGCCAAGAAATTAGCTAATCATTTATTTGCTCTAAGTGTAGAGATGTTTTTTAATTTGAATGCTAGTGATTTTGATCAAGCTGTAATTTACAAAATAGTTGTTCCCTCTGTAGAGCTAGCTCAGCAGATTTTATATCAAATTCAAGCCAATGAAATCAGCTTTTATGAGGCGGCTCATCTTTATGATATTGATGAAAAACGTAGACATCAGTGTGGTTATGAAGGAAAAGTTTATCGTTGGAACTTACAACCAAATATAGCAATGGCTATATTTAGTGCAACACCAGGACAAGTGATTGGTCCATTCCAAACCCATGAAGGAAATAATCTTCTCATGATTGAAGAATTTATCCCGGCAGAATTAAATACTCAAAGCTATCAAGATGTTTTGACTCAGCTTTTTGAACGATGGCTAGAGATGGAACTCAATTATCTTATTCATAGTAATGGCGATACCCATTAAACCAATGAATATGTTTCTTTATAAATATAAAAATAGCATATTCATTCTTAAAAATAAGGCATTTTTTCAAAGCAATATATTTGCTAAGATATTCACTGTTTAAAATATAAAATATATTGAATTAATAAAATCTTGTAATACGAACATAAAAATATTTTCTAATTTATAGGAGAATAGATGATGTTAATTTTCATTATTGCCTTCATTCTTGGTGCCTTTATGACAATATTTACATTAGCTCTAGCTAATGCTGCCAAAAATGAAGATTCTTAATAGAATAAATCTCACTGTTATTAGATTTAGCACTCAAGTTTTTCACAATTGAAAGATAAGATGTTGATTAAATCCTTTATTAGTGAGTTACATCTGCACCAGCCACTCTTCTATTAACTTGGGAGTGGCTTTTTCTAATCATTAAATTAAAAAAATATAAATGATACATGCATTTATCTTCTGCTTTGAGGATTTCATACAATAATCGAAATCATATAAAATTTTTGTAATTCTAAGGAGCCGTGAGCACACAGCCCCTTGACCAAGATCGGCTTCACTATCCCATGGTACTCGACTCCTTAGCGCAACCGTTTCAACGCGTCTGTTGGGATGAAGCCCTAGAGCATATAGTGAGTCGCATTCAAACAGTCTTGAATTTGCAACTAGTTCACTTGATACTATTAATCTAGTTCATGACCCGTTTTCTAAGCGAATTGTCAAGAGTGGCGATCGCGTAGATTTAGGTCAAGGACACGAAATAGAATTTGTGAGTGCGCCTAACCTACACTGGCCCGACACGATCTTCAGCTATGATCGTAGAACTCAAACTCTGTTCACCTGCGATGCCTTTGGAATGCACTATTGTAGCGATAGTACATTCGACGATAACCTAGAAGCAATTGAAGCCGACTTTAGATTTTACTACGATTGCTTGATGGGTCCTAACGCCCGTTCCCTGTTAAATGCCATGAAAAAAATGGGAGAGTTAGGGAACATTAGAATCATTGCCAATGGACATGGGCCCTTACTGTACCATAACCTTGAGCTTCTGCGAGAGTGTTACCAAAATTGGAGCCATAAGCAAGCAAAGGCAGAAACTGTTGTTGCTATATATTGTGCTACTGATTATGGTTATGCAGATCGCCTTGCTGCTGCAGTTGCTCAGGGAGTACAAAAAACTGGGGTAGGCGTCGAAATGATCGATTTAACGACAGCTGATATCCAAGAAATTCAAGAATTAGCAGGTAGAGCGGCTGGCATCATTATCGGTATGCCTCCAAGTGCTAACGTTGCAGCTCAAGCTGCTATTAGTTCATTACTTGCTATTGTTAAAGACAAGCAGGTCATTGGACTGTTTGAGTGCTACGGCGAAGATGATGAACCTATTGATCTACTGCGTAGAAAATTTATTGACCTTGGTGTCAAGGAAGCTTTTCCCGCAGTTCGGTTGAAAGAAGCTCCTAATGCAGCCACATATCAGCTTCTTCAAGAAGCTGGTACAGATATGGGACAATTGCTTGTACGTGAGCGCAATATTAAGCAAATCAAGTCCCTCGACGTCAACATGGAGAAAGCACTGGGTCGGATCAGCAGTGGACTCTACATTATCACTACCCAGAAAAGTGGTGTTAACGGTGCAATGCTTGCTTCTTGGGTAGCACAAGCTAGTTTACAACCCCTAGGCTTTACTGTTGCCATTGCTAAAGATCGCGCAATAGACTCCTTAATGCAAGAAGGCGATCGCTTTGTTCTCAATGTTTTAGAAGAAGGCAATTACCAAGAACTTAAAAAGCACTTCCTCAAACGCTTATATCCTGGTGCTGACAGATTTGCTGGTGTAAAAACTCAAACTGCTCATAATGGTTGCCCAATTCTGACAGATGCTCTCGCATATATGGAATGCGAAGTTGTCAGCACCATGGAATGCAGTGACCACTGGCTTTTATACTGCACTGTTCAAGACGGTCGAGTCTCCAAGCCAAACGGACTCACTGCAGTTCGTCATCGTAAGGTAGGTAACTACTACTAAAGTCGTTTGTCAGTGGTCCTTTGTATCTAGTGACCAATGACTAATTATTCAGCTATCTGCTTACCCTTCACTCAACAACTATGAGTAATCCCAATCCTCGCGACGTACAAGTTCTACAAATTGCCACACACACTACAGCATTCAGAGCACGCAGTTGGACACGTCTGCGATTTGAAATTGAATATGCGCTTGCTCGGGGTACTACAATCAATTCCTATTTGATTGAAGGCGATAAAATCGCAATTATTGATCCACCTCCTGAAACTTTTACTGCAATTTATCCACCAGTATTGCAGCAGCACCTAGACTTAAAACGGTTGGATTATGTAATTCTTGGTCATTTTAGTCCTAGCCGACTAGCAACTCTCAAAACACTTTTAGAACTTGCTCCGCAAATCACTTTTGTCTGTTCTCTTCCTGGTGCAGCAAATTTGCGTGCGGCTTTCCCAGACAAAGATTTAAAAATCTTGACGATGCGGGGAAAAGAAACTCTAGATTTAGGCCAAGGTCATCAATTAAAGTTTATTCCCATCCCCAGTCCGCGTTGGCCATCAGGATTGTGTACCTACGATCAGCAAACTCAGATTCTCTATACAGATAAGCTATTTGGAGCTAATGTTTGTGGTGATGAGGTCTTTGATGAAGACTGGGATGTCCTAAAAGATGACCAAAGGTACTATTACGACTGTCTGATGGCTCCGCAAGCAACTCATGTACAAGCAGCTTTGGAGAAACTATCAGATTTCTCAGTAAGAATGTATGCGACTGGTCACGGACCATTGGTTCGCTACGGCTTAATAGAACTTACCAAGTCTTATCAGACATGGAGCCGTGCTCAAACTGAGCGTGAAATTACCGTTGCTTTACTTTATGCATCAGCATATGGAAACACAGCAACTTTAGCCCAAGCGATCGCTCTAGGACTGACCAAAGGGGGGGTTGCCGTAGAATCAATCAACTGCGAATTTGCTCAACCCGATGAAATCCGTACTGCTGTAGACAAAGCAGATGGCTTTATTATCGGTACTCCTACCATAGGTGGTAATGCGCCTACACCTATTCATACTGCTTTGGGCATTGTATTAGCAATGGATAACAACAGCAAAACGGCTGGGGTGTTTGGTTCGTATGGTTGGAGTGGCGAAGCGATTGACTTAGTTGAAAGTAAACTCCGAGATGCCGGGTATCGCTTTGGATTTGAGACTTTGCGAGTCAAATTTAAACCCGACGATGTCACACTCAAGCTTTGTGAAGAAACAGGAACAGATTTTGCACAATCTTTGAAAAAAGCCAGGAAAGTCCGACTGCCACAAACAGCAGCTACCCCTGTGGAACAAGCTGTCGGTCGTATCGTTGGTTCAGTTTGCGTCATCACAGCAAATCAGGGAGAAGTTTCTACGGGAATGCTTGGAGCTTGGGTCTCTCAAGCCACTTTCAATCCCCCTGGTCTCACTGTTGCTATTGCCAAAGATCGGGCAATTGAATCTCTAATGCATCCAGGGGGCAAATTTGCTCTAAATATCATGCCTGAAGACAATCATGTAGACTACATGAAGCATTTTCGTAAGTCTTTTCTGCCAGGAGAAGATCGCTTTGCAGACTTTATCACAGACCGTGCGGACAATGGTTGTACGATTTTGGCTGATGCTCTAGCTTATCTTGAATGCTCAGTTAACAAACGCATGGAATGTGGTGACCACTGGGTTGTTTATGCAACTGTTGACAAAGGTAAGTTACTCAAACCTGACAATGTGACTGCAATTCATCATCGTAAATCTGGCAGTCATTACTAAGCGATCGCACTTGTAGAGGTACGCATCTGTTGGGTTACTCATGCAAAGCCTGCCTATGCAGGCTTTTGTCTTGATGTGATATGGTAGATTTACTAATCTATTAAGCCTTGACTTGGTGGTACATCGCTAATTGCTCCACCGAAGAGGTATACTATGGACTTTGAACCCCAAACCACTGCCCGAACTTCTTCGCAAAATCTAGAGTTCGCTCCGCCATCAGATACGCGTAAGCCATTGGAATTACTGCGAGATACAGAAGCGTTATTGCGCCGCTCAACTGTAGCAACAATAGTACCAGTATTACCGCCAAAAGCTCGAAAAAACTTACAAGTAGCCTCATCTGTTGCTGAAGATTCTTGGAAGGTACTCGCAAAAATTGATTTGGATAAGATTAGCGATTTAGAGTTGCAACCTGCACGAATTCGTGTCGGGTTAAGCTTCATTGGTTTTGGGGCACTGATGATAGTTGTTTTGCTACTTTACATAAATACGCTACATCCAGAACTCAACCCAGTGCAGCAGATTGGGAAATATTGGTATCAATATATTTGGTTTGTTAGCTTGGGTATAACGGGGTTGTTTATTGTGGGTCGAGAAGCAATGCGTCCTTGAGAATAGTGATTAAGCATAAACCAGAACCCCAGTTTTTTGGAGCAACGGGGGTTCTTTGCGTAGTTATCAATTAAGCTACCAAACAAACAGGGGCGGATTTTAAACCCGCCCCTATGGTTTCTGATATGTTGCGCCCAACTGCTGCTGCTACGGGCTTTAAACTATGAACTAAATTCACCATATCTTCTAAGGAAAGAGCTTGGCGTGCGTCAGAAACAGACTTTTCTGGTTCTGGATGACACTCAATAATCAATCCATCTGCCCCACAAGCAACAGCGGCCCTAGTGACAGGTGCTACCAGTTCTCTCTTACCTACTGCATGGGAAGGATCTACAATCACTGGCAAGTGAGTGATTTGCTTGAGTGCTGCTACTGCGCCTAAATCCAGCACATTGCGTGTGTAATTATCGAAACTGCGGATACCGCGTTCGCACAATATCACATCAGGATTTCCGTGGCTTAAAATATATTCTGCTGCCATAACGAATTCTTCTATTGTTGCTGCTAACCCACGTTTGAGGAGTATTGGCTTGCCTGCTTGTCCTAAAGCTTTAAGTAAATCGAAGTTCTGCATATTACGGCTCCCAACTTGAAGCATATCAGTATGAGCCGCAATTAATTCTATTTGGGAAATTGACATAACCTCAGTGACCACTGGGATATCGTGACGCGATCGCACTCTTGCCAAAATCTCCAGTCCTTCCTCTCCCATTCCCTGGAAAGCATAGGGAGAGGTACGAGGTTTGTAGACGCCACCACGTAAAGCTTGAATAGGTCCAGCCGCAAGGGTTTGAGCAACTGTCTCCATTTGTTCGGTGCTTTCAACAGTACAAGGTCCGCCGATAATGACCAGATCTGTACCGCCGCAGGCGACTTTTTTAGAAATATTGACTATTGTCTGATGGTGAGGATGAGATTTGGCGGCTAGTTGGGCATTAATCATGGTTAGATTCTCCTTAATAAAGTGTTAGGTGTTAGTAGAGGGGTACGGTTATTTGCCCGTACTTGATAATAAAAAAGCCCAGAACCTTTGAGTTCCGGGCTTTACGATTCATCAGCATGATGCTATCTACCCGGAATTTATTCTGGGCCAAAAATAAAAGCCATAAAACCAGTTATTGAGATAGGTCATCATGATGAAATTTTGCTCCTAAAAAAACAAAAACCGCAGAGTTCGCTCTGCGGTTCACCGGGCGGTTTCCATGTGGAAACTTAATTCACTCCCGGTGAACCACCCTAAACCAAAAATAAAAGTAGGAACTTTTGCTAAGCATATACTAGATACTTTGCTGCAAAATTAGATATATTTGTGAAAAATAGCATAACAGACAAAAATGTTTTGTGTCAATAGCTCATGGAGTATCGAGAGTTGTGAATTAAGCAAGGAAAAAATGAGCTATACCTTCCCTATGCCCTACATTATTTGATTAGGACTACCAAGTTTGATTATGCCCAGTTCCAAAATCTTAGCCACATCTTTCGACGATCATGGTGCCTACCCGTGCCCGGTCTGCAGAGTAGGTAAAATCACTCACATGACTTTGATGGAGGCTATGGCTTGTGACTTCTGCCAACAAATTTTTACAGTTAATATAGAACATCAGCAAATCAAGATGCCTTCTAGACAACCTCCCCTGATTTGGCGTTGGAATGGTTTTGGTTGGACAGAAGGTCATTTAGAAGGTGTGGAATGTGGTTGGGGTTATGTGCTAGCAGCGGTTGCATTTGTCATATTTCCTACCTCTTTAATTGGGATAGTAGCTTATTATTTTCCACCCCATCCAGATACTCCTTTGTCTTGGGTGCCCTATATCTGGACAATAATAACCTTTGTATCGCATTTATCAATTATTGTTTGGTTGCTAATTGAAATTTATCAAATTCCAGTGAGAGCTTATTGGAGAGCTATCCGACAGCGTTTTTTGGGTCACTAACTCTTGGGTAATCAAGGGCTGATAGCCTCAACTGTTCAGTAATCAGGCAATCAGCCATAGAATGTTATTCAGTGAGTTAATGTATTTTGAAATTTTTGATACCTTTTATTTAAAATTTGCTGCGTATATTCTAAGTAGTAGCGTCTCATAGAAATATCGAAATATTATCTAAAATTGCATAATAGCAATTCAAAACGAATTAAGCTGATAGATGGTGCATCACTCATAACACATATTGATTATTTATATCAAAAATCTTATGAGCGAGATGGAGCGGTACTACAGAGTGTTAGAATTAGAACTTGGGGCAACACTTGAGGAAGTGAACCAGGCTTATAAAGACTTGGCCTTTATATGGCATCCTGATCGCATTCCAAAAGACAATCATCGCTTACAAGAAAAAGCACAAAAAAAGCTGCAAGCAATTAATGAAGCTCGTGAAAAATTGCGCTCTTGGGAAGCAAAGTATAAAAACTTACCTGGACAAAACTCTCCTCAAAAAACTTACCAACAGCCAAAGCCAAATCCAGATTTGAGTGGTAGGGACTTCAGCCGTGCAAACCTAAAAGGCAGAGATTTATCTAGCAGAAACATGAGTTACGCTAACTTGAGTGGTGCGAATCTCAGCGATACCTTTATGCACAAAGTCAATCTTAGAGGTGCAAATCTATCTGAAGCTAATTTGTTTAGAGCTAATCTTCTTTTATCGGACCTTAGAGAAGCAAATTTACGCTTTACTAACTTAATTGGAGCAGATCTAAGTGGAGCAGACTTGCGAGGCGCAGACCTAACAGGCGCACGTATGCGCTCTGGCGATCGCTTACTAGTTAAACTGATTGGAGCTAAATTGACTGGCGCGATCATGCCTGATGGAGAAATTTATGATTAACCGATTTGGTTTTCCAGACACAAAGTCTGGTAGCTGACATCTTGCACCTTTTTCGCAACAAAATAATGGCGCAAGGTGTAAGGTAGGCACGATTTAATTTCGCAAAGCAGTTAAAATTATGAGAAACTGAACATAACTCCTAACTCCTAACTCCCCATGAACGTTGCTATTATCGGTTGTGGTTATGTTGGCAGCAAAGTTGCCCAATACTGGCAACAACAAAAGTCTTTTGTTGTCACAGCTACCACAACGACTCCCCAAAGAGTTACAGAACTGCAAGGCGTCGCACAAAGAGTTGCAGTTGTGAAAGGCAACGATGCTGAAGGACTAAAATCAGTATTGAAAAATCAAGATGTTGTGCTCCTGAGTGTGGGTGCTAGAGGCGCTGATTTTTATGAAGAGACCTATCTACAAACTGCTCAAACTTTAGTTTCTGTCTTACAGCAGATTCCAAGTGTACAACAGTTGATATACACAGGAAGTTATTCTGTTTATGGAGACAAAAATGGGGTTTGGGTAGATGAAGAATCAGCTGTAACACCTGTCAACTCCAGTGGACAAATTCTTAGTGAGACGGAACAGGTCTTACTTTCAAATAAAAATGGAAATCTCCGTGTTTGTATCCTGCGATTAGGAGGAATTTATGGTCCAGGTCGTGAGTTGGTAAAGATATTTGGTCGTTATGCAGGCACTACCCGACCTGGTGATGGTAAAGACGTAACAAATTGGATTCACCTTGATGATATTGTGAGTGCAATAGAGTTTGCGCGTTATTATAGGCTCGAAGGTATTTACAACTTAGTGGATGATGCACATCTGACAAGCGGAGAGTTGCTTGATCGGCTTTTTGAAAAACACAACTTACCTAAAGTGACATGGGATTCGACTCAAAAAAGCATGCGCCCATACAATGCTAAGGTGTCGAATCAAAAGATTAAAGATGCGGGATACGAGTTGATTCATCCACAGATGATTTTTTAATCATGATTCAAGATAAAACCACATCACTAACCCAGTTTTACACTTGGCAAAATTATCGCTGTGCCTATGAAGTTCACAGCCCAACGACTTCAAGATCAGAAGGCATTCCCCTGCTCCTAATTCATCCAATCGGTGTTGGATTATCAAGGCAATTTTGGCAACGATTTTGTCACGAATGGTATCAACAAAGCCACAACAATCCAATTTACAACCCTGATTTATTGGGATGTGGTGAAAGTGATATGCCTCATGTCGCTTATAATCCAGATGATTGGGCAGACCAGTTGCAAAACTTTTTACAAAAAGTAGTGCAAAAACCTGTCATTATTATAGTGCAAGGTGCTTTATTGGCGATCGCCATAAAATTAGTCCAAAAAGAGCCTAATTTAATTGCGGGCCTTGTGCTTGCTGGTCCTCCACCTTGGAGTTTGACGACGAAAAAAACATCAGAATCGCAACAAAAGTTTATTTGGAATCTTTTAGATTCACCTCTTGGCAATGTTTTTTATCGTTATGCTCGACGTGAGAAGTTTTTGCGTAATTTCTCAATTCGGCAACTCTTTGATAGGGAAGATGCTGTCGATACTGAATGGTTAAATACCCTACGTAAGGGAGCAGAAAATACTGACAGTCGTCATGCCGTATTTTCCTTTCTAGCCGGATTTTGGCGTGAGGATTATAAGAGCGAGATCGCCTCTATTCAGCAGCCAACATTAGTTGTGGTTGGTCAAACAGCATCAAGTATTAGCCAAATAGGTAAGGAAGAAACACCAGATAAACGCTTAGCTGAGTACCAAGCATACTTCCCTCAAGGTCGTGGAATCAAAATCACAGGTCGTAATGTTTTACCTTATGAATCGACTGCTGAATTTGTTAAGGCAATCGCACCATTTATTGGTGAATTTTGAGAAATTTCTGACTTGGAGAAGTTTGGTTCTACAATTTCTGGCCAGTTGTCAAAATTGCGTCTTACCCAATCCATGCCAACTTCGTTGTTTAGTTTAATTTTTTGGGGTGTATTAGGGTAAATTTTGCGCAAGATATCAGTATCTTGCTCTACAATGACTTTGGCAAAGTTGAGAAAACTGTGTCCTAAAAACTTCAAAGCAGGATTATTCATTATCCCATACATCAGCACATATGTCCGGGTACGAGTTTTTGATTCTGGGACAAACAAGTGGATCTGAGCAACTTTACCCAGTCCTGTTTTTCCATAAAATATAACTAAGGATGGGAAGTAATTTTCTAAATGAGCCTTAAGAACTTTTGGTAATAGTAGCAAACTGGGATTACTGATTTTTTCAACCAAGCTTGAGGGTGATGTAATATTCATCAAAAAAGCATGAGAGTGATGTCCTTGGTCGATAAACTTCTCAAACTGCACTTCCTCAATTTTAAATAAAGGTCGATGAGTACCGTTTTGGTGATTGTAGTCGTGCATATTCAGCAGCATACTTAGCAAATCGGTTTCTACACTGGTATCAGCTGTATGACCAATAAAGTCATATTGAGCAGCAATTTCATTGAGGATCTTTGGAATGGGTATTTTAGGTTCATAGCCACCATAAGACCAAATAAAATCACCTTGAATAATCAGTTCTAATGGCTTTAATTGTGATAGAGTCTTCTTGTTTGAGCCTGGTAGGGTCGTACATCCTTCACCATCGAATTCAAGTGCATGAAAAGGGCAAGTTACTACACTCGTTTGATCCTCACGCTCATGACACCACCCTTCAGACAACATAGCCCCCATGTGTGGACAAGCATTAGGTAGAGCATTCACTTCGCCTTTCCTATCCTGCCAAATTACATAATCTGTACCGTAAAGGGATATTTTTTTTGGCTGATTGACTTCTAACATAGACTTATGCGCTAGAAGCCACGGCGCACCAGGAAGCTTAGACATACGATGAGACTCTCCTGATTTATATTTTGTAAAGTGATTAGAAAATTGCCGAATCAAAATATGAATTTATAATTCACGGGTTTGTAGAGACCTAGCAATGCTACGTCTCTACTTGCCCTACGCTTTGTGGTCTAATGAGTTGAAAAGCGCTGTCAGCTGACCTATTCAAATGTGACAAATTAGTCGCGTATTTTTAATAATATGAGTAAACATTCATGTTTGTCAACAAGGAAATGAATTTACCACTAGAGAAAAACTTGCGGATGCGTCGTCAGCCTCAGCAAAAACGCAGTCAACAGCGAGTGGAAAGAATTTTAGATGCAGCGGCTGAAGTATTTGATGAGGTTGGTTACGAGGCTGCTACAACTCATGCGATCGCATCTCGGGCTCACACAGCTATAGGTTCACTTTACCAGTTTTTTCCAGATAAATTAGCGATTTTCCATGCTTTAGAATTGCGTCACATTGAGCGAGTACACGCTGTATGGTCAAAGCTGAGTCAGCCAGAAGTCATCCAACTCCCTTTTGAGGTATTTGTCCAAACATTGGCAAAAGCATTTCAGCACCTTTTTCGGCAACCCACTTGTCGGGCTGTGTTTGTGGAGTACTTCACTTCTAGGGCAATATTTAAAAGTATTGATGATAGTTTTACGCAGGAAGCTATCGATTTTATGGCGAAACTGCTGCGATCTCGTAATCCTGCCTTAAGTTCTGAAAACTGTCAGTTGCTGGCAACAGTTTGCACTCATACTTACAATACTTTATTACTTTTAGCACTCCGTAGCGATGAAGTTTATTGTCAGCAGATTTTTACCCAAGTCGAGACGCTGCTGATTGCATACCTACGCCCTCATGTAGGAGATGAAGTGTTACACAACCAAGTAATGAAAGTAATGAAATGTCTTCACTGTCATTCTCAGCGTCTCTCTAAAAATGGGCATCGTCATGGCAAACAGTGTTATCTTTGCAAAGACTGTGGCAAACAATTTGTAATGGGAAAGAGCGCTTAAGCGCTCACTACCAACCCATTTTTTAAGAGTCCAATGCCGCTTTCACTTTCGCATCCCATCCCATTGCCTGCATCCATCCCGGATAGAGTGGTTGGGGAGCAGTGAGAGAATCTAATTGCTCAATTTCATGAGGAGACAACTTAAGATTGGCAGCGCCGAGATTATCTTCTAGCTGAACCATTTTGTTAGCACCAATAATGACCGAAGAAATAAACGGCTTGGTGAGAATCCAGGCGATCGCCACTTGAGCCGACGATGCACCGTGATTGTAACCAATCTCTTTAAGTAAAGCGACAACTTCGTATCCTTTATCTACATCAATAGGCGGAAACTGGAATTTGTTGCGTCGAGCATCTTCAGGCACAGGAGTTTCACGGCTATACTTACCACTTAGGAAACCACTAGCAAGTGGACTCCACACCAAAATACCGATACCTGTCTCTTCCACAAACGGGACAATCTCATGCTCAATATCACGTCCTAGTAGCGAGTAATACATTTGTGCTCCTACGAAACGAGCATAGTTATGACGTTCTTGAATTCCTAGCATGCGGGCTGCTTTCCAAGCTAGAAGATTAGAAAAGCCAATATAACGAACCATCCCACGCCGTACTAAATCATCCAAGGCACGAACTGTTTCTTCTGGTGGTGTCAGTGGGTCGGGAATGTGGATTTGATACAAGTCAATGTAGTCTGTTCCTAGCCTTTGCAAACTTGCTTCCGCAGAGGAGATGATGTGCCGATAAGAAAGACCTGTATCAGTAATTGCCTCACCTGTACGAAATCCTACTTTAGTTGCAATCACTGCTTTATGACGACGACTTCCCAATGCCTTACCCAGCATAATTTCTGACTGTCCACCTGTATAAGCATCTGCAGTGTCAAATAAATTTATACCAGCATCCAAGGCACGGTTAACCATTTGGTCTGCTATATTCTGATCAATTTTGTTGATAATACCAGGTACAAGTTGACCTTCTCCAAAGGTCATCGCACCAAAGGCAAGACGAGAGACGACTAAACCTGTATGTCCCAGGGTTGTGTATTGCATAATGGAGTGAGTCTCCTAAATACGGAAATCTTGGAAAGGAGAAGATTGGATACTAGCCGAGTCCATGAGTTGCGATTATATTAACCAAATATGTGCAGTATATATCAATTTGGCGTTGTTGAATCAGGAGCTAAAGGCATAGAAACGTTGGATGCAACGTCTGTACAGGTGAACCAAATATAAACTTTACAAAAAAATCGAAATTGCAGATCTCGCTGATGAAGTATTAATTGAGTTCCTACTCACGTCTGATTTGTATATACATATTGTTAAATTTGTCAATACGTAAGGTATGGCAATGTTGATTTTTGAAGAGCACTTTCAAGACAATCGCCACAATTGGTTCACACAAGATTCTGATGAATGTACCATTTCTCTAGAAGCAAACCACTATGCATTTGAACACAAACGCTCAAGCAATGGCTCGTGGCTAACTTGGCAATCTGCGAGTTTCTTTTATGACAAACAAGAATTTCGCATTCATGTGGTGTTAGAGAAAATCTCTGGTGTATTGAATAAAGGGTATGGTTTCGTTTGGGGTCTTTTAGACACTCAAACCTTCTTTGAATTCATCATTTCCGATAATGGATACTACCAAATCGCTAGATACGAGAAAGGAAATCACAAAAAGTATGTTGCTTGGAAACGCTGCTATGAACTTCGTTGCTCTAATGCTTCCAATGTGCTTGAGATTCGACGGAATGGAGATGTTGTAGAATTTTATATTAACAGTGCACTTTGTGAAAAGCTCCCAGCACATAAGCTCATGCAGGTGAGCGGCCAAAAGTTTGGCTTCATAATCTATGACCAAATCAAAATTAAGGTCCATAGTTTGATCATTAGTGTTAGCAGTACCGAGGCTGATTCTCATCGCGTTGATCACTATGATGCAACAAAAGCGTCGTTTTTCAAGCATGAGCCACCCACTGACGATTCACTTGAGAAGGTATTTGCCGATTTAAATGTGCTGGTTGGGCTTAATCGTATTAAGCAACAATTTTTTTCCTTGGCGAACTTTCTTCATGTGCAAAAGGAACGGAAGGCGCGAGGACTCAAAACAGTAGACACATCATTACACCTTGTCTTGTACGGTCCACCTGGTACTGGCAAGACCACCATTGCCCGATTAGTAGGTCGCCTTTACAAACAACTGGGTTGTCTCCAAAACGGTCATGTGGTAGAAACTGATCGCGCTGGAATTATTGGAGGTTACATTGGACAAACAGCACTACGTGTCGCGGATGCAGTTCAGCAAGCACTAGAGGGTGTGCTCTTTATCGATGAAGCTTACTCCCTAGTGCCAAAAGATGGAGCATCAAATGATTTTGGTCATGAAGCGGTGCAAGTTTTGCTCAACCGCATGGAAGTTCATCGTAATCGCCTCGCTGTGATTGTGGCTGGTTACCCAAACGAAATGGAGCATTTTATTGGGTCGAATCCTGGTCTTCAGTCTCGTTTTAATCGATTGTTCTATTTTGAGAACTATACACCAAGCGAACTAGTTTTGATTTTCGGGAAATTCTGTTATGATTACGGTTACACAATGGATATTTCAGCACGTATAGCGCTCCAAAAAGTTTTTGCAACAGCATGTGCCAAACGGGGTAAAAACTTTGGCAATGGGCGATTTGCTCGTACTATCTTTGAAAGAAGCATTGAACAACAAGCAACCCGTATTGCAAATTCCTTAAAACAGATGGATGACTATGCTCTCTCCCTGATTACAGAAGAGGATTTAGCATTTTCTGATTTATAGTTGGATGAAGCTTTAAAAGCAACTTTCGTCCTGCATTTGATACTGGTTAACAGCAAATATCTACTTTTCTACTAGACAACAACTAAACGGTCAGTTTTTGGAGGGTTCGGATACCATTACCCACAAAGTACGGTTTTCTGCCTAACTTGAAGGTGCGAACAAAAACTTTAAATAAAAAATATAAATTTAGGAAATTACTTAAGATAACATCAAATATGTCTGTATATTTTTTATATAGACAAAAATCGTATATCACCATAATTGAGGGTTCTGTTAAGTATGGTCTGTTGGCGCTGCTTTGTTGCGTCTGGTTTTATCACCTTATTCACAATAGGCTGTAGTGATGGGGCAAACTCGGTTGGAAAATATAGTACGCAATTGATACAAGAAACCAACGTAGCACAATTGCTGACAAAAGCGGATGCTAGCCAAAAATCAGAAGGTTTTTTTAACCAAGGCAATAATTTCCTCAACTCACATCGTTATGAAGATGCTGTAGCAGCATATGATAAAGCGCTTAGTATCAAACCTGATTTTCCAGAAGCTTGGATTAATCGAGGTAATGCCTTAACAGCCTTGCAAAACAATCAAGAAGCTTTAGCCTCATTCGATAAGGCGATCGCTATCCAACCTAATAAGCAGGAAGCATGGTTTAATCGAGGCAATGTTCTTTCCCAGTTACAACGCTATCAAGAGGCGATCGCATCCTATGACAAAGCGATTGCTATTCAATCAGACTCTTATAATGCATGGATTAACCGCGGTATTGCCTTAACAAAGTTACAACGCTATCAAGAGGCGATCGCATCGTATGACAAAGCGATCAAAATTGACCCCAATCAGCACGAAGCGTATTACAACAAAGCTTGCGCTTATGCGTTGCAAAAGAATGCTGGATTAGCAATTGAGAATCTGCAAAAGGTTATTCAACAGGTTCCTGATAAGTATAAAAAGTTAGCTAGAAAAGATTCAGATTTTAACCCAGTTCGTGATAATAAGGAGTTTCAGCAATTGATTCAGTGATATCTTGATGATAGGTTATCTCCCTAACTTATTGGGAATTCCCTCGCAACCATTGGGAATCGTTTCTCTAGTTTTTTCTCCACCCCAAGCACAGCAGTAGTAACGTAAAGACTCTGACATACGCTTAACATTGGAAAAATTGGCATTTTCCACAACTGCACCAGTGTATTCGCCAGTTTGATAGTCTGGTTTTGCAGTGCGACTGCGAGGTGATGCTACCTCGTAAGAACCGTAAAAGAAACGAGTGCCGTTGAGATCGGCATCACTAAGATTGGCATCATACAAAATAGCACGCGAGAGATTGGCTTTGACCAAGTCGCAGTTACTAAGGTTAGCATGGACAAGATTAACTTCCGATAGCTCCGTCCAACGTAAGTCAGTACCGGCCAAGTCTGCGCCTGCAAGCATTACGCCCAAATCAATAACACGCAAACCTTCAATGCGATCTTCAGCGTAACCGCCACAACCATCGAGAATTGGACGACCCAGACGGCGATCACGTTTTAAGGGTGTTAGTAACCTTGAGCGTGAAAGAAAGCGGATAATTTTCGCCTTACCATTCCCATCTACACTACTTAGAATAGCAGCAGTACGTCCTTCGGCAATTGCGCGTTCTTGGGGCCAATCTTCCAATAATCCTTCTTCATCTAGTACCAGATCTGAAATACCTTGGAAATAAGAATCAATTGTCTGCTGTTGGGTGATAATATTCTGCTGGATGGTTAGCAAGTTTTGCTGAATTGTCAAGTCTTTGGAAATGACATATTGTCGCCAAGCAACATAAACCGCGATGATAGCAATTAATATTTGCCCCAAAGCGCCAAACCATTCTGCTAGTGTTCCAAAAGCTTGCCAATTGATCTTACGTACCCAAGCCAAAACCTCATCGCTAAAACCACTGAACTTGATCAAGCCGATGATGCTGGCTACTATTCCCAAAAAAGCAATTATCAGCGAACTCTCAAGCGAAGACAACCATCTGTTTAGGAAAACTTGCAACCATGGTAACATGACCACCAAGGATAATAGTAAACTGACTGATGTTCCTAAAATCCCGAGAATCGGGTTGTTGAGGGCAATTCCAATGAAAGTGATGGCGATCGCAACTAAGATCAGCAATAATGCTCTAGGTTTAACCGTCCAAGTGTAAACAGGGCGATGTTTTGTAGCAGAAAACGCTTGTTGTAAAGCTGTTGTGTTTTGGGGAGCTTGCACAGATGCGAGAGTAGCTAAGGCTTGTTGAGCAACAAGCCTCTGTTGAATTTCGGAATACTCAGCAGCACTATCAGAATCATCTGATTGCAAGTTGTGTTCAGCAATGGATGCTGGGGTTTCTGGTTGGGATGAGTTGGATTCAATCGACATAATTATATTCTAAGCTTCTCGGCAATCTTATTGGCAAAGCATTGCTCACTTTGTTTTGACATAAAAATAAAATTAGACCCCGACTCACCACCCAGTCGTACAGAATTTATAATGAATTTTGATTCCTGATACCAATTCTCCAGAATTTAGCAATAAATCTAAAATTCCCGTATACACCAATAAAAACAGCTATGAAAAAATTATTGATCACAGGAGCTAGTGGTTTTTTAGGATGGCATCTTTGCCAAATAGCACAACAAACATGGGACATTTATGGAACCCATTTTTGTCATCCTATCAAAATTCCAGATATAAATAACATCAAAGTTAACTTAATTGATTTCCAGGAAGTTAAACAGATATTTAGTGATATTCAACCATCTGCAGTTATTCACACAGCAGCACAATCTCAACCAAATTTTTGTCAAACTCATCCTCACGAATCATATGCTATTAATGTAACAGCATCATGCAATATTGCCGGGTTGTGTGCAGATTATCGTATTCCTTGTATTTTTACATCAACTGACTTAGTTTTTGATGGCTTAAATGCTCCATATAGAGAGACAGATCCTGTTTGTCCTGTCAATACTTATGGTGAGCAAAAAGTTATGGCTGAACAAGGTATGCTAGAACGCTATCCGAGGACTATAGTCTGCCGGATGCCGTTAATGTTTGGGACGGCAACCCCAACAGCTACAAGCTTTATTCAGCCATTTATAAAAACTTTAAAAGAAGAAAATGATTTAAACTTATTTATAGATGAATTTCGCACCCCAGTCAGTGGAAAAACTGCGGCAAAGGGATTATTGTTAGCTTTAGAGAAAGCAAATGGGCTCATTCATCTCGGTGGAAGAGAGCGAATCTCACGGTACGATTTTGGTCGTCTACTAGTTGATGTTTTTCAACTCCCTGCTACTGGGCTAAAAGCCTGTCGTCAACAAGATGTAAAAATGGCAGCGCCCAGACCTGCAGATGTTTCTTTAGATAGTTCCAAAGCTTTTGCAATGGGATACCAACCTTTATCTTTACAGGAAGAATTAGAAGCACTACGGTTATTCTCTTGATTGAGACATTTTCAAGCAACGTTAAGAAGGGTGTGGGGTGTGGGGTGTAGGGTGTAGGGTGTAGGGTGTAGGGTGTGGTGAGGATGAAATTTATTGAAGTCCGCAGACAACCATTGGTAGTACGCACTTGTTCCCCTACACCCTACACCCGACTCCCTACACCCCGGATTTCTCACAAGTGAGAAATCCAGGTCAATGTATAATCACGACCTTATAGAAACAGTTAAGTTAGAGTTATAACTCATAAAACAAAGTTATAACTAAGACTTCTTACTATTTTATGTGTTTATGTTTAAACTACTTATTAATAGCAATTCAAAGGTACACAACAATGCTTGCATTCATTAAACATAAGTATTACGACAACAACTCTACCCACTTGAAATTTAACAAACTGAATCTACTCAAACCAATTCGTCACTGGCTTAATAGCATTGAGATAACTAATAAAAAAACTGCACACTTGCTATGCACAATGATTCCAGTTCAATGTCCGTTTGAACGAGATATCTACTTTTTTGGTTACTGCATTGCGCACATCCCACCTCTGTGTAAACTCAATCCTTTCTATGAGGAAGTTTCAAGTCTGCGGTTCCGTGCATTGTGCTACCTGGCTGACTCTTGCGGTGAAGACGTTCGCTGCTATTGCTAGAGTTAACCAGTATGTGAGACTCTCTACACTCACAACGGCATGTAGTAAAGATTGGTGTCAAGGAAATCTCAAAAAATGATCATCACTTCAGGTTTCACTAAGGGACTTCCCAAATTGCAACAATTGCAAAAATTAAGAACAGCAATCCACCAATAGCAGTGACCACGCGTTCAGAAATTCTCCCGGCAATTAAACGTCCACCGATGACAGCAATCACAGTACAGATGGTGTGTCCTAAAATCGCTCCTAGGGTAACTCCTATGGCATTATTTGATGCTGCTAATGTGACTGTGGCAATTTGGGTGCGATCGCCCCATTCTGCTAGAAAGGTCATAATAAAACTTTCTAATAACACTGCTAAAGAACTCGTACTGTTTTTGAGATTCTTTTCATTTTGTTCAACTGCTGCTTTTGCTTCCTCTACAATTTCCTCATCAGCATTCGGCGACATCTGGCTGGCTTGATAAAGCAGCTTGATGCCGAACAGCAAAAACAGTCCAATACTCGCATAGTGGGTATAGATTTTGGGTAAAAAGGCAATAACTTGCCCAAGTGCAACCGACAAAATTGTCATTGCAGCCAGTGCCCCAATAACACCAGCAAAAACCAGAGTTCTGGGATGACGCATTGACAAGATGACGGCAATGAAAAAAGTCTTGTCACCCAGTTCAGAAATTGTTATGAGTAATAAACCTGCTGTAAATGCTGCTAGCACGCTCAGTCTCCTCAGAATTAACACTCATCCATCTGAGTGAGCCTGATGAGCGTACAAACACTTCACCAAGCTCACACTTTGGATGTGAACTTAGTGAAGGTCTCGCTTCTTTTGCTTAAATACTCAACTCAATCTCAAAGTTAGATTGAATTCAATATTCAAAACTCACTGCCCAAACCAGGCAAATTGCCAGCATGTTGATCTGGGCAACTGGTTAGTCTATTAACCAGCAGCTACTCCCCTTCGAGTAATATTTATTGTACATTCAAATATCTACAAAAATCAAATTTTTTCTCAAAAGTTTGACAGCTAAACATTTTGTCTATCTGCATCTTCTCTCATATTTTTTTCATAATTTATGAGACTTCATTAGCTTGGAAATCGATTTTTCACTAAATTTTCTGAGTGATTTGTGGGATGCTTTCCACAATTTTCCCCACGCTTACTGATGACCTTAGCAGGAACACCAACAGCAATAGAGTAAGGTTCAATATCACGAGTGACAACAGCACCTGCACCAATGACACTACCTTTACCAATTGTGACCCCATCTAAGACTCTTACTCCAGTCCCTAACCAACAATCATCTTCAATCACAATTCCTTTCGTGCTTACTCCCTGTTCTCGGAAGCGTTTATTAGGGTCTGAAAAAATATGATTATTTGCATAAAGTGATGAGTGAGATGCAATCATGCAGTCCTTACCGATTTTGATCAATCCAGGACCAGCCATACAGACATAGGGTCCTATATATGTGTGCTCACCAATGGTAATCTCACCATCAGGATGGTCATAAGCTCTAATATCTACACCGCGGTCAATCGAGACATGATTACCAAAACAAATCCTATTACCTTTATTACTGATGTAACTCCCACTATAAATGCGGACATAGTCTCCAATCTCAATCGTATTTGTACCAATAAATCGAACATGGGGTTGAATATAAACAGATTTACCTACCTTACTAAAAATAAATCGATAAATAATATTACGGATCACTTTACCAATGGGAGTAGGAATAACACCAAAAATTCCTGTCAACAAATACTCGATACCGTAGCGTTTAATTAACATAAAATTAGATTTTTCTGCATTCATTTTGATTACCAGAATCATTTTGCGAAGAGACGATGTTCTTTAAGAGCATGCAAGTTTAATTAATGAGTAATACGAGCATATTTGCTTATTTTTCGTGCTTGTGAAGACGTGGATGTCAATGGCTTTTCAAAAACTAGGTAAAATAAGTAAGCAAATACCAAAGCAACTCCGCCACTTACCAAGTATATTGACACAGCAAACATAGTGGGAGTTAATTGCAGGTTGAGCAGAAAGTGCCGTACAAGCGTAGTTACTGGTCCATGAGTTAGATATAAACTGTAGGAAAATGCTCCTAGTTTTATGAGGATGGGAGATTCCAATAACTTGGCAATCATTGGCAACTTTTTACTCTCACTCACACAGTTAGTACAGTAGATGGTCAAACAAACAGTTGCCATGCTTGCAAAAATTAAGCAAACCCATTCATCTATTTTTAATTTTTGCCACTCTGTTAATAAACAAAAAACAGTAAAAATTATAGTCAGTAAAGGCCATGGATAAGACTTTTTCATCCACTGCAAATATGGCTTGTGTGAAAAGCCTATATCTGCTCCTAGCATACCTAAAGCAAATGACACTAAATAAATAAAGCTAGTATGACTCATGACACCATTAAATAAATAAATCGGAATGAGTCCAATGACAAAAGCAACGCTAAACACGGACCACCAACCCCAAAATCGCCATAAAGGTAGCAGCAGTAGCGGAAACAGAAAATAAATTTCCCACTCTACAGCCACACTCCAAAATGGAATGTTAATGCTAAAAGCTTGTGGTCTTAAAGCCAAATTATGGATAAGGAGAAAGTGTAAAATGACATCAATTAAGGAGAAATTAGGTGAAAACCAGTCCCAAGGAAGTTCATGCCATTGGAAGTGAGTAAATTTCTCCAAGATATATATTGTGAGAGCTATTAGTAAGCAAAAAATAACAGCTGCGTAATACGTTGGAATTATTCGCCGCGCTCTTCGTTTGAAATAATCTAACAAAGTACCTGGAATATAACCGTTTTGAGAGCGAACTACTGGCAGCATCAAACAATAACCAGATAGCACTATAAAAACTGGTACCCCTAAAAAACCATATCTCATTAATTTATGTGGCAAGGTTATCCATATAGGCAAATTTCCTTCTTGATGTTGAATTAGATGAAAGAAAAGCACAAATAGACATGAAAGACCACGTAGTCCATCCAAATAAGAAAGATGTATTTTAGCCTTTAGTGTTGTTGAAGGCTGAGTCATCAGGATTAACCTCAATTTGATATTTAGAGGTGTACAAAATTGCTGATTTAGTACTTTGTATCTTTTTCACCAAGGTCTTGTTTCGAAGATCGAAGCTGGAAAAGCCAATTTTTTCTGAGGGTAGGCTTCACCCACCAAACCTTATTGAGAAGGTACAAAATGTCAGGTATTAAATTGCAATGCTAAACTTATATATGTTTGGTATTAACCAAACACTTCCACTGAAGCCATTCAAACCAGATTCACACCAACTTCATTTAATGAATTCCAATATTTTCTAATGTACCTGGTTTGTTGTGAATAGCTAGTTTGTCTAGTAATGTGGCACTTGCTTCATTCAGGCCCACAAGATTGACTTTTGTACCATTTCTTTGAAATTTAAGCACCACCTTATCAATGGCTGCCACTGCTGCTTGATCCCAAATGTGGGCATGAGTCAGATCAATCTTGACGTATTGCAATTGTTCGTTGAAATTAAAGGCAGCTAGAAATTCGTCCACTGACACAAAGAAGAGTTGACCAGCAACGCTGTAAATACGCTCTTGTTGATTAGGACTAAGAATTGTATCGACAAAGACAACATTAGCAATTTTACGTGAGAACAAAATTGTACTTAATGCAATACCAACAATAACTCCAATCGCTAAGTTATGAGTAAGTAGCGTGATGAAAACTGTTGTAATCATGACCACAGTTTCACTTCGTGGCACAAGGTGCAGACTTTTGAAAGATGACCAGCTAAAAGTGCCAACGGAGACCATAATCATCACTGCAACCAGAGAAACCATGGGAATCTGTTTCACCCATTTACTCAATACCACAATGAAGAAGAGTAAAAATACTCCTGCACAAAAAGTGGAAAGACGGCTACGTCCTCCAGATTTGATATTGATCACAGACTGACCAATCATTGCACAGCCTGCCATCCCACCAAAACATCCAGCTACTATGTTGGCGACTCCTTGACCTATAGCTTCTCTGTTTTTATCACTGGGTGTATCAGTCAGTTCGTCTAGTAGAGATGCAGTTAACAATGACTCTAGTAAACCGACTACTGCTAATGGCACTGCATAAGAGAAGAGCATAGAAACTGTCTCAGATGTCCATGGAATTTGAGGTAAGCTTAACAGGGGGAAAGTGGTAGGAAACTCTCCCATATCGCCGACTGTTGGAACTTTGATCCCCGTCAGCATTGTAAAAGCTGTTAATGCCACTATCGCCACTAGTGGTGAAGGCACTAGTTTAGTAAAACGAGGTAGCAAGTAAATGATGGCAAGACCAACAGCCAGCATGATATAAACTTGCCAAGGGACTCCCATTAGTTGTGGTAGCTGTGCCAGGAAAATCAAGATAGCAAGAGCATTGACAAAACCAATCATCACTGCTCGTGGCACATACTTCATCATACGACCGAGTTTGAGCCAACCGCAGAGGATTTGGATTACACCAGTCAGAATCGTTGTGGCAAAAAGATATTGTAATCCATGCTGTTTGATGAGTGTGGGCATCAGCAGTGCCATAGATCCGGTTGCAGCTGAGATTAAGCCAAGGCGTCCTCCCATAAAAGCTGTCACCACTGCAATACAGAATGACGCATACAGTCCAACTTTTGGATCAACCCCTGCAATAATTGAAAATGCGATCGCCTCTGGAATCAGTGCCAGTGCTACTACGGTACCAGCTAGAATATCTGCGCGAATATTGGAAAACCATTCTCGCTTCAAAACCTTTGTATTCAAATTGTCTGCTCCTTTAAGGTCAAGTTAGAAATACTAGCTTCAAGTTCGAGATTTTAGATTAGATGAGAAGTGAGACATAAAAGGTCGTTCAAATATGCAATGGAATATATAAGCAACTACTAGTGACAATGGCACAGCAAATAGGAACCATTTGACAGCCATCATTGTTGGTGACAATTGCTGGCTCAGCAGAAATTGGTGTACTAGCCAAACTACAGGAGCATGTGTGATGTAGAGGCTGTAGGAGAATACCCCCAGTTCAACGACTATTCGGGATTCCAGAATGATGCTGAGAACAGGAGGAAGACTCTTGCCTTTAATTAAAAAGTTGGTGCAGTAAATCAGAAAACAAGCCGTCCCAAGGGCAACAAAATAATGGACAATCCACTGTGGAAATCCTGGGATCAAATCAAATCGTAACCACTCACCCAAGAATGCAAAGCTAGCAAATACAGCTGCTAGCACACTCCACGGTAATGACTTGTTTATCCACATCAAAGATGGTTTTTGGGAAAAATTGATCTCTGCTGCAGCCATTCCTAGGGCAAAAAGACCGATAAACCAAGGACAGGCATGAAAGGAGATCTCCTCTCCCATCAGATACTTCAGTCCTAGTCCCAGTGCGATCGCGATCCCGACTGTGGCAAATAAGCCCACGCGCCGCCAGATTGGAATCAACAGAACAGCAAATATAAAGTAAA
The DNA here is from genome assembly GCA_021324415.1 of Nostocales cyanobacterium Centralia_MAG_434. Classification (GTDB taxonomy): domain Bacteria; phylum Cyanobacteriota; class Cyanobacteriia; order Cyanobacteriales; family Nostocaceae; genus JAJPJF01. Next base: position 36,172 of record JAJPJF010000064.1, read on the forward strand.
TTTGCCACTCTATGGCAACAGTCCAGGTTGGTCCATCAATTGTGTTGAGATGTAAGCCAAAATTTTGAAGCAATAGAAGATAAACCAGCAAATCATGAAACGAGAAGGAAGGAGAGAACAAACCATGCAGAGGATTGAATCCCTCTTGATACCAACTCAAATCAATTGTGTGCTCTAGCAAGAAGATGACTCCACTCAAAGCAGCACAAAACAGCAGTGCTGCATAGTAAGGTGGCAGAATTCGTCGCACACGCCGTTTCAAAAAACCTAGCAATCCTCCGGAAAAATACTTCTTATTTGAGCGCACCACAGGAAGCATCAGACAGTAGCCGGAAAGAACGATAAATATGACAACGGCAAAAATTCCATATCTGAGCAACTTTGTCACAGGTAGCCACAGCAGGCTTGGCTGTAAAGTATCATCAAGAGCCCAACTGTGAACTAGAACTACGTAGAGCGCTGCTAAACCACGGATTCCATCCAAGTACGCCAAGCGAATGCGGTTGTTAGTGCTTTTTTCACCGTTCATAGTAGAAGAATCAAAAATTTAAGTGTGCAAGCCAATCTTGTGAATGACACAGATGACATTCCTTGAGTCATTCAAGCTATGTGAGTACCTGAAATCTCGAATAATGAAGAGAACAGGCTATTGCTGCAGATCTTGCTTTCGGCAAACTAAAATATAGTCATGTCACTAGTACCGATTCATGCAAACATCATGATTCGGCGACATGGCACAAATATAGATTTGATGTCAGGACTAGTGCTATTGAGGGATAAGCAGTCTTTTAAGCTATCACCTAGCTATATTTTTACTTTCCCTACTATTTGGCGAAATCTTGTGATGATAACTCTCTCCAAGCAGCTTGGCACAATAGAGAAGCCAAGCCTCTAATTTCTACCAAGAGAGTCATTTACTTACATCAACTTATGGTGGAGTCAAACCACCAGGAATTCTTACAGCAGCTACTCTTTGAAGAACAAGAGCATATGCTACAAAAAGACGACCCTTTAGCAATGGTTGCTGGATGTGAGCTACGAGGATTGATCTGATAAAATCTGTCTCAAACATGATAAATAACCTCTGAGTTTCAATTGTGCAGCTTTTATCTTTTCTGCACAACCTCACTATTTCGCAACTGCTCTCGACTAAGACTAATTGCAAAAACTCCAATTAACTATTGAAAACGCAAATAGACTTTAACAGACAGTTTACATGTTACTTTGGCTGTACTAACTTAGCTTATGTAAGAAAGTATGTGTGCCTATAAGTTTATAGTGCATTTGTATGCACGCTTAGCTTTTTAACAAAGAAACAAGCTTATGTGAGTTGCTTCATTTGCTCATTACACAATAGACCTTAACATCTAGACCAATGTGATAGGCAACAGATTTTAAACTTTTTCACCAAAACTTTAAGAAATATAAATAGAGTCTTTACAGATTCTATATAAATCATCGAAGCTAACCCCAATTTTGGCATCAAACAAAACTGGGGTGGGGCGACAATTGTCTAAAAATTTGTGATAACAAGTTAATTCAACCACCAGCTACAGCAGGGACGATACTCACTTCATCTCCATCTTTTAAGGATGTCTCTGTCCCATCCAAAAAGCGGATGTCCTCACTGTTAACGTACAAATTTAAAAAACGTCTTGGCTTACCTTCTTCATCGCACAAGCGCGATTTGATACCAGGATAGGTTTTTTCTAAGAAGTCAAAAAGTTCAGAAATATTACTACCATTGCATTCTAGGGTAGCTTCGTTGTTCGTAAATTTCTGTAGAGCAGTAGGAATTAAAACTTTTACAGCCATGGGTATGAGAAAGTTAGGAATTAGGAATTAGGAGTTGGGAGTTAGGAATGAGGAATTAGGAGAGTGGGATTCATTATGAATTAAATATCATAACTCCTCATGCACAACTGAGCACTTCTAACTAAACTAGGACTTGCTGCCATTCTAGGCGTTCAAGTGTCCGAGAGCGTTCTAGCGCCCGTTCAAAGCTATCGAGTTTTGCTTCGATTGTCAAAGGTTCGCCAATATATCCTTGTACGGCTTCTTGGGTTTTCAAACCATTGCCTGTAATGTATACCACGGTAGTTTCATCTGGGTCAATCTTGCCAGCTTCTACCAATTTTTTCAATACGGCAACAGTGGTGCCACCTGCTGTTTCGGTAAATATACCTTCTGTTTCTGCCAGCAGCTTAATACCTTCAATAATCTCAGTATCCGTCACTGTTTCTATATTACCGTTAGTTTTCTGAGCTATCTCTACAGCATAAACTCCATCAGCTGGGTTACCGATCGCAATTGATTTTGCAATGGTATTTGGCTTCACTGGTTTGATAAAGTCGCGTCCTTGTTTGTAAGCTTCGGCGATCGGTGAACAACCATCTGCTTGAGCACCACTAAACCGGACGTTTTTCCCTTCTACTAGGCCAAGTTGGACAAATTCATTGAAGCCTTTGTAAATTTTTGTAAACAATGAACCAGAACCGAGAGGAACAACAACATGATCGGGAAGTTGCCAATCTAGCTGTTCTGCAACTTCAAAAGCCAAAGTCTTAGAACCTTCTGAGTAGTAAGGACGGAGGTTAATATTGACAAAACCCCAACCATGTGTGTTTGCAACTTCACAACACAAACGGTTGAGTTGATCGTAGTTGCCTTGAACAGCCATGAGGGTGGGACTGTAAATCAGACTACCCAGAATCTTACCTGCTTCTAGATCAGCGGGGATAAATACACAGCAATCTAACCCAGCATGTGCCGCAAAAGCAGCGGTAGAATTTGCCAAGTTACCTGTGCTAGCACACGAAACAGTTGTGAATCCTAATTCTCGTGCACGTGAAAGTGCAACTGAGACCACCCGATCCTTGAAGCTGAGGGTGGGCATATTAACAGCATCATTTTTAATGTACAGCTTGTTTAATCCAAGGCGACGTGCTAAGCGATGGGAACGAACTAAGGGAGTCATACCAGTTCCCACATCTATGACATTGTCAGTAGTCACAGGCAAAAAGGAACGGTAGCGCCAAATTGAATTTGGTCCTGCTTGAATGCTTTCACGAGTTACCGTACGACTGAGAAGGCTGTAATCATAGATAACTTCCAGTGGTCCAAAGCAGAACTCACAAACATGAGTGGCTTTTAGTTCATATTCCTCACCACATTCCTTACACTTTAGGGCTTTCAAAGTGGCAGTGGTAGCTTGGGTGTTGGAGAGTGTCGCCTGGTTCATAAACTAGCTTTCTGTGGATTCGTGTTAACTGTCGCCTGATGCTATCACGAGCCTAAATAATTCGTCAAACATACCCGACAAAAAAAGTCGGGTATTGGAGGATATTTGTAGAGACGTATCATGCTACGTCTCTACACACCCGTGTTATTCTGTACGTAGGTTATGACTAAAGGTGGAAGCAAGTTTTCAAGTTGAGTGATAATGGCGTGATCAAACTCTGACCAAACTCGCGGATGACCAAAAACACAAGGCTGTAAAATTCCCCAGAGTTGGCCATCTTGACACAAATGGGCATGAATCAATGCCTGATGTCCAAAGTTCTTTTTCTCATACTCTTTATTGAGAGTTTGGGGACTGGCTGTGTCTACATCTTCAACATAAATAGAAGGTTTAGCTTGGAGTGCAGCGGCGAATAGAGGGTCTTCTTCGGGTAACGATGCTGGTTCTAATTTCCAGTCAGGGTGTATTATGTATGGGATCTCTTGATTTCGCCGCCAGCAATATGCAACTTTGCCCAACTTAGTTTGTGGATTTCTCAGATATAGAAAACAGCGATCGCACTGCAAGACTTCTCCTAGTGCTGGCAGTAGGGCAGAAAATATAGAATCTGGCGTGCTCTGTTTGTCTAAAATACTTTGTAGAGTTTCTGGGAGAGTAAAGTCAGTCATAAAAGGGCAGATCATTAACTTGAGCCTATCTTCTCAAGGGCCTGCAATTGAAAACATCAATCCACTGATATATAGCAATCCTATTTGTGAAAAATGAGAATCCCGGTTTCTCCACGAAACCGGGATTCTGAGGCTTGTCAGACCTTCATTCAAAGCTCACTTTGAGCAAAGACAAATCATCATTAAAAGTTGCTGAGGCGCTAAGTGTGCGAATCTGTGATAGAACTTGCTGGAGATCGGAGGAATTGGACTTTCGGTGCTGAGTCAGGACATCAATGAAATCATCAACAGTCCAAATGTGACCATCTGGCTGCTGAATTTCGTAACTACCATCGCTAAATATATATAAAGTGCTGCCTTTTGCAATTTTCAAAACTCTATCGTCATAGCTAGCATCGAGAAAAAAGCCGATTGGCATGTTGAGAGAGTCTAATTGCTGAACTTTGATGTTTGTTGGAGAAGTACCAAATAGCAGCACACCAGGGGGATGTCCAGCACTTGAATAAATAAGTTGATGTTTCCGGCGATTGTAAACACCGTACCAAATTGTAAAATACTTATCGTTGTGGTTACTCATCTGGAAGTGATGATTCAGGGCTTTGAGCACTGCACTTGGTTGGTAAAAATTTGTTCTGGGTAGAGACTGCGATCGCAAGACATTGAGTACTGATACAGACAGCAGCGCTGAGCCGACTCCATGTCCAGACACATCTAACAGATAAATCGCCAAATGCTGATCATCAAGCCAATAATAATCAAAGCAATCACCACCTAGCTGTATTGAAGGAATGAATATAGCTTCTGTAGCGACTTCTCCTACTAGAGGTGCAGGTAAAAGAGATTTGACATAATCAGCTGCTTCAGCTAATTCTGCTTCCAAAATTTGCTTTTGAGTTTGCAAATTCAGATTCAAGATTTCCAAGGTTTGTTTTTGGCTTTGTAAATCTTGATTGAGTTGATGTAACCTCAAGCCAGCTCTTACCCGTGCTTTTAATTCATTCATCTCAATTGGCTTGGAAACAAACTCATCTGCACCAGCATCAAGTCCTCTGACCCGATCTTCTTCTTCTCCTGGAGCTGCTCCCTTAGCAGTCAAGAGAATGAAAAAAGTTGTTGCTAACTCTGGGTCTGTCTTAATCCGACGACACACTTCCAGCCCATCTAACTCCAACATCATCCAGTCACAAATAATCAGAGCAGGACGTGTGCATTTTGCGATCGCGATTCCTTCTTCACCATTGCTGGCTGCAGTCGTTTCATAACCCTGATTTTGGAGTGTTTTGCTCAGTACCATCAGTACAATCGGGTCATCATCAATAATCAGAATTTTAAACATAAATCACAGATTAAAAAAACATAAGTTAAGACAATTTGGAATTTTAATAAACATTTAAAATGACATGACAATCAATATTGAAATAAGTTAAATTTGTTGAATGCTATTATATTCTCTAAATTTAGAAAAAGTGAAAAATAAAATTTATTTGAAAGTCAATACAGATCTCACCGCAATTCTTGAAATTTTGTTATGGTTTGAGCAGATAAATTTACCTCCTCTTTTTAACAAAGAAAGCTGGTGGGAATGTCAAACTCTACTCATAGAGGGATTTACTAACATTGTTGAACATGCGCATAAAAGTTTACCAACTGAAACTCCTATAGAGATAGAGGCTGAGCGATTGAATGAATGCATAGAAATTCGGCTTTGGTCACTTGGACAACCCTTTGACTTAGAGAAAAAATTGCAAGAGACATCTAAATTTGAGGAGAATGATGAAGCTCGTGGACGTGGCTTAAAAATCATGTCAGTACTAGCTGATAAGTTGAGTTATGAGTGTATGCCAGATAATCGTTACTGTTTATTTATGAGTAAATGTTGTAGTCATCCTGTTTGAGTAATTAGGTGCAAATAAAGCCAACTATGTCCTAGCTTTATGCCCATGCCCCATACCCTATGCTCTTGAGTTTCCCCCTGTTTGCAAATCTTTTACTACAGATTGAATGCCGCTGATGGATTCTTCCAACTCTGAAATTAAGTTGGATGTGCCTCTCCGTTCTTTATTGTGAGCCAGTTGTTCTAGTTTTTGTGCAGCTAGATTCATGCTTCTAGCACCTATATTTGCACTAGAACCCTTTAAGTGATGGACTTCTTGCTCAAAACGCAAAAAGTCATTGTTATTGACTGCCACTTTGGTTGCTTCTATATGAGATTGGGTATCTTCAACAAACATTTGCAATATTTCTAATTCAAATTCTGGATTGTTTTCTGAGATCTGGTGTAAGTGCTCCCAGTCAATAAGTAAGTTACGTGAATTCATATCTGTCATAGCATCTGTTTGCATAAGCACAGTTTTTTCTTGGGTCGAAAGTATAACACTTGCCCAATGCTCTAAAGTTTCTGCCAATTTCTCTTTCAAGACAGGCTTGCTCAAATAGTCATCCATACCTGCATCAAAACACATTTGTCGGTCTTCTTTCATAGCATTAGCCGTCATAGCAATGACTATAGGACGGCGACGACTGGCAAAAGAGCTTTCCTGCCAACGATAAATTTCTCTTGTGGTTTCTAAGCCGTCAAGAATCGGCATTTGGCAATCCATGAGAATCACATCGTAAGGTACTTTTTCCAATAACTGTAAAACTTCTTTGCCATTGGCAACGACATCAGTTTCATAACCCAAACTCTTGAGTTGCTTGGTAGCTACTTTCTGATTTACCAAATTATCCTCAGCTAACAAAATTCTTAACTTGGATCTCGTAGAGTTCGAAAGCGACTGAGGAGATGACGTTCTCCTGCTCACTCCCTCTATCCCCTTGTCCTTCTTCCTTTCCTCCAGCTCAGGCTGGATTTCCAAGACAGTTAGAATAGTATCGAGTAGACGAGATGGCTTAACAGGCTTGACCAGATAAGCAGCAAATCCTATCTTCATTGCCCGTTGTACTTCATCCCGTTGATCAGTAGATGTTAACAGAATTAAAGGTATCTTGGAGAGATTTGCATCCGCCTTAATTTGCTCTCCTAAAGTCATACCATCTGTATAAGGCATTTGCATATCAACTAAAATGACATCATAAGATGTCTTATCCGTCACAGCATTGTGAATAGCGACTAGAGCCGTCGCTGCATCAGATGCCTCATCTACCTGCATTCCCCAATGGCTAGCTTGATGATAGATAATTTTGCGATTGGTCGCGTTATCATCTACGATTAAGACACGTCGATTGCTAAGCAGACCATAATCTTGTAATGAGTCAACAGAGTCTTGTGCAAGAGCAAAAGGAATTTTAAACCAAAATTTAGCTCCTTCTCCTAGACAACTTTCCACCCCAATTTCTCCTCCCATCAAGCTCACAAGTTCCTTGCAGATAGCTAACCCCAAACCTGTACCACCATACTTACGGGTTGTAGAAGCATCTACTTGGGTAAAGGGGGCAAAAAGTTTGCGTTGATCTTCGGGGGTAATGCCAATACCAGTGTCTGTCACCATAAAAAGAATTGTTGCTGTCGTTGAGGTTTTTCTTGACAATTCGGCTTTTATGACGACCTCTCCTGTACTCGTGAACTTGATAGCATTACTGATTAAGTTCATCAGAATTTGTCGCAAACGACCCACATCTCCTTGAAGCTGAGTAGGAACACTGTGATAAACCAATGCTGCAATTTCTAATCCCTTTTTATGAGCTTGGGGAGCAAATAAATCTAATACATCTTCCACACATGTGGATAGGTCAAAGTCTAGAGTCTCTAGAGCCATCTCCCCAGCTTCAAGTTTAGACAAATCTAAAATTTCGTTGATTAGGGTCAACAAGGCATCTCCGCTAATGCGTATTGTTTCAACAAAATCTTTTTGCTCAGCAGTCAGAGAAGTTTCTAACAATAGTCCAGTCATCCCTAATACGGCATTCATAGGGGTGCGGATTTCGTGGCTCATGTTTGCCAAAAAGGAACTTTTGGCAAGAGATGCTAACTCAGCTTGATGACGGGCAACTTCTAGTTCTTGCCGCTGAAGAGTTTCTGCTTGTAGCAGTTGGGCTTGAGCGATCGCAATACCTACTTGGTCTGCAAGTTCTCTCAACAGATGAGTTTCAAAACTAGACCATTGACGTGAATGAGTACACTGATGGACAATCAGTAACCCACTTAGCTCTTCCTTGACCAGAATTGGCACAACCAAATTTGCTTGAACGCCAAAGTGTTTGAGTAATTCCACATGAGTGAGCTGAACTCCTGTCACATCCAAGTCAGTAACTTCCGGGATCTGTCCTCGACGATACTGCTGTAAACAGTATTGCTGAGAGAATTCAGATCTCAAGTAATCCTCAGTGTTCTTGTGTCCTCTAATCCTCGAACAACCAGGAGAGACGGCTTCAGTGATGAAATTTCCCTGATCATTTGGCAACAGCTGATAGATTAGAACTCGATCCCAATTCAGCATCTTTTGTAATTCAGTCACCGTCGTCTGCAGAATTTCTTCAATTTGTAAAGATTGACGGATCTTGAGAGTGATTTCAGTAAATAGTTGATATCGCCAGGTTAGCTGTTTTTCAGCTTGTTTTTGTTCAGTGATGTCAATGCCAGTAGCAATAATGTATTCAACTGCTCCTTCATGATCTCTAAGTATAGTGCTCGACCATGCAATCAGCCGTTGACGACCATCCCTAGTGACCCAATAGTTTTCATACTCTTTGAGCTTTTGCTTATTTTGTAGCTGCTCAAAAACTGCTTTAGCTTGCTCTACCTCTTCGGGAAGTAAAAATAAATTCCAGAAATATCTACCTCTGACCTCATCAAACGAGTAACCTGTCGTTTGTTCACAAGCCTGGTTGAAGCGGATGATTCGCCCCTGCGGATCTAAAACAAGCACCAAAGCACTGACTGTATCAACCACTGCAGAGATAAAGTTGCGTTCTTTTTGAAGCGATTCCTCTGTTTGTTTGTGCTCAGTAACTTCACGATAGATAAGATAGTAGACCAATGCAAGGATAACAAAACTGAAACTGATGGCGATCACAACTGTCAAAATTGAGTTTTGAGCAGTGGTGACTACTGCTTGCGATTGCTGCTGAAGCAGATTGCTTTCCTCATGTTCCATCTCATAGAGAATGTTGTGAATTTCCTCCATGAGCTTGTGTCTCTTCTGGGGAAGAATTTCTTGTAAGGCTGCTTCAACTCCCTTTGTTTGACGCAAATCAATACTGAGCTTGAGTTCTGACAGTTTTGCTGTGATTAGAGGTTTAAGCAGCTTGTTAATCTGTTGTTGGTTTGGGTTATCTGCTGTTAGATTCTTCAGATTTTCTATTTTTTGCTCAACTTTGGTTACTGCCAGTTGATATTGTTTTAGATAAATTTGGTCTCCAGTGAGGATGTAACCACGTTGTTCGGTCTCAGCATCCTTCACCTGAGAGAACAAATCCTCTAAAGTGTTGATTTTTTGTTGAGTTTTTCTAATTTGATAACTACTATTAATAAATACATTTGTCTGATGATACGAGACTGCGCCAATCAGAACTAAAATTGCCGAGGCCAACCCAAACCCTTGAACAATTCTGGTGAAGAATCGCCTACGTTCCTTTTGTACCTGTTTGCGCTGGGTGGTTGTCAGTAGCAAACTTGCGAGGTTGCGCCGCATCTCCATTTGCTTGATGACTTGGCGACCTATAATTCGTAATGCCTCCACTTGCTCTAATGTGAGTTCTCGTGGAACATGGTCTATCACACACAATGTTCCTAGTGACAGTCCTTCAGGGTTAGTCAAAGGTACACCAGCGTAAAAGCGAACATTGGGCGCGGATGTGACTAGTGGATTTGTCGCGAACCGTTCATCGGTTGTGGCATCAGAAACGATAAAAACGTCATCAGCTTGAAGGATAGCGTGAGCGCAAAATGCAACATCGCGAGGTGTTTCTAGCGCGTCTATACCTACTTTTGACTTGAACCACTGGCGATCGCTATCCACCAAGCTAATTAAAGCGATCGGAGTTCCACAAATATACGACGCCAAATGGGTAAGATCGTCAAAAGACGCTTCAGCAGGAGTATCAAGGATTTTATACTGCAGAAGAGCTTCAATTCTTTGTGCTTCATTATCAGGTAATGGTGCTTTCATTCTTAGTCATTGGCCATGAATCATTAGTTACACAAGACATTCATTCAATTAATGGCAGTAGTTTGCCTAAAAGTGTTAGCGTAATTCCACTTAAAACTTTTATCAGGCTACTGTTGAGCCTCTTCCCTAGACTGTAAATATCCAATTTGCACTGACGCAACATTATGAAACGACGTTGCCGAATCAAAGTATGAATGTGCAATTCACGGATATGTAGAGACGTAGCAGTGCTACGTCTCTACAACAACGTCTCCACCAATACGTGTAATTACTTAATTCCAATAATAATTTGGTTGTATTTATGTCATTTCTACTGAAGCCCATCTTAACCCTAATAGCTTAAGTTAGTCATGGCAAAATTCAAGGACTGCATCCATCCCAATCCCAAATAAATCATAACCCCCCCTGTCCCCCTGTCCTCCTTGTCCCCCCTGTCCTCCTTGTCCTCCCTGTCCTCCCTGTCCCCCCTGTTCCCCCTGTCCCCCCTTCCCTCAGGGCAAACGCACCTTAAAGTGGCACATTAAAGGTTGATTTTTGGCTAAATCTATGAGTACAGCTAGACACAGTAAACCAAAAAGTTTTTCCCATGTACGAGATC
>JAJPJF010000464.1 GCA_021324415.1 Nostocales cyanobacterium Centralia_MAG_434
CCAAGACAACAGGCGCAAACTCCTCAAAGGGAAGCGACCATTGATACTCATCATCCAAAAATACTCTAAAAGCAGCGATAATTGGCAACGACAAAATAGCAGGAGCCTTGAAACCAAAAGCACTGCCATCAGCTAGAAGGGAATTCCCATTCAGAGAAATTGAGGCTAAATTACAAGTCCCTTTAATGGCAGGATTAGTGATGTGTTTCTCTAATAATTTGTAAAGCTCTCTTTCAATCCACAACCCCTGAGACAACAAAGGCAACAACCTCTCTAATCTCTCAATTTCTTTTGGTGAGAGAAATTGAGGTACAGTCAGGCTTGTTGGATGTTGACTTTTTCCAGCTTTGCTGTAATCGTATCTGACTCGATCTAAACAAATTAGTACTTTGCAAAGATGCTGAACTGAGCATCGTGCATCCCTTGGCACTCCCGTTTGATTTTGGTAATAGGCAATTTTATATTTAGTTCCCTCTTCTTTTTCTAGCCTCTGAATATATTTCTTAATGAAGTCGTAACCGCCAGCCGCATTAATTTTTGATCGCCTGTCCACTGGAGAGGTCGTATTAGCGGTTAATGCATTGACAGATACTTCCTCTTCTGTCAATCCGCAGGTAACTTCAACTTTTACCAGCGCTTTTTTTAAATCGAATTTTTGCGCGATCGCGCTGCTGAATGCCGCAATAGTGTTACCCCCATCACTCACGCCGTGATGCTCATAACCTTCTGAAGTTTCCAATACTTCAACGTGTAACTCATCCCCAGCCGACGTTTTTACAACTCTTACTTTCTGCGCAGATATTTTGATTCCATTATTTCTATCAAAGAATTTTTCCGGTGCAGAGTTCAAAGTTTCTAATATTTCTTTGAAAATTAATGTCTTTTTATTCGGTTCCCTGATATTTGGTGTCAAGGGTAGATCAACTGGAAAATTAGCAATTTTTGCTGCTCCTACAAAAAACTGATGACTACCTTGCGATTGCAGCTGAGCAACCGATTGAACCGGGATGATATATGTTTTTGGCATGTTCTAATTTGGTTGGCGATTTCTATCATCTGCGTTTAGGCACTTGCCAGTAATAAAATGTCCAGCCTTTAGTGGTTGATTTGTGAGGGAGCCGATGCCGAGAAAAAGGGCAGCCTTCTATGGTTGATCAGTTGGTGTTCTGACTAATTAGTTATGTAATAAGGCTGCCCTTTTTCTAGTGGCAAAATTCCAGAGCACAGAAGGTTATTCGTTGTAATAAGGCTGGACATTTTATTTTTTGGATCTCCCTGGGAAGTGTAATGCCAGGAACAACCTATGTGCGCTCCTTCAACTGTTGAACTTCTTGAAAAAGTTTTTTCGAAATCACTTTGCTAGCTAGCCGATGTCCATACTTATTTAAATAACTACAAGTTTTCAAACTTTAATTAACTTTCGAGAATAAACTGAAGCTATAAAATCGATTAATGGCTTTTTGATCTCATTAGGATTTTCAAAAGTTATGTATTTGACCGTACATAAATCTTCCAAATCTCTTAACATCGTCGTCTTAATGGGTGATGCTTGCCACACAGCAAAAAATATAGGAACCTTAGTTCCCCCAAAAATATTATACGCAATTTCAAAAGCACCGCTTTCACTTAAACTTGTTCGCACAACAATCATGGCATCAGCTTGCTCCAAGAGTTTGAGCCTTACTGTGCGAAAGTTTTGTGGCGTAAATTCCAGTCCTGTCGTACTCTCAAAAGTACAGCGGAATGTATCTTGACTTTGCGCTGCTAGCCCTGTCATAACTTTAAGGCAATAAGGATTACCATTTAAATCTTGTAAGAGATTTAGTACTTGCTGAACAATGAGCTTTTCTGTATTACCAGATTCAGTAAAAGGCTGACGGATAAATAAACGAATTGGTTGTAAATTATGCATATTTAACACTTCTTTAATAACAATTCAAAAATTACTTCAAGAATAAATATTTAAATCCCACAATAATCATTAAAATTCCGTAGCTTCGTTTCATGAAGATATCAGAAATAAAATTTTGATTGGTAAAACTAGCTCCAAAAAGATTACCTAACACCATGCCTAATGCTAAGAGTAAGGCATATTTAATGCTTAAATGACCTTCTTTATAGTAAACAACAACGGCCAAAGCACCTATGGGCAGTAATTGTGCAGCTAGAGATGTTCCTATTGCTGCTTTTTGGCTCATTCCCAGCAAGAATGTCATGATGGGAATAATAATCAATCCGCCACCAATACCAAACATTCCACCCAGAATGCCAGCAACTAATCCAGCAAGAAACAATTGAACAATTATAGTAAACATAACAAATCGCTTCACTCAAAAGAACACTTTACAAAACTCCCTAAAATAGACAGAGCTAATTATTAATTCTTTGAAGATTCATAAAAGAGTCTTTTGAGAATACACGATACTAAATTTGAGTTTTGCGCCATTTGATTCTATTCCGCTAATTGAAACAAAAAAAAAGACGCACCTCGATAACCATAAAATTGAGTAATGCCAGGACACTATTAGAACATCCTACTAATTTCTAATTATCGCAAAAATAAATATTTAATTGCAGCAAATAATAAAAAACCCCCATAGGACTTTTTGATCATCCAGTCAGACACAAAAGATTGATTTACAAAAGTGGCCCCAAACAAATTACCGAAAATCATTCCAACAGCTACCAATAATGCATATTTGATACTCAAATTCCCTTGCTTATAATAGACATAAGCTCCTAAAAGGCTGAAAAGCTGAACACCTAAAGACAAACCTATTGCAGATTTCTGACTGACTCCCATAAAAAAGGTCATGGCCGGAACAATAACAAATCCTCCTCCTCCATACATTCCTCCAACAATACCAGCAATCAAGCCTATCATTAACAATTGAGTAATCATCTTTCTTCTTACTAAAGTGAGTACAAAATCTGGCGATGCTTTGCTAAATAAAGCGGCGTATTATTTGGCATAATTTTGTACACAAATTTATGCCTTAAAAAATCATAGTAGCCACAATCTACTCCTATTTTTATTTGCTCAGCTTCTTCCTTCCAGTAATCCCATAAAGGCTTAAATTCTTCTGATGAAGCACGTTTTTCCTTTTTCTTTATTAGATTCAAATCTAAATCTGGGCTTCGAGCTACTTCCTCTGCTACTGATTGTATCTGTTGACGGAAACTAATTATATTGTTGTCCTCTATAACATAATCTATCAATCCTTTTCTTTCAGCTTCTCTTGCACTGATGGGTAGATAAGACTCAACAATATCTCTTGCATTGTCTAACCCAATGCGTTCTGGTATTAAATATGTCCAAAACCCGGACCCGTACATTTCCAGTTGTCTGTAATGAGGATTCAGAACAATTCCCTTCCGGGCATACACTAAGTCAGCAGCTAAAGCTAGCATTACACCCTCTGCTGATGCATTACCTTCCATCGCTGAAATTATAAAATGCGTAGTAGTCGCTATTATTGTGTAAATCAGATCGTTGAAGGCACGAATATTATTCCAAGTCTCTTGCGTGGGATTTTTAGCGGCCTCAATCGTATTAAGGTCAATTCCAGTCGCAAAAAAATCTCTGCTTCCTGTTAAGACAATCACTTTAGTTTTACGAGAACAAGCAAAAACAAAAGCCTCTTTTAACCGTTTGCACTGCTCAGTACTAATCACACCATTGTAAAAATCAAAATTTAGGTAGCCAACCTCATATTTCTCTTCGTACCAAACTTCTTTAAAAGTTTGACGCTCAGCAGAAACTTCTAAGGGCAATTGTGATTCTGATACATTTTGTAAATGGTTGGCTAAAACTTGGGTCGCTGGCAGCTTCAATGCTTCTGGGGTATTATTTTTTAAGCGTGAGATCCATATCGCTCCATCTCTAGTTGAAATACAAATTGCCCCATCTCGCTGGGCAATGATTTTTCCAGGTTGATCTCCGCTCAATTTATCCTCCAGATGCGCCCCATAAAGGTAAAATTCTCCCAGTCCACCTAAATCATCCAAGACTCCTGGTTGATTGTCGGCTCCCCGTATCTTTCTAAAAATTGTCTGTGTCGAGTCATTTTTCCAATTAATAGCCCTTACATATTGCTGCATTACTGGGTAAAAATGCCCTCTAACATCCTCCCGTTCGTAATCGAGTGGTTCTGGGATGTAATTCCCCTTTTCAAAATTTTCCACAGCTTGCAAAATTGCATCAACAGATGCTTCAGTTATCTCACGTCGATATAACTCACCTTTAGACACTGGGCGCATCTTAAAGTTGCTAGATGCCCAAATAGGACCTGCACCCAATTCGGCATCCGCTTGGAAAACTGTTACTCCCCACTCCTCCACATTTAATGCGATTGCCCAATCTACTGGAGAGAGGCCTCTGCTTCCTTTAATACCTGGATGAACTACAAAACAAAAATTATTACGCCAGATTTTTTCAGGAATTACTGTGGTTAAATAAGGTGCAATTATCAGATTTGGTCTATATAATTCAACTGCTTCTACAAGAATCTGATTATTTATTGCAAGTTCAATAGATACATCATATTCCCGCTCCAAAAGCTCCACATGAGTACGCTGTGTTAATGAATTATATCTAGTACAAATTAATAAAATTTTCTTTAATTCATTTTCCAAGTGGGAATTTTTCAGATTTGTGCCAACTTCCGGAATTATAGACTCTTTCATTTTTCTCCATTATTTTTTAAGTTTTCAAAAAGTATAATATGTAGAGTGTGAGGGAGATCCAAAAAATAAAATGTCCAGCCTTTGTTGATTGATCTGTGAGGGAGCCGATGCCGAGAAAAAGGGCAGCCTTGTTACACAACTAATTCATTAGAACACTAACTGATCAATCAAAGAAGGCTGCCCTTTTTCTAGTGGCAAAATTCCAGAGTGCAGTAGGTTATTCGTGGTAATAAGGCTGGACATTTTATTACTGGTAAGTGCCTGAGTACGTAATAAGGAAGCCATTCGTCCTATATTTTTTCAATTTTAATAATTCACACTCTACATACTGACATTTTAAATAATGTTCTTTTCCCTCAACAAAGCCTCAGCTTCGAGTGGGATGCATTCGGTTAGCAGAGGAATTGAGGACTGACCAGATCGAACTCTTTCCCACAAATCATCATCCTTACTTAATCCTTCAAATTCATCTACATGAACTGTGACTGCAAACAACCCAACATTATCACTTTTTGAGCAGAAATAATGCCAAGTGCCTCCATAAAAACGAAGAATAAAAATAACATCTGCTGGAATTTCAACAACAGAAATTTTTTCCAAGATTGCTTGAGGATTAAGTTTGACTTCTTCAGGGTTAGCGCTACTAAAGACAAGTCTCAAACCAGAACTACCACTGATAGCTGTAATTGCTCTTTGTCCTGTATGCCTATGAGGGACCAAATCTTTTTCAATTCCAAACGTGTAGATGGCCGTTTGATTCCCTCTACTTAGATCTATATCCACAACTTTTGCACTTAGAACATTATATTCCTCTACAAAATTCGGGTGTTCATACTGTCTTTTTAAACCATCATGAATGACAATATCTCCTACACCTGGTGGAAGCTGAGCGACTAAATAAAGTTCTATAGGCAGACTCTCACCACAATCGATACTTAAACTTTTTTCTAATCTTTGAATTTTTGCATTTACATCGAACTCTAGCAATTCTGTTAAACTCACGACAATTCTCCTATTTTAATTCTCGAAATTCAATATTTTCACTGCTTTATTATTCTGTTTAAAGTGTTATGAGATCTCGACATAGCTCACGTCTCTTACTATTTATTAAAAGACTTTTACAAGGCGGACTCTTCTTATAAACAAAATAAGGGATGGACTAATTTGAAGCTTGATTAGGAGTAAAAGATGTAGTTAAATCGGTCCACCTCTCCGGTGATGCAACACGACCTATTGGCTGAAAACCTTGTTTATCAAGAAGTGGCTTAAATATGACTGCTTCTCCTTCTTTCAAATCTCCAAACTCTTTACCTGCTGCGTCCTGAAGGTTCGGTCGATGTCCAATAATGACTGTATTCGTGCCTTTCTGCGGTTGAGTAGCCAGTAATTGGCGAAGGGCAGTAGCTCGTCTTTGTGCTTCCACTGGTGGAACATTTTGTGGCTCAGTGACATCCACTAACGCTTGATAATTTTGAAAGCCAGCCAATTTAGCCACTTCCTGAGCACGATACAGTTTGCTCGTAAGCACCTTTCCTACTGGAATTTTCAGCCGATTGAAAGCCGCACCTATTTCTCTTGCTTGTTGTTCACCAACTTTTGTCAGCTGCCGCTGAGCTTTAACGTTTTCTAAATGTAGGGTATCTGTATCTGCCTGATTTGGATTCGTTTGAGTATGGCGAAAATAAATAATATACCCACCTTTTTGCAAGGCTTGAATTATAGATTCAGATTGTACAGATGCAGTTGTTGTAGCTGTCTGTGCATTACTTTTCTCAGGAACAAACACTGTTACTGTTGTTAACACTGTCGTAAGAAAGATGAAAAATAACTGAGTTACTTTTAATAAGAGCATGATATCTCCTCCTTTTTATATTTCGATAACACTACCGGTATAATTCAATTTCTTCAATATTTCGTCGTAAAACTCACCCAACAAAAGCAGGTTTAAACCTACGGAACCAAGAATTAACACATATAGACAATCGTCTGATTCCCATGCATTATAACAAGCCAAATCAAAAGCTTTTTTCAGCATTACAAATATAAAACCAGTCGTAAAAATACCTCCTATAAACTTTCCTAAAGTTACAAAAAACAGCCTCACTGATATCAGCGAATAAAACATCGTTGACACTATTATGATTGCCAATGATTTGAAAATTTTTGCAAGAACTTTTCCGATCATCACCCCTCTCCTTCAAAGTATGAGAGTGCCTTTCTCCATACAACTTCAGCAACTTTACGGCCCAGTTTCAATCCCTCAATATTGTCTGACTGGATGTGATACCCGCCATACAACCTAGAAATACCTGCTGCTTCTGCTGTAAATGTGAATGTTGGGAAGTTGAGTGTAACCTCTTGCTCAAATCCAGGTTCTGTGAGGGCACCTGCCTTGACTACTACAGATTCCCCAAAGCGATCGCTACCAGTAAAAAACCTCAGAATTTCGGCACAAGCAGCGCTTACTGTGCTATGGCCTGAAACATAGCCGGGGAATGGTGGGGTGATAAAAGTACTTGGTGAATAAGGATGCCATTGCTCCCCAGACATAGCTATGGTTCCTTTACCCGGTCCTCCCCATGCACGAATAGGTTTTTGAGCGAAATAATGATGGATCAATGTCCAGGGACGAGAAGTATCGTACGCTCGCTTTGCATCCCACGATGCAATAAAGGCATCCTGAGCGGCGTTACAGAGAACAAAAAATAGCTTAATGTCTTGATCGAGTGTGTGCTTATCTCGTCGAGCCACGCTTAACCCAAAACTTAACCAATGACCAGCTTGCTGAGTTGACGAAGGTCCATCTCGCATAAATTCAACCAGAGCCTTCTGTTCAGCAGTTAAGTTAGCATTCATTTCCAAAACCTGCTGAGCTTGCCGATAGAGATCTTTTGAGGCCACAGTCGGCGGCGGCGGTGGACGAAACTGATCAGGTCGTTCCAATGCAAAAGGTCTTACACGATACCAGTGAGGTGTTAAAAAACCTAATACTATCGTTCCTTCTCCTTTAGGATTTACAAAAGGAATTGGTTGCCAGCGATCTGGATCTTTGATTTTATCTGCACCATTAATTGGCTGATAAAAGGTGTAGTCAGAGTATGGCTTCCCATTCGATCCAGGTTCGTCCCCTAGCTGATTTGCACCGTCATGATGTCGATATTCAATTAAAGCTGCAGCAACCCTATTACCAATTCCTTGTGGACTTGTTTTGTCCAGAGAATTATCGTTTGGATTGAATCCAAATTTTCGCATCTGAGAACCAAGATAGACAGATTCGTCAGGATAAACATCAAGCAAAGCACGATATGCCGCATAGCTGATCGCCTTCTCTTTATTGGCTAGAGTTCGCTCTGAACTGAGACGACGAAGTGCTCCTCCAAGGCGAGTTCCAACAGCTTTTTCAGTATACGCAGACCAGGCGTCGTACATAGCTGTCCCAACAATTCCCAAAGCACGAGACCCAATCGTTGGTCTAGCTCGATTACGGGCAACATCGTGGGCTGTCGCCTCTAACGCGATATTCCACCACTCATAAGCCATACTTGGTTTCTGACTTATTGAGCGTGCATTAACTCGAGCAGAAAACATGCACAACACTACAACAAGTATGGAAATGGTGAGTGTTTTTTTCCAACTGTAAAATTGTGTTTTGTAGCCAATGTATTGCATGCCCAATTTCTCTATCAAAAGCTCAAACCTAAGATGCACGACTAATAACTAACTTCCCCATCGCTTCTGACACTCAGGCCTCACCAATCAATAAAGAGAACTTTAACTAGGTGGTTCTGCTCAGGCACTTGCCAGTAATAAAATGTCCAGCCTTTGTTTGTTGATCTGTCAGCGCAGTAGGTTATTCGTGGTAATAAGGCTGGACATTTTATTTTTTGGATCTCCCTTACAAAAATTTATAGAACAAAGAGGATTGGTTATGAAATCCAATCCTATCCAATAACTTGCTATGCATATCACCTACTGACAGCTTCAATAGAGAATCCGCAGTGAGTAAAATCAAAGCTCAAATCAAACTTTGCAGCAATTTTTTATCTACTGCAAGCTTCCTATTGTAAAGATTCTTTAAGAAAGTTACTTTTTAACGCACTACATATACTTCAAAACCTGATCAAAGCTGATCAAAGTTGATCACCTATTTCGCACTCTTTATTTTTTTATCTAATCAAACTCTAATTAAAATTTAATACTTACTTATACTTGCAAAGAAAAAACAGCTTTTATTTCCCTCTTTTGGCAGATGCAAAAATTCAAGTAGTTTAAATTTAAGTATTTTTATGAGTTTTTCTGTTAAATTGCAAACTCAGGTAATCCTTTCGAGTCTAAACATCAAAGAAGTTACTATATTCTTCGGAAGAGATTATTTTAACTTCGCTAGAGAATATAATCATGGAGCAAACAACGCAAAAAATCTACAACATCAGTCAGTTTGCGCAACTCCTACAGATATCCGTCCCTACTCTACGACGATGGGACAGAGATAAGAAACTGCCTGCTTACCGCTCACCTAGCAATGGAAGATTCTACACTCATCAACAATACGTTGATTATTTAAGGCACAGTCGCATGTCTTTCACGGTGGTCGAAACCTTAGACGAGGTCAAACAAAACCATCCAGTCCGGCCTTAGCTCTACAAATTGGGTAAATCCCTGGAAATCTAGGTTTTCCCACTCAAGCATCACACCCCACCGTTCATCTGCTGTTAGAGTAGTCAGCAGTTCTTTTATCGTTTCAATTCCGTATTCAAACCCTTCCATCAACAGATGGGCATAGTCTTTGACTCTAGACCACCATGTTTCATTCTGGGAATTGGTGTCCATACCCCCCTTTTTATGTTCTACATTTCGAGGGGGTGTGGACACCAACTCTTGCTCACCAACCCCATACATTACCCTCATCCTGGCAGCATGAGCCGCATTTTTCTTCTCCTGCTCAAGGCGTTTACTTTCCCTGCGCTCCCGCTGCTGTTGGCGATGAGTTAACACCTGTTGTGCAAAAGCCACATCCTCTGGATTTAGGTAATAACATCGGTATCTTTGACCTCGTTTCCCTAATCGACGAAACAGTGTTGACAGACCTAGCTGTGTCAGGTATTGTCCTAAAATCCACATCGGTGACTTGTTTGGTGGAATGGTAATATTCAGAATCGCCTTAATTTGGACTGCATGAAGATGCGATTTTTCTGCTAAATTCAGCATCATTGGTTCATCGCCTTTAATTTTTTCTCCCCCCATCAATGCTTTTAGGATCTCACCCAAACCTAACCAATGACGCATTAGCCAAGCTGTGGAGTGATTTGACCAATCAGTACAAATTTTCAACCGCTCTCGCTCTTTAAGATCTCGTGCCACAACCACCTGGGGGGGAGAGGGGAAAGATCTCCCTAGTTCATCAGTCATTGTTTCCCCAGGCTCTGCCAAAATTGCCTCTAGGGCTGTTAAGTTGCGAATTAATTGTCCTTTTCTGTCTTTTTCAACTAACTCTGGTGTCACCTCCATCATCCCGTACGAGTCTTGGATTCGATACTTTTCGCATTCCATCTGTTCCTGGGGACTGAGATAGTCCTGGTGCTGCCTCGCCTCATAGGTCTGTTTGTCAATATCTTTGGCCTTGGCGATCGCTGTCTGGTATTCAATGTCCAGGACCTGCTGAACAGCTTTCAAGGTTGCAGATGTAGTCTTGTCTACTTCATCTCCCATATCGATAATGGTATTACCCATGGATTCAAGTAG
>JAJPJF010000195.1 GCA_021324415.1 Nostocales cyanobacterium Centralia_MAG_434
GAACTCTATCAACTCTTCCATCCGTACTACTCTGTGTCTTATTACTACCAGCAGTACTCACTTTATCTACAACTGTTATTTTTCACAACTCATTTAGGATTGCTATATCTTTAAAATTAAAGGATAAACGAGAATCAAGTAGGGAAGAGCCAACTCAGTTCGAAATCTCAAATAATCTTTAGTAAAGATAATCAATTTACCGAACCGTCTCTAAACTCTTAACTTTTTTATCAAACATATCAGTAAAAATACTCAATACAGTTCGTTTTCGGATTTTAATACTGCAATTAACAGCCATACCAGATTGTAAAGATAATTTCTTACCGTGAGTGAATAATGACTGATTATCTAGTTGAATTTTTGCTGGGAAGTTATAAAATTGTCGTTCTTGAGTAGGCGGTAAGGCATCAGAACCAACCCAAATCAATTTGCCTTTGATACTACCAAATTCGCTTTGAGGAAAAGATTCTATATTGATATCAGCGTCCATACCGTCTTTGATAAATCCAATATCTTTATTTGTTAAAAACACATGAGTTACTAGATTTTCATTAGGAACAATACTCAAAATTGGTTGAGTTGAATTTGCGACAAATCCTGGTGAATGTGCTTGTAAATTGAAGACAAATCCATCTGCAGGAGCACGTAACTCTTGATATTCAAGGTTTTGTTTTACCTTACTGATTTGAGCATCAATCTCATCAATTCTTTTTTGATTATCGATTTTTGCTCGACCAAGCTTACTATCAATATCAGCAATTTGCTTTTCATTCTCAGTCATTTTTGTCCAAATTTCTTTTGTTGTTAAATCAACAGTATTTTGCAACTGTGCTTGCGCCTTAACAATATCTGCCTTAATACGTTGTTCCTCGGCTAAAAGACGAGTGATTTCAGCTTGAGTCTTGAAAATCTCACTTTGGCGGTTGATAATGTCAGACTGAGTTGCAGCAATTTCCTTGCGACGTGTCAAAATGTCAGCTTGACTTGAAGATAATTCCTGATGACGTGTTAATACTTTTTGCCGTTGCTGTTCTACTTGTACAAAAGAGATACCTCCTTGTGATGCTAAAGGTGCTAACCTATCAAGAATGCCTTTATCTGCAGCGAGAATCTGTTTAGTGATGGCTTCACGTTCTTGCGCTTTTGGTAATTGTCCTTGAGCTGTTAGTAATTCTATCTTTGTAGCTTCTAATTGTTTCTGTGCAATCAGCAATTGCTTCTGTGCTGCTATTAACTGACCGTGTACCTGAGCTAGTTGTGTTTGTAGTCCACTAACTTGTGCTTGTGCAGCCAATTGGCGAGACTGTAATTCAGCACGGCTAGCAGCAACCAGTTTTTGATTAGTGTTGAACTGCTTATCGAAATGAGAGAGATTCTCACCTGTTATCAGAGCTTTGAGCGCCTGATTCTCAGATAATAATTTAGCTTTTACTTGCGTTAAATATTGTAAATCTGATGATTGAAATGTGGAAGGTTGATTCGTGAATTCTGTTGTATAAAATTGGTTTTCTTTAGTTAAAGACTCCTTGACTTTAATTAATGATTCTAGTTCAGATTTTGAAGCGATAGTGTCAAAAGTTAGTAAGAGTTGTCCTTTTTTTACCTGTTGTCCATCTTGAACATAAATCTCACGGACGACACCTCCTACTGGTGATTTGACTTCTTGTACAAAGCCTTGAGGTTCTAATTTACCAGATGCAGGAATTGCTTCCTCAATTTTTGCAAAAGATGCCCAAGTCACTCCAGAAGTAGCAAGAGCCATTATTAACCACGCAAATATTCTGGAAGATATCTTTGGCCGTTCTAAAATTAGAGACTGATTAGACAATATTGTGGAGATCATAATTAAAAAATTGGAAATGTGAGTGTTTCACTTGTTAGATTCTAGATTCTCGGAATCTTACTATTGTTGTGATTCTTGCTGTTGATATAAGCAGTAATAATGCCCTTTCATCTGCATTAATTCATTGTGAGTACCTTGCTCAACAACAACGCCTTGCTCCATGACTAAAATCACATCAGCATTTCTGACAATACTTAGACGATGGGTGATGAAAAAGACTGTGCGATCGCCAAACGCTGCAGCTAAGTTTTGACACACTTGGCGTTCAGAATTGTAATCAAGAGCACTAGTGGCTTCATCGAGAATTAACAGATTAGGATTTTGCATAACAGTGCGAGCGATCGCAATTCTTTGCCGCTGTCCACCAGAGAGAGCAGAACCTCGCTCTCCTACGACTGTGTTATAACCATTGGGTAATGACATAATGAAATCATGAGCAGCAGCAATCTTGGCAGCTTCAATGATTTCTTCAGAACTAGCTTCGGGATTATTTAACGCAATATTCTCTTGAATCGTGCCATTAAATAAGAGGGTGTCTTGCAGTACAGTGCCGATTTGACGACGTAGTGAATAAAGCTCTACTTTGCTGATATCATAGTCATCAATTTTTACCCGACCTGATGTTGGCTCATAAAGACGTTGTATTAACTTAGCTAAAGTACTTTTGCCAGAGCCACTTTGACCCACAATTCCAACAAATGAACCTGCAGGAATTTCTAAGTTAATATGCTTTAGTTGTAAAGCTACACTCGGATTAAATCCAAAAGAAATTCCCTCAAAGACCATCTTACCTTGAATCTCGGGTAGAGTGATATTTTGACTATTAGATTCATCAATTTCTTGGGGTGCATCTAAGATATCGCCAAGGCGTTCAATAGACAAAGCTGTTTCTTGAAAATTCTGCCAAAGTTGAATGAGACGCAGTAGGGGACTGGTGACATAACTAGCAATCATCCGAAAAGCAATTAACTGTCCTAATGTCAAACTATTGGATAATACTAAATGTGCACCTACCCACAGCAGCAAAAACCCAGAAAATTTGTTCAAAAAGCCGCTGACAGAATTAGCAGTGGTCGATGTAATAATGTTTCTAAAGCCAGCCGCGATATATTTAGCATGGCGTTCTTGCCATTTCCAGCGAGATTTTAACTCAATATTTTGTGCCTTAACTGTTTGAATGCCAGAAAGAACTTCGACCAAATAAGATTGAGTATTAGCGTTACATTCTGCCTTATATTTTAACTGTTGTCGCACAATGGGAGAAACACTCATGGTTAATAAACCGAACAAAGGCACTGTTGCCAAAGCCACAAGTGTTAATGGCCAACTATAAAACAGCATGACTATAACATAAATGACTGAGAAAACGGCATCTAACACAACTGTCAAAGCAGTTCCAGTTAGAAATTGCCGAATATTTTCTAGTTCATTCATCCGGCCCGCAAGTTCCCCAACACGACGTTTTTCAAAGAATGACAGGGGAAGCCGGAGCAGATGGTCAATGACTTCTGAACCAAGACTTAAATCAATACGGTTAGTGGTATCTACAAATAAGTAAGTGCGGAGAGTGGTTAGTAAAGCTTCAAATACACCTACTCCCAGTAGAAATATCCCTAAAACATCCAGAGTATCAAGACTTTTTTGAACCAGTACTTTATCAATAATAACTTGAGTGATAAGTGGGTTAGCTAGACCAAAAAGCTGCACAAAAACTGAAGCAATTAAAACCTCTGTCAAAACACGGCGATACTTATAAATTGATGGGATAAACCACCGCAAGCTAAATTTTTCTTTTGGTTTATTTAGAGGAGTTTGTATCAGTAAGGCTTGACCTTTACTATCCCAAGATTCAGTAAAAATCTGGAGCTTTTTACGGATGATACCTGATTCTGGTAGTGCCAGCACAATTTCTTTTTCTGTGACGCTATAGAGAATCGCAAAGCTCTCATCATAGCGAATCAGTGCTGGTACCTTAATACGAGAAATAGCTGTAGCAGAAACTTCTACCAATTGGGCTCGTAAACCCATTATCTCTACTACAGCACCTGTAGCTTGTAAAGAAATACTGTCTGTTCTTTTTAGTTGATTTTGTAAGACTTTTTTAATTAAATCCCGACGAAAGGCAATGCCAAAATACTGGCTTAGCATTTGCAAGCATGCTAGAGGTGCATCAAGATGACCACGTCCACGCACATAAGGTAATTGAGATGGTTGCCCATGTTGTACAGTAGGTGGTTGCTCGGAAGCGTAAGGAATTTCAAAATTTGCAATTTCGGATTTTTGTGATTCTTGGGAAAATGCAATATTTTGTCTCTCTATATTTAATGGCAAACCCAATAATCTTGCCCCACGTGTTCCAGAAATTCTTGGAAACTGGCTGATTTCATTCAAATCTAGGCGGCTACCAGCCGCAAAATTCTCAACTGCACCACTGCTGACTAACCAAGTGCGGTGTGGATCTAGTTGAGAAGTGTTGATTTTCCCCTTAGGTAAGTTAAGTACAATGACATCCTGCCAAATCTTCAAAGCTAATTCTTTGAGATTTGTGCTCGCATCTGCTTGTCGGTGAAGTTCGACACTTAATAACTCAAATAGCTCACTTAAAACACATTGGTTATTTAGAGCTTCCGCAAACAAAGGTTCAGTTGCTATCAAATTGAGAAAATCTTCAGCAGCTAGAGTAATACAGATGACTTCAGTTGAGGCGATCGCAATCTCACAAGGCACTCCTCTTACTAAGCCTACCCAACCGAGAATCTCTCCTGAGGTAACTATTTGTAAACTAGTAGGAGCTTTTTGACGTTGGTCATAACCTAATAACCTAACTTTTCCTTCATAAATAATCGCTATTTGAGTCGGCATATTTTCTCGAACAAACAGCGGTTGACCAGTGCGATAGCGTAAAAGCTGGCATTTAGTTGTGAGTGTATACAACTGCTGAGGATTGAGTTGATTAAACGGGAATGTTTGCTCTAGAAATTCATGAACTTGGTTGCGTGCCACTGAGTAAGTCATACTGCCAAATCTCCAACAAGACCTAAAAAATCAATTTGTCGAATATACTCTTCATCCAGCGTTTAGCAATAAACGCTGATATCTTCACCGCATTCATTTGCTAAATAGCACAGACACTTGAAGCGCAAACTAACTATTTGCTCGTAGAAAGGATTTAACTTACACAATGGAGGAATGGAAAAAATGGTGTGATCCAAAAGTTTGACTTCCCGCGCAAAAGGACAGCGAGCAGGAATAACTTTACAAATCAGATGGGCTAAATTAGGATTATGAATTTCTATAGATTCGAGGCGTTGACGGATGAGATTCAGTAGGTTACGCTCTAGAATGATGGAGTGAAAGCTAATCATGAAATGTCTCCTTGCTCAATGACTTTTACTTTAGAGAGCGATCGAGAAGAACTAGAGAAGGAGAAACTAATTTTGAAAAGTTATCAATGGTTATATTCGTCTAGATAGCTTTGCTACTTGAAAGTAAAACCCATGCCTGAGTTATTCAAGCATGGGCTGATTTTGGGACTTGATTAAGCAATTTACTTAACTCACAATGACAGTTCCTATGAAACTGATAGATTTAATGTGGAACGGACAGCACCACTAAATTGGTAGACTTCAACAAAGTAATCTCCTGCTGCTAGAGTTTGATCTATTGTGTCATCAGCATTGCCTGAGTGTATAGAGCGTCCAATTATCTCACTGTCTTAAATGATATGATCATGATTTTTATCTTGTCTTTTAATCTTTTATTTTTTGGAGCTTCCTTAAAGGGATAAATAAATCTCACTCCTGAGGTTGCGGTATGACAAAGCTGAACGTGCTTGCTCTGTGAGTGTAGTTAGTTATTCGTTTTAATAGGGCTGTTCGATTGATTTTTTTTGGATCTCCCTCAGGAATAAAAAGTGCGCCACCTCGAATAAGTCTATCCTTCATGGTTTCGGAAATTCCGAGGTTATATCCAAATTGGGCATTAACGACATTAACATTTCTAATATAGACACCCCTGAAGTCAGTACCAATTAGATTGGCTCCATTGAGGTCAGTATTAACTAGGAATACTTCGCTAAGATTGGCATAGTAAAGATTTGTGTGATTTAAATTGGCATGACTTAGGTCGCTACCATGCAAGTTAGCACAATTTAAGTCAGCATCACTAAGGTCAAGACTACTTAAATATGCATCATTGAGATGAGAATAATTGAGTTTTGCATGACTTAAGTTGGTATAACTAAGGTCAGCACCTTTTAAGTTAGCACAATTTATGTTAGCATAACTTAGATTCAGTCCTTTGAGATTAGCAAAACTTAGGTTAATACCGTTGAGGTTAAGACCTTTTAGGTGAGTATAATTTAAGTTGACACCGTTGAAATTAAGTTCGATTAAATTCGTCATAGCTCTGACCTCTATTTTTTAACAAGGGAGAGAAATGCAGCTTTGGGAAAGGTTATAGATTTTCAGAATTGAGAGAATTCCCAGTAGTTTTCGGTTGTGTTGCACAAAAATAAAAAAGTAGTAAAACCTGGGCCGATTGGAGTTGTTTAATGTAATAAATGCTGAAATTTCAAAAAAGCATATTAGCTTTTGACCCGATGGATTTTACTTTAAACAGTGATCGAGAGAAACTAGAGAAGAAAATGTAAGATATGTTGACATTCTCTCCACCTTCCCTATTAGCTGAAGGTGGGGAGAATGCCAAAAGGTTAGGAATGCCCCTAGTGTCAGGGGCCCTATATCTACTCCTTGTTACGAAATATCTGACTAAGGCAGTTGCCAGTCATAAAATGTCCTACCTGAGCCTGCCAAAGGCTTTGCCGAACGTTGCTGATATCTGTTGGGAGCCGATGACGAGTGAAATTGGGCAGCCTTGTTATCCCTGTTCTGTCACTTTGGGATAATCTATTCGCCCAAACGCTTACAGGGGTTTAAATTCAGCTTTTTGTCTATAAATTTTAGCTTCTAGAGCAAAAATAAAGCCTCAAACCTTGATTAAATCAAAATCTCAAAATCTTGCTTCGATTATTGTTTTCCGAGAGTGACAAAACAGGGTTAGTAAAATTACCGCCATTGGGAGAAGATTTGCTGGATCTGCTCAATCGCTTCATCAGCTGCTTGCTGTGGAGTAATACCATTAACAACTATACGATGAAGAGCTTTGCCCCAAATATTCTCTGATAAAACTAAGCTATAGGCAGGATTTTGCACCATGTAAAATGGGCGTGTTTGACCATGAGTTAATGTCTTAGCAGCAACTGAACGATGCGGATCAGTTGGATCACTCCAAAAGGGGTCCTTCCAAACTGGGATCATCACTGGTAAATA
>JAJPJF010000366.1 GCA_021324415.1 Nostocales cyanobacterium Centralia_MAG_434
GGGCTTTCAACCCGCTTGGGTGTAGAGTAGGGTGTTCATTTTCTGCAAGAATTTCTTTTTACCCCTACACCCCACACCCTACCACCTACACCCGTTTTTTCGGTAAGTTTTCTATAGAAAAGAAGTAAATAAAACCACCCTAATACTATTAAGGTGGTAAATATTTATCAATTCTTTATGTATTTATCCTAAACTAACTCATCAATATTAAAATCATCCCTGAGAGAGTGGCAAATATCTAAATCTAAATGAAAGTCTAACAGCCCCCCTATTATGAACAATACTGACCAAAAATTACAGACGATAGGTGATCGCATTCAAGCAACAGTCCAAGGGATTCAAGTTAATCATGATTGGTGGCCTTGTCGCCGAGGTTGTGACGGGTGTTGTCGTCAGTTGGCACGTCCTCCCGAACTGACTCAGTTAGAATGGGCGCGTGTTGATCAAGCTGTTGCTATGCTTACTCCCACAGTACGTGCTGAAGTTGAGCACAAAATTGATGCACTGCTAGTACAAATTGCAGAGAATACAGTAGGACAGTATGTTGTTTGTCCCTACTTGGATGAAAATTCTGGTGCTTGCCTGATTTATGATTCTCGACCAATTGCTTGTCGGACTTATGGTTTTTTTGTAACTCGCACTAGTGATCTATATTGCAAACTGATTGAGACTGAGGTGAATGCACGAGGCGATCACATTGTTTGGGGTAATGCTGAGGTGATAGATGATCAACTGACACGCCTTGCTGGAGAGCCAATTTCTTTCAAGGTTCATTATATTGAAGATTAAATGTAATGTAACATTAATCTATCAACTAGCCTGTTTAAAAACTTGTCTATCAAATTCTTTATATAGCAATTCTATTTGAGTTACAAATTTGCTAGCCCTCAGAAACCCGGCTTCTCTGTGTTTACGAATCATTTAGGATTTTTCCAGATAGCAATAAAAAAGCCACATGCTCATCAGTGTGTGGCTTAGTTTCTTGGATAGGAATTCAGTCGTTACACACTATTTAATTTAATATACAATCACCTGTTTTGCGTCCATCTGTTCTATTAGTTTTGTCGCTGACTCATCATAGATAATCTCTATTGGGGTTGTGTTGCAAAAACTTTTCAAAGACAAAGTCTTCCTATCAATCAGCCTTTTACTCATTTCAAATCCGTCTAAATAGTATCTCGTGACTGGATATCAATAGTTTTCTGCTGCCGTATATCCAGTGAGAAAGATATTTGTGAGAAACAAGACTTGTTTTTCTGCTAGTTCATGAGAAATCTTGAGAACCTTAAATCTATATTTAAGAAACTCTTAATTTTTCTTTCAAAACCAGCCCAGGCGATCGCAGTTGCAGTTGTTTCATAACCTGCAATCAGGAGTGTAATTAACTCATCATGCAATTAGGCATCGGTCATTGGTTGACCTGTTTCATCTTGGGCTGTCATCAGTAAACTTAAGATGTCTGAACCAAGCGTATCTTTCTGGTTGCGGCGAGCACGAATTTCAGCGTGTATGAGAACGCTGATCTGTCGTTGCAGATGTCGCAAGTACCCCCAGGGACTTCTTGCTCCCCAATCCTTTTGCAACGATGGAAAAAAGAGCAACCCTCCAATAAAAGGAGATTGAAGTGAATCTGTGAGTTTGACCATCAGCGACTTAAGACAGGAGCTTGCGAACCATTGGGAAGACGGGTTTTTAAAATCATAAGTTAACTAACTGATTCAGCAATTAGATTCGAATTTTACCATCGCCTCGGTCACATGCGCTTCAGCATCAAATTCTAACTTTTCTCGTTAACTTACAGGGCGTTGCTAAATTTAATGTTATAAAATCAAATCAAACCTATCTCAAAAACTCACCCTTGAACAATCGACTGGCAGTTAAGGAAAAATTACTTGCTTTGATTGATTCAATTCAATCTGAGCGTGATGGCTCTCCAATGACCGACTTGAAGCTAGACAAAACTCAAGCCCAAATAATTGAGCAATTGACTCAAGAACTTGAAGGTGTCAATCCTAATGTTTATCCTTTGAGAGTTGCTCCTTCTTTGCTTGGGGGGGCTTGGCGACTCTTATACTCAACTGCTAGAGAAATCCGTTCTTTATCGAAACTTCCATTGGGTTTAAAAGTAGGCAAAGTTTATCAAGTCATAAATATAGCCGACAATACGTTTTTCAATCTAGCTAGTGTTAAACATCCTCTTAAGTTGGTATCGGGTTATGTCAAGGTAACAGCTACCTTTGAGCTTGCTAGAGAAAATTCTGAGTCTCAACCAGACAAACGCCTCAACGTCTATTTTGATAAACGCTACTTATCAATTGAGAAAATTGCTGGTATTGCCACCCCTCAACTGAACCCATTTAAAGTATCAAGTGCAAATAATCCTTCTGGTAGAATTGCTACGCTCGATATTACCTACCTAGACGAAACCTTAAGAATTGGACGTGGGGGGGATCAAAGCTTATTTATCCTGTGTAAATCCGATAATGTAGAAATTCGCTAAGAAGGGTGTGGGGTATCCCCATCAATGAATTGAGGGGCTTTCAACCCGCTTGGGTGTAGAGTAGGGTGTTCATTTAGTGCCATTGCTGGCGATGGCACACTCGCACAAATCGACGAAACACCGAATTATCTAGTTCGCAGAAGTCATCATCCAAACTAAAATCCCTAGTATGATATCAACAGGAGGAAGTGGATACTCGGTAAAATCAATTGTCACAGTTTGTTCTGTTAATTGCAGAAACCGCCAAGTAGTACCATTGGTGACACTACCGTAAATTGTAGAAATAGGTTGGTTATTAATTTCATTGAACTTTTGAGCAGCTATCATTTCCGCAATACACTGTCCAATACCTGGATTTAAGTCTGCTTTTTTTGCTTCCACAATCACAACTGCTGGTGCTTCAACTTCTAACTGTTCTGGTGAACGACTGAGAATAAAATCACAAACTCCAGTTAAACCTAAAGTTGGATCTACTGTAAAATCTGCACCAGAAAATAGACTAATTTTTCGTTGTAAAATCTTGCGTACTTCTAGTAAAACCGGACTAATGATTAATTCAGAACGGGCTTTTTCACTTCCTGTCGCGATGGCCAAGGGCAAACTTTCTGCTAAAAAATCTATCAGGGTATTACTAGCAGTAATTGGTTGGATATCTGGCAGAAATTGTTGACCTTCAATGGTGTTGATACCAAAGGTTTGTTTAACTTTTCTGAGTGTAAAATCACTATATGACATAAGTAATTATTGGCAATAATACTGTAAGAATTATATTAAATTAACTTTAAAAATTTACTTTATCATATAGATCATAAATAGATTATAACGCAAAAATAAAAATTAGGGCTAGTAATGCATAGTAACGATTTACCCTGGTAAATTGGCATTATGTCGATTCATGGTCAGGACTCTCAAAGGAACGGCCTAAGCAGTAGTAGCCAAGCGATGAAGAGCAGATAATAATTCATCAAGGGTATAGGGTTTTTGCAAACAGGAATGAACACAAGCCTGCGCAGAGATTTGGTTGTTAATGGTAGAGCCGCTGATGGCAAGAATCTTGATTTGTGGTTTCAAACGTTGCATAATGCTGATAATGGTTATGCCATCAATATCAGGCATCATAAGATCAATCAAGACCATGTCGATTTGATGGTTGTAGTCAGTGAACAAAGAGAGAGCCTCAATGCCACTACTAGCGGTCAAGATGTGATAGTTGAAGTCTTGTAAGGAAGTTTTAGTAATCTCAATAATACCAGTATCATCATCGACAACAAGAATCAATTCACCATGACCATGAGGTAGTTTTGAAGGTGGAGCTGGTTGAGAAGTGTTTTCAGAGACGGCAGGCAAGTAAACCTGAAATTGAGAGCCTTTGTTGATCTCACTTTCTAGATGAATAAAACCACCATAGTTTTTAACTATACCAATGACAGTGGACAGACCAAGACCAGTACCTTGACCAGGTTCCTTAGTGGTAAAAAAGGGTTCAAAAATGCGCTCTAAAATAAGTGGAGAAATGCCACAGCCAGTATCTTTGACGGTAATGACGATGTAAGAGCCTACCTTGGCATCCAACTCCATCTTGGCAAAGTTTTCGTCAGCAAAAAAGTTGGATGCAGAAATTTCAATGGTGCCGCCATGAGGCATAGCATCACGAGCATTGACACATAAGTTCATTAAGACTTGATGTATGTGAGTAGGATCAGCCTTGATAGGCCAGAGATCTTGCTTGGGGAGAATGGTTAGGTGGATAGATTTGGGGAATGTGCTGTGAGCAAATTGCTCAATTTCGTGCAGTAAATGCTTGATTTCCAAACAGACATCTGTGCTTTTGGCAGAACCGGAAAACATGAGAATTTGCTTGATTAACTCAGCAGCACGTTGACAGTTGCGTTCAATGACCGTCAGCATTTGCTGATGGCCTACATCAAGATGGGGAAGTTTGAGTGCTAACAGTTGAACGGAGGATAGAATAGGAGTCAATATGTTGTTAAGGTCATGAGCAATGCCACTAGCGAGTGTGCCAAGACTCTCCAAACGCTGGGCACGGAGAAACTGGGCTTGAAGTTGTTTTTTCTCGGTGATGTCGGTGTTAACACACAGGATGGATATAAGTTGGGAGGCGTCATCACGCATGAGTGTCCAACGACTTTCAACAAGAATGGATTGACCGGATTTGGTAAGTTGATGTAACTCACCCTGCCATGAGCCATAGTTAACAACATCTTGATGTGCTACTTCTAGTTGTGATGAAGCTTGATTGTACAAAAGCTCCTCAATGTTTTGTTCTAAAGCCTCATGAGCTTGCCAACCATAGAGACGCTCTGCAGCTTGATTCCAAAATAAAATAAGCTTATTAAAATCATGAACGAAAATGGCATCAGTAGTGATATCCAACAGAGCAGCTTGTTGTTGAATTTTTTGCTCGGCTAGTTTACGCTCAGTAATGTCTCTTCCAACACCCTGAGTTTCGATGACTTGTCCAAATTCATCAACAATGGTAGTAACGTTCCATTGAAACCAACGAATGCCGTTAACTGTCAATGCGCGTTGCTCATCAACGAATAAGCGATAGGGTGGAGATGCGAGTTTTTTCATATTTTCCATTGTCATCGGCAAGTCGTCTGGATGGAAAAACGCAAACAACCACTGACCGCGGATCTGATCTGATTGCAAGCCAAAGGTGTGGCAAGCGGCTTGATTAGCGAAAGTAAGTCGCCCCTGTAAGTCAGTCCTGACAATCACGTCAACTTGAGTTTCAACTAGCTGGCGATAAAGGGTTTCGCTTTGGCGTAATGCCTCTTCAGCACGCTGGCGCTCAGCAAGCTCAGATTGTAGCTGCCCATAGAGTTGAGATTGTTGAATAGCAATACCTATGTGTATTGCCAATTGGGCAAGTAAATCTATTTCCCATTGTTGCCACTGCCGAGGTGCCGTACACTGGTTGGCAACTAATAATCCCCACAATTGTTCTCCAACCAAGATCGGGATAGCCAGGTTTGCCCTGACCTGAAACTGGGCAAGCAAATTAAAGTGGCATTCGCTCAGATCAGCCAGATGAATGTCCTCTAGAGCTTGAATACGCCCTTGTCTGTATTCCTGACCTTTGGTTTGTATAAAGTAAGAGTCTTGAACTTGAGCATTGAGAACAGATTTCCAACCTTGTTCAACAGATTCGACGACCACAGATCCACTGTAGTCTGGATGAAAGCAATACATAAAGACTCGGTCAGCCCCTAGAAACTGCCGGACTTCAGTGACAGTAATGTTCAAAACCTGATCGAGATTCAAACTCTGACGGATGCGTGCAGCTATTGCCATCATCAATTGCTGCCACTCAATCGGTTGCAGCTGATTATCATCCTTTGTCCGTGGATAATTGCACTGGAGGCACATTTGATGAGACCTATCACTGTTCATTTTTTATATGGCTGACAAATAGCTAAATTGCTAAAAAACCAGTGGGAAGTATCAATGATTACTGCCTCAATTGGGAAAAATAAACATTCATTAACTCTAACGAGATATAAAAAAGTATGTAATCAATCAAAAGTTATAGAATCGGACGATAAATGTATTAGGAATTACATTCTATCTTAAGAATTAAAAAGCAGGATAAAAGCATTACTATTAAAAAGCAACGGAATACTTTTACTCCGTTGCTCAGTTCTTTTTTAAGATACTTAAATTTTCAAATCAAAAATAAGTAAATTTAATAGATGTCAGTCCATATGGCA
>JAJPJF010000135.1 GCA_021324415.1 Nostocales cyanobacterium Centralia_MAG_434
AGTTTCCCGAACTTCTAAAGTTACCTACTCTTTGGACTCCAAGCTATTTTGTTAGCACGGCTGGAAATATATCACCTGAGGCGGTTAAAAACTATATTGCACAGCAATGAGAATAGTTAACATGACGGCAGCATAAATCCTGCGCTGTGGCTTTCATGAGCCAGCACTGCAAGAAGGTTTCCTTCTTTTGGTGACTGGCGTCCCCCGGACTAAAGTCACGGGGTTTTCATCCTACCCTTTATAAACTGCAGAGAGCTTCAATTAGGGTGCGTTAAGATACAATGCTTAACGCACTATTACGTTTAACTATGGTTTTCAAAATAGATATGGTTTAAATACAGCTATTAGTCACACAAAACTATGATATTGTAGAGATTGAGCTAACGTAGCTAGTACATGATTCGGCTGGTAAATTAAACACATAAATCCTTTCAGGTCAAAGCGAGTCAATAGAGATTTTCTGTATGGAAATAGAAGTAAATGAACAAGTGCAGCAGCTGCAAGAGCAAGTGCATGAAGTTGCTGAAGAAATCCATAAACAGCAGGAGAAACAGTCCCACGAAGCTCATTGGGTGAATCAGGTTGCTGTATCAACGGGTCTTTTTGCTGGTCTTGCTGCGATCGCTGCCATGCAAGGTAATTTCTATGCAGAAGAAGGCGTAGTTGCTCAGATTAAGGCTGCTAACACTTGGGCTTGGTACCAATCGAAATCTACCAAGTATGATATGCAGCAATCTTCACAAGCAATTTTACAATCTCTGGGAAAGCCTCCTTCCGCAGTCTTGGCTCAAAAAGCTAGTCAGCTTGATCAAGATAAGAAAAGCCTAAAAGCTCAAGCTGAAGAACTAGAAGCAGAATCTAAGTCAAACTTTGACCACCACCAATCTTTTGTTTACAGCGTTACGTCTCTCCAAGTAGCGATTGTTTTAGCGTCCTTAGCTGCTTTGCTGAAACGCCAAAAATTGTGGTACGCGAGTTTAGGACTTGCCTTAGTGGGTGTATGCTTTATGATTTGGGGCTCACTTCCTATCACTCATGTCTCTAGCCAGTCAACACACACTGCTGAAGTCAAAGCTCACTAATGGGGAATTGAGACTGTCTCAAGGAAACTGAGCATTGTACGAGCCACAGTATCTGGTGACTCGACCAACAAACCATGACCAACGTCTTCAAGGATGACAAGTTTGGCGTTGGGAATGCCTTGAACAAGTTGTTCTGAAAACTTTATTGGCGTGAGAATGTCCTGCCTCCCCACAACAACTAGAGTCGGACAATGAATATCCTGGAGACGGGTTGATGTGTTGCTACTGAGGATAGCCCGGCTTTGATGATAGACTCCATGTGTTGTTGGTGGAAATGGGTAATTAATAGCCATATCAATCACAGCCTCTATCATCCCTGGAGTAGAGTAGAATGTATCGGTAAATATCCAAGGCAACACAACTTTTTCATACAACTTTAAATCTAAAGTGCCTAGAAGCTCTCCCCACGTCTCAATCACAGCATGGAATAATCCATCACACTTTGCCCAAGATGAATGTAGCATAAGGCTGCTTATCTTCTCAGGATGCCTCAACACCAACTCTTGGGCAATTTGACCACCCATTGAATGACCTGCCACATGTACCTTGGTTATTCCCAGTTGTTCCAGCACTCCCGCAGCATCATTTGCCATTTGCTGAATACTATAGGGGCTATCGGGAGCAGAACTTCGCCCCATTCCTCGATTGTCTAACCGAATGACCTGATACTGCTTAACAAGCGATGGCATCACTAGCGACCAATAGGAGTGATCGCACAAAAAGCCAGCAAGTAATAGTAAAGGCTCACCGACTCCCTGAACGTCGTAGAATAAACTGATCCCATTCGTCTGAATCTTTGGCATATCAGTTATCAGTTATCAGTTATCAGCCAATTTTTAACTGATAACTGATAACTGTTTAGTGTTCACTGTTTAGTGTTCACTGTACTCGCTGATTGGTTAAATAACAACTCCCTTGACCTATCATCATTGCTCGCCTGATTCTTAAACGCCTCTGCTTTCTCATAGGCACGAATTGTTGCTGGACGAGCCTGGATCGTCTCAAACCAGCGCTTAAGATTAGGAAAATCCTCTAGTTTCTGACCTTGGCGTTCATGTGGTACTATCCAAGGGTAAGAGGCAATATCAGCAATTGAATAATAATTGCCAGCAATAAATTCTCTATCTGCCAATCGCTTATTCAGCACAGCATACAAACGTCCTGTCTCATTCACGTAGCGGTTAATGGCATAAGGAATTTTTTCTGGAGCATATTGGCTAAAGTGGTGGTTTTGCCCTGCCATTGGTCCTAAACCTGCCATTTGCCAAAATAACCACTGCAGAACCTCCACGCGATCGCGCAAATTATCTGGGAGTAGCTTCCCGGTTTTTTCTGCTAAATACAGCAGAATAGCACCAGATTCAAAGACAGAAATTGGACCATCCCCAGTGGCAGGTTCATGGTCAATAATTGCAGGGATACGGTTGTTAGGAGAGATTTTGAGGAATTCGGGTTTGAATTGATCTCCTGCCCCAATATTGACTGGAATAATGGTGTAAGGCAATCCTACTTCTTCAAGAAAGATTGTGATTTTGTGACCATTTGGTGTGGTCCAATAATAAAGTTCAATCATGATATTCTCTCCCAGTTCTTAACTGATAACTAATAACTGATAACTGTTGTCAATTTTGCTTTACACTAGCTGACTGTTTTAGCTCGAAGTTTTCGTCGTAATCTTTTAAAGAGGGATAGGCGATCGCCTGAGTTTCAGGAATGGTCAAAAGGCGCTGTTGGTATTCCTCTAGATAAGCCTGACGTTTTTCATCACTAGCACGCGAAGCCCCCCAGGCAATGAACGGTGGAAGGACATCAAACCCAACAAAACGAAAAATTCCGTGATTGATTGGGAACAGGATATTGTGAATACTACCGTTCAGCCCTGTTTCACTATAAATACCTTTGATGCTGCTATCGCCTCCTCCTGTGGTCAGGGATAACATGGCTTTTTTTCCTTGGAAAACACCGTTGTCGTACCACTTGCCACCACCATAAACTCGTCCAAACGCAAAAACCCGATCAACCCAACCTTTGAGTATTGCAGGTAGAGAAAACCACCAGAGAGGGAATTGAAAAATTAGGACATCACACCATTCCAGTTTTTCCATTTCTGCCACAATATCAGGTGCAAACCCATTGACCTCATTGGCATATGCTTCTTCAGTTTGCTGTCTGTAATAATCTGGATTTTTGATTGAGGTGAAATTGCGTCGATCTGAAAGGGGGTCAAAGTTCATCGCATAAAGATCAGAAATTTTCACTTCATGACCTGCTGCTTCCAGTACTGTTTTAGCATGGCGAGTTAAGGCTCCATTGAAGCTTTGGGGTTCTGCATGAGCATGGACAATAAAAACTTTCATCTAAAACCTCGCAATTTCAGTTTAAAAGCGCTCAACCCAGGGGCGAAGTTCAATCTCCCATGTCCAAGCACTACGGGGTTGACGGAGAATGAAAAGATAAGTTTGGGCGATCGCATCAGGGTCAAGCAGACTGTCTGGATTGTCTGCTGGTTCTTGGCGTTCTGCAGAACGGATAGCACCGTCGATCACGAAATGAGCAACATGAATATTCTGAGGAGCCAGTTCTCGGGCAATGCTCTGAGCCAAACCGCGCAGCGCAAATTTACCCATTGCAAAAGGAGCAGACTGAGGATAACCCTTGACACTTGCTGAGGCTCCAGTAAAGAAGATAGCACCGCTGCCTCTGTTTAACATTCGTTTTGCAGCTTCTTGTGCAACTAAAAAGCCGCCATAAGCACTCACATCTAAAGTTTTGGCAACATCATCAGGGTTTAGTTCAATAAAAGGTCCTCTCACCCGAAAGCTTGGATTGTAAACAACGACATCCGGAGAATCTAGATGAGTTTCAACATCAATAAATAGCTGCTGCACCTCATTTGGTTTTGAGACATCGCAACTGAAGCTACGAGCCCCAATCTCACTGCAAAGCTGACTAAGTTTATCTGTCTGACGAGCAGCTAAAGCTATGGTCATTCCCTCTTTTGCAAATAGGCGAGCCAGGGATGCACTCAGCCCGCTACCTGCTCCGACAATCAAAGCTGTTTTTGGCATTTGGTCTTGATATTTGATAACCGTCAAAGCTGTGCGGTAACTAAAATCCTTCCACTACTGGTGACAACTTCAACTTTTTGTTCGTTGGTCACTTTTCCTTTAAGGTCTACGATTTCCCCATTCAGGCTATCTTTATACTCGGTAGCAATAACCTCCCACTCTAGATCTATTAACTCCCCTGCTTTGATAGCTTTGAGAAACTGAAAGGAAGATTCTAACCCAACCATAGCAGTGTCTTGAGAGTAATGTCTTGCAAGCATTGCCATCAACAGCGAAGCGATGTGTGGACCACAAACAATGATGCTTCCAAATCGGGTTTGACGTGCATACTCTTGATCGTGATGTAGAGGATTTGTGTCACCACAGGAGTAAGCAAACTGACTAATCTCTATTTCATTAAGTCTGGCTTGGCTAACGATTTTCTCCCCAATTGGAACATACACATAAGAGTTTCCAGTATCTTGAGTGTTCTGTGTGTTGGATTTTAGTTCATGGCTCATAACTTGCTATCTAGATAATCGAGCTAGACACGCTATGGAGTTGTTTTTCGGAAATGTTGAACACTTCCAACACTTCCAAACAGATAAGAATCAGCCTTGATATGGATTATCTAACCTGTCCACAGAGACATTGCTTGCTAATGGTAGCCGACCAGGATTCAGACGTGGTTCCGCCGCATACCCAACTGGTATGACTACTGCGATCGCCAGGTTTGAATCTTCTGCTGCACCAATAACTTCTTTGACTTTCTCTTCAATCCAGCCATTCATAAAGCAGGTAGACAAACCCAGACTTTCCGCTGCCAATGCCAAGTGTGTTGCGGCAATCATGGCATCTTTGATAGCGTATTCTCGCTGTTTTTCTCCTAATGCAGTTTGGAACTGTGGAACAGCATTTTTGAAATAACTGACAGTATTTTCATTCCACGCCCCATTCTGCAGTGCTGTCTCAAAAATTGGTGTCAAGTCTCTTTCTGGTGAGAACGGTTCAGCAGCAAAGACAAAGGTTACGGGTGCTTGAAGAATTTGCTGTTGATTCCACGCCGCTGCTGATAGCGCTGCTTTCTGTGCCTCGTCTTGCACAATCACAATCCGCCAGTCTTGTAAGTTAAAGCTACTGGGCGCTGCTACAGTTAACTCTACTAGTTGCTTGAGCAGTTCTGGCGCAATTGGGTCTGATTTGAAAGATTTGATTGCACGACGTTGAGTGATGGCGCTTGGCACATCTAACGGTTTAGCTTGGGTAATCGGACTCATCACATTCTCCTTTGGTGAAATTCGTTACACTCGTACACGTTGTATAGGTAGATAGCCGAGATCCAGACCCTTTTTCTTGTATTTCGTTATTTCTGAATAATCGAATAATAAAACTATAATACGGTTAAGTCAATCATGCAAGCATGAACAGAAATATTATGGTAGGGGGGGACAGGGGGGACAAGGAGGACAAGGAGGACAAGGAGGACAAGGAGGACAAGGAGGACAGGGGGGA
>JAJPJF010000012.1 GCA_021324415.1 Nostocales cyanobacterium Centralia_MAG_434
AATACAGCACAATAGGCAGACAATTCATATCGTCCAATACCACGGTTATCCATCCAGTATCGAAGACAACTATTGCGCACAAAACGAGCAGTTCGAATGGCTTCGTCCAGCCGTTCATACTGCTCGTTTTGCCCTTCTAGTTTAGCTTCATATACTAGCATTATTACGTTGAACTCATTGACGTAATTATAGCACAGAGATTGTCAAAATAACCACTATTCTTCACCTTGTTTTTACATATAAAACGACGGTCAAAGAACGTGCTTATTTTGACCCGCCTTTCATCCCCTCCTTATAGAAGAAGGGGCATTCGGCGGTTTTTGGTAACTTCTCTCAAAAAATGGATTTTCATGTCCTAGAGTTTCATTTAAGTCTGAATTTCAATTTGTTCAAAATCTGCTGTAAAAATACTTGACATAATCCCATGTGACACTGCTATACTAATTCAAGTAAATCGTTGGGGCGTAGCCAAGTGGTAAGGCAGCGGGTTTTGGTCCCGCCATCCCTAGGTTCGAATCCTAGCGCCCCAGTTAAAAGCTAGAGTTTTTCCTTCAATCCGAGGGTTTTCTCGGCGAAGCTGAATTTTGTCTACTAGTGATCGTGGTAAGTTCCTCTAGCTCCTATTAGTGTATTGGGATGGTGGTAAATTTGCGGGGGGACTAACATCCATTGATTCATGTTTCTGACTTCAGCAAGTTAACATTTTCCCTGCGTGATGTTACTGTAGATGTAGTGCAT
This sequence comes from Nostocales cyanobacterium Centralia_MAG_434, assembly GCA_021324415.1. Taxonomy (GTDB): domain Bacteria; phylum Cyanobacteriota; class Cyanobacteriia; order Cyanobacteriales; family Nostocaceae; genus JAJPJF01. The sequence continues at coordinate 739 of JAJPJF010000012.1, forward strand.
CGCTCCAAATTTACCAAGTATTTTCAAAACTTGAGACAGGGTGGTAAATCTATCAAGTAAATAAGTTATAACAACACTTAAGTCCTCCTTAAGATTGTTGGGAACACTTTACGAGTTAGTAAACTCATCAATTTATCCGGGTGCGAGTAAAGAGCTAGGCCTTTAGAAGCTAATAGAAGCGACTAAATATGTTTAGCTTGTGTTGAAGCGTGTACCTGCGTAAATATACCAGCCATCTAAAAGTTTACCAACGCTATGCTGAAATCTGAAAAACATACTCACCCATTGTTACAAGTCAACCCTGCTCAGATCAATGAGTCAGAAGATGAAGGAGGACTGAATCTGCTGCAAGTGGGGGCAGCACTTCGTCGCCGAACACTGTTAATAGTTGGTGTAACAGGTGTAGTGGCAACAGCAGCGGTATTGAAGGCAGAAACAGATCCTCCCCTATATCAGGGTGAGTTCGACATTTTAACGAAATCATTGACTGGAGAAGGTCGTGCAGTAGCTAATGTCCCTCAAACTTTGACTGCACAAGAATCAGTATCGTCTCCTGAAACAGTTCAACCAATTGCGACCACACTACAAGTTTTGCAAAGTCCGGGAGTGTTAGATCCCGTAGTTGAAAAGATTCAGAAGAAATATCAGTCCAAATATCCAAACTTAGATCTGAGTTATAACTCACTAGTCCAAAACCTAAGCATTACTTCCAAAGACCCGAATATATTAAAGGTTCAATACACAAGCCCAAAAGAGGACATAGCGCGCGATTTTTCAAAATCAGTTGCTGATGCTTATCTAAAATACAGTTTAGCAGAACGTCAAGCAGACATTGATCAAGCAATTAAGTTTGTTCAAGATCGAATCAACAAAGGCGGACTCAGAAAGCGAGTTGAAGATTGGCAAGAAAAACTGCGAACTCTTCGACAAGCCAATAGCTTAGTCGAGCCAGCACAAAAAGCTCAACAAGTGTCTAGCTTAATTGCTACTTTAACACAGCAGAAGCTAGACAATCGTGTGCAGCTAGAGCAAATGCAAGCTAAGTACCAAGACCTACAGCGAGAGTTTAAGCAAGAGCCAGGTCAATCTGCTAGTAATTCGGTGCTTAGTGACAATTCACGCTACCAAAAGCTGCTAGACCAGATTCAAGATGTAGATGTTCAGTTAGCCAAACGCGGATCTACATTTACGGAAGAAGAAGAGGGTGTGCAGCGTCTTACTCTGCAGAGAACATCAATCCTATTAATGCTGAATCAGGAAAGAGCACGAGTTAGCAGAGATTTTCAAAGCCGTATTCTGGAACTGCAAGCGCGTGATCAATCGTTGAGTCAGAAATTAACTAATCTCAACTCATACCTCAGAACGCTGGCAACCATCAGCCGCGATTACGACAATATTCAGCAAGAATTAAAGATTGCTACAGCGACCCTAGATCAATTTTTAGCTAAGCAACAAGCATTAGAAATTGAGAAATCCCAAAAGCAGCAGCCTTGGAAGTTGCTAGATCCTAAACTGACTGAAGTGAAAGAACCTGCAGCAGTTTCTGCTAGTATAAAACGAAACTTGGTGTTGGGCTCAATGCTAGGGATGCTTTTGGGTGTCGGAGCAGCTTTGGTCGTTGATAAACTCAGTAATGTCTTATACACTTCTAAAGATCTTAAAGATGCTTCGGGACTGCCACTGCTAGGAGTAGTACCCTTCAAAAAAGAATTTGGAGCCTCAGCTTTGCAAGAAAATGCAGATGGTGGTCTGCAACAAGCACTTCGTGCCTCATTTTTTGAAGTTTTTCGCTCTCTTTATACGAATATTCTTCTTCTTGGTTCGGATGCACCAATTCGATCGCTTGTCATTAGTTCAGCCGGATATCAAGATGGTAAGTCTACTATTGCTATACACCTAGCGCTAGCAGCAGCAGCAATGGGGCAACGAGTCTTATTAGTGGATGCCAATCTTCGGTTCCCCA
>JAJPJF010000362.1 GCA_021324415.1 Nostocales cyanobacterium Centralia_MAG_434
AAGGTTTCATGACATTGAAACCCTTACAGTCAGAGGATTTTACAATTCTTAACGAATCTGGGGATCGCTGAAATGGCGCAAAATCGTTTCAAAATGAGAATTGCTGAATATATATACACAGGATTTACTCAGGCACTTGCCAGTAATAAAATGTCCAGCCTTATTACCACGAATAACCTACTGCGCCGACAAATCAACCAACAAAGGCTGGACATTTTATTTTTTGGATCTCCCTAAACTCAGATCTAGTGCAATCTTCCCAACTACCATAGGCTAAAGCGATAAAATTATGACTCCAAGAAACATTTGGAATTGAATTGAGAGAGTGAAAAATTTTTTAGGCTGTTCCCAAAATTTTTCGTACTCCCGAACGAGTCGTACGTCAAACGATGGTTCAAATCACATTTATCAATTTTTTAATTCAGCAACCACTCTGCACCAAGCTGCACTAGCGCGTTTAACTTTTATTGGAAAACAATAAACTGTGAATCCTTGTGATGGCAGCTGGTCTAAATTAGTTAATTTTTCTAGTTGTAAGTACTCTTGTTCACGCCCAACAAAATGTGCAGGCCAGATATAACTGACATCACCAGTAATTTGATAAGCTTGACGCATTTTCGAGAACGGTCGATCAAAACCCCACGCATCAATACCTATAATTTTAATGCCCTGCGAAACTAACCATAGTGTACTATCGCGTGTTAATCCGCTACCTCGCTCGGGATAGGACTCGTCCCCCCAATAACGATCTGCACCAGTATAAATCAGTACAATTTCTCCTTTTTGAAGTTGATGTTGAATTTGCGAAAGTGCAGACTGAAGATCCAGTGTAGAAATTTCTTCTCCATCTTGTTTATGGCGCATATCAAGTACTACTCCATCACCTGTGCACCAATCAAGAGGAATCTCGTCTATGAATTTGGCTTGTTGCCCCGCACATAGAGGCCCATAATGATAAGGCGCATCCATATGTGTGCCTGCATGTGTAATTAAAGACACACGTTCATTGGCCCAGCCTAAACCTTCTGGTAATTCTGTTGCTGGAACGGAAAATATTTGTTCCATTTGTTGAGCACCAAACTGATGATCATAGTACTCAATACTGACTGCTATACGCTCACTAGGACCTTCTTCAATTGGTAAAGATAAATCAATAAAACGACGAGCCATGTTCATCTCCATTTGTGAGTGTGACTTAAAGGAAAAGTTTGCCGCTTTTTAAAGTAAAAGCTGGTTCTATCGTGATTGGAGTATTTATTAATCAATACGAGTTTGGAGTAACAATCTAATTGTTTTCAACAGATTTACCACATGACCAGAGCATACTACCCTTTTTATCCTCCATCAAATGATAGGATCGCAGCCAAATTGGTATGACTGATATTTTTGTGGTGACACCCTATTATGCAACGACCCAATCTAATCAACAAGCCGCGCTTTGTGCAAAGACTCCAATGGGTGATTGATCCAGTAGGATATATGGAAAGTGCTGCTCAACAATATCCTGACATATTTAGTGCAGAGGTAGTTGGTAGTGGTGATGGCAGGCTGGTATTTGTGAACCATCCCCAGGCAATTGAGGAAATTTTGACCAATGATAGAAAGAAATTTAGTGCTCCTGGAGAAGCCAACAAAATTCTGCAACCCTTTGTAGGGAATTATTCAGTGTTCATGCTAGAAGGCGAGCACCACAAACGACAACGACAGCTAATGATGCCTTCTTTTCATGGCGATAGGATGCGAGCGTATGGAGAACTTATTTGTAATATCAGCAAACAAGTCTTTAGCAAGTTAGCAAAAAATCAGCCATTTTCGGCTCGTAGTGTTACTCAACAGATTTCACAAGAGGTAATATTACAGATAGTATTTGGCTTAACACAAGGGGAACGCTGCCAGCAACTTAAGCATCTGTTGACAAAGATGTTGGATGCGTTCGGCTCTCCTGTAACTTCGAGCTCGTTATTTTTCCCCTTGTTACAGAACTTAGGAGCATGGAGTCCTTGGGGAAGGTTTTTGCGCCAACGCCAGCAAATTGATGAACTGATCTACGCAGAAATTGCAGAACGTCGGAAAAAAGGCCATTCTGGTGGGATAGATATCCTATCTTTGCTCATGTCAGCCACGGATGAAAAGGGTCAGGCAATGACACCTCAACAACTGCGAGATGAGCTAATGACCTTACTAGTGGCGGGATACGAAACTACAGCATCAGCAATGGCTTGGGGATTGTATTGGCTACACAAACAGCCACAGGTGCGAGAAAAACTGCTTGATGAACTAGATGCCATGGGTGATCATCCAGAGGCGATGAGTATTTTCCGTCTACCTTATCTGAGTGCTGTTTGTTATGAAAGTTTGCGGATCACTCCAGTAGCAATGTTGACTTTTCCTAGATTAGTACAACAAACGGTCGAATTACTGGGACATAAATTAGAACCAGGTATACAAGTCGTAGGTTGTATATATCTACTACATCATCGCGAAGATTTATACCCTCAACATCAGCAATTTAAACCAGAAAGGTTTTTAGACAGACAATTTTCGCCCTATGAATTTATGCCTTTTGGAGGAGGTGTGCGTCGCTGTCTGGGAGAAGCTTTAGCGTTATTTGAAATCAAGCTAGTATTGGCGACCATTGTCTCCAACTATCAATTAGCTTTGGCAGACGATCAACCAGAAACTCCACGACGTCGGGGTATTACCCTGGCACCAAACAGAGGCGTAAAAATGCTCATTCTGGCGTGAGCCTAGGTGAATTCAACCCTGAAAACAGGAGCATCCCAATTTGGCAGATTGATTTTGTAGTGCGTTCGCCAAGCGTGTGCTTTGCACTTACATCTTGAACTGTGAATATCTCAAGCGAGCAAGACGCTCGTACTACTGATTCCATGTAGGGGATGCTCCTCCTTAGAACGGCTTTGTAATGATTTATTCCATAACCAAAAAACTTGATAAATTATTATTATTTTAATTGCAGAATAGTTGTCGATTAACAAATTAAATAGGGTCTTGTGCAGTTAGGGTGAAAAAAGGTGGAGGGGGACACAAGAGGTGGGTAGAAGATCTGAGGTGGCAGGTGTCGAGTATCAAATTAGATTGGCTCTTGTGCGATTTTGGTGATAAATTGCTCCTAGAAAAACAGGCAGCCTTATTACCACGCATAAACATGAAGACTTAACGATCAATTAAACCAAGGCAGCCTGTTTTTCTCAATTGACGCTCGCTGAGGGTCATGTAACCGCCAAGGTATCCGAGTTGTTGAATTTCACGAAAAAGTTGTTTGACGTGATAGAAACCCTGATGCCAACGTTGGAGAATGTAGTCTTTATAAGGGTTAACAAGACGTTGTGACAACATTTCACCAAACAGCTAAAGCAAAGAATATTCAACTAATCGAGACGATATCTCATATTGCGCGGTGTGATTTCAAAGCAGATAGCGATCGCCTCATACAAATTATCGCTAACTTGCTAGAAAATGCCATCAAATTTACGGATGTAGGGGGAAAGGTCACAATTGGGTTAAAATATCTCGACTTCAAAGTTGAAATTACTGTGACTGATACTGGTTGTGGCATCAGTCCTGATTTTCTTCCCGTAATCTTTGATCGCTTCTCTCAAGCGGAAGTGCCTAGTCGTCATTCACCAGGAGGAGTAGGTATTGGACTGGCGATCGCCCTTCGCTTAGTCGAACTCCACTCAGGTACAATCTCTGCTCAAAGCCCTGGTGTTGGGCAAGGTGCTACTTTTATATTCCGAATAGATCGTTTAGCTCATCGCTTGCTCGTTGCTCCTTATCTCTTGAACATAAATATACAGTAAACCAAAAAGTTTTTCTCCAAAGAGCAATTGCTAAAATACTTATACTTTTTGATACTTCTTGACACACAATTCTCGAACCAGCACACGTAGTATAGATAATG
>JAJPJF010000273.1 GCA_021324415.1 Nostocales cyanobacterium Centralia_MAG_434
ATCTCTAAATACTGGGGTCATACTCTATAGCTGCTGAAATGCTTATCCTATATACATTTTCGCAGTTTTTGACCCCTTTTTTTTATCTTTTTGTGAGAAATCCGGGTCAAGGAATTCTCAATCGAGCAGTTCTACTTATCTCAATTATCAAAAGTAGTGGAAGTTTTACAAATTATTTAGGATTGCTATTTTTGCACAAAAAGAAAACTATTTAAATCTAAACTTCTTCTGCCAAAAGAAATATTATATTATGAAGTGATATTACGATTATTTCAAAAAGATTTAAAATTTCTCTAAAAACAAAACATGGCTATAACGTAGAACCTAAGGAGATTCTGGAGGCAAATTATGAGCAGTGACATTCAAAAATATCGGTTTGTCTGTACCTTAACTTTTGGAGATATATACGGTCAAATAATTGTTTGGTTAATTACCATCACTATAAGTTTAGCCTCAGCTTTGGCGCTCATGGGTGCTAGAAGACCAGTTTATGCTTTAGCTGCAGTTGCACTTGTTGTTTTATTATCACTACCTTTCTTGCTTTTTGCCTTTGTGACCACCCTGTTGAATCACATTGAAGTTGCTCCAATAGAACCAGGGACAAAGCTGGAACCAATACCAGGTAATGTTTCTCAGCAACAACCTGTACAGGCAACGAGTTAAAAAAGAGTTAGGAATTAGAAGTTAGGAATATATGAGTGAGGAGTTACCCTACACTTCTCTAACTCATCACTCTTAACTCATAACTCCTCACTCTAAAATACAAGTCCCTGTCTGTTGGCAGGGAATTTTTTTGTGGAGACACAATCAATTGAGTCTCTACAATAGAACAGCAGAAGAAAGCTTGTTTACAGTTGGGGATTTATATATGTTTGAACATGACGTCATCATTGTTGGGGGTGGATTAGCTGGATGCCGCGCTGCATTAGAAATTACCAGAACTAACCCCAACTTAAATGTAGCTGTGGTTGCCAAAACCCACCCAATTCGTTCTCACTCAGTTGCTGCTCAAGGTGGTATTGCTGCAACCCTAAAAAATGTTGATCCTACTGATAGCTGGGAAGCACATGCTTTTGATACAGTTAAGGGTTCTGACTATCTAGCAGACCAAGATGCAGTGGAAATTCTCACTCGGGAAGCCCCGGAGGTGATCATCGATTTAGAGCACATGGGCGTTTTATTCTCCCGATTGGCTGATGGTCATATTGCCCAACGTGCTTTTGGTGGACATTCCCACAATCGTACCTGCTACGCTGCTGATAAAACAGGTCACGCAATTCTACATGAATTGGTCAGCAATCTCCGACGAAATGGTGTCCATCTTTATCAAGAATGGTATGTGATGCGTCTGATTCTGGAAGAAGGTCAGGCCAAAGGTATAGTTATGTACAACATCCTCGATGGACACATAGAAGTAGTCAGAGCCAAAGCAGTGATGTTTGCTACTGGTGGTTACGGTAGAGTATACAACACAACATCCAATGATTATGCTTCTACAGGTGATGGTCTAGCAATGACTGCCCTTGCTGGCTTGCCCTTAGAAGACATGGAATTTGTCCAATTTCATCCGACTGGACTTTATCCAGTAGGAGTACTCATTTCCGAAGCGGTGCGTGGAGAAGGAGCGTATTTGATCAATTCCCAAGGAGAGCGCTTTATGGAAAGATACGCTCCTAGCCGGATGGAATTGGCTCCGCGTGATATCACCTCACGAGCGATCGCTTACGAAATTCGTGCAGGTCGTGGTATTCATCCCGATGGTAGCGCGGGAGGTCCGTTTGTTTATCTTGACCTCAGGCACATGGGTAAAGAAAAAATCATGAGTCGTGTTCCCTTTTGCTGGGAAGAAGCTCATCGCCTAGTCAGCATTGACGCTGTTATTGAGCCTATTCCAGTACGCCCTACAATTCACTACTGTATGGGAGGTATTCCAGTTAACACTGATGGTCAAGTCCGTAGTGGTAGTGATGGGTTTGTTGATGGTTTTTTTGCCGCTGGCGAAACATCTTGTGTCTCTGTACATGGTGCAAATCGCCTTGGCAGTAACTCCTTGCTAGAATGTGTCGTCTATGGACGTAGAACAGGAGCTAAAATAGCACAATTTGTCCAAAACCGCAAGCTACCGATTGTAGATGAACAACATTACATTACCGAGGCTCAACAGCAAATTCAAGCATTACTAGCACAGCAAGGGCAATACCGTATTAGTCAAGTTCGTCATGCCTTCCAGGATTGTATGACTCAGTACTGTGGCGTTTTCCGCACTGAGCAATTGATGCAAGAAGGAGCGCAAAAATTACAAGAAATACAAAACCAATATTCACAAATATATTTAGATGACAAAGGCGATTGCTGGAATACTGAAATTGTAGAAGCTTTAGAATTGCAAAGTTTGATAGTCGTAGGGCGTCTTATTCTAGCATCAGCAATGAATCGCCAGGAAAGCCGAGGCGCACACTTCCGTGAAGATTTTCCTCAACGAGACGATACGAACTTCCTCAAACACACAATGGCTTACTACTCACCCGCTGGCATAGATATCCAGTACGCAAAAGTGGCAATTACTATGTTTGAGCCAAAAGAGCGGAAGTATTGAGAATGGGGAGTGGGGAGTGGGGCATAGGGAATAGGGCATGGGGAATAGTATAGAGTATTCTCCTATTGCTTCCTTGCTTCCCTGCTCCCTTGCTCCCCACTACCTCGAAGAAGCATTTTTGTTGATTTCGTCTTTATACTGAGATGGTGCTAAAGATGCTGCTTTGTTAAACAGAGGTTTTGCCTCATCAATTTTGCCTTGTTTTTTGAGCAACATAGCCTTTGCCAGAACAGGACGAAAATCCTGTCCATCATCTTTGATAGCTTGGTCGTAGACAGAAAGTGCTTGATTGTAGCGCTTCTGGGAGGCATAGACATTACCTAACAGCACTTGTACAGCAATTTTATCTACACTTTCTGCTGGCTGAATTTTATTTGCCTTAGCTGCGGTGAGAGTATCTTGCAGTAAACCAATCGCTGCTTCTGGACGTTTTTGGTTCACTAGAAGAGTGACCATACCTTCTAAAGCCTTAATGTCCCCTGGTTTTGTTTGGAGAATGGAACGATATGCACTAGCAGCCCCTTCTTTGTCACCAATTTCTAATTTTGCCTGAGCAAGCAGTACTGTGTATTGTGTATTTTCCGGATTCAGTTTGGCAAGCTTTTCTAAAGGTTCAATGACTGCCTGTATGTTAGTCTTGTGTTGCCTCAACAGTAGTAATCGTGCCTCTAATAAGCTTTTGAGTGCTGTTTGATTATCTGGTTCCCGTTGCAACACTAGTTCTAAACCACGTGCTTCATCTTCTAGCTTTGATGTACTTGCTACTCCGGTTTCGGAAGTTGATTTTTGCTCTGAAGTGGACTTATTGAATGCTCCAATTATAGGTAAAAGTGAAACTCCCACAAAAGCAAGAACTGCCAGCACTAATATAATATTAACTATCCAGCGATTGCGAGGTTGAAACACAAAACTTTCCTTAACTCTAACGACATTGTTTTTTGATGAAATCAAGAAAGTTAAATTTTTGAAAAATTTTACGGAATTCCCTGTATTGCTTGTGAATTTTATAACAAATAGCTATTGTTGTGCTGCACGTCAAGTGATGACTTTAGGAGGAATCTCTGGAATTATTGCTGTGGTATGCTTCCGAAATTACTATAAAGGCGCTAGATTACACATTAAATTACACATTTAGTATTATGTGTTAAGTGAAGTTGCAAGGTGTTTCGCTGATATTGTTTCCCTATACTAGTTTGCAAACGGGAAAAACCTTCGCAAGCGTCTGATTCGACTTTGAGGAGGACATTTGCGAATGAGCTCACGCTCTAAGAAGGGTTAGCATAACCTGGGTAACTGGCACATGAATGCCATTTTACCTCTAGTATCTCACAGGGTGTTATAGAGTGGTTGTCTTGAAAGGAAATATACTGCCAAGCGCCGCGCAAACGCTCTTCCCAGCTGCCTTCGTTCAATCCCACAATGGGATATGTCTCCGCCGCAAGGAGTTTTTATGAATTCCGACCTGATGCCGTCGCCCGAATCTTCCAATACTTATGCCTCACAAGAGGCTCAAACTGACACAGTTGTTCCTGTAAATGAACAACCAAAAGCAGAAACCGCTCAACCAGAAAATTCGCTCGTTACTTCAACTGAGACCGCTGACGATGGTAACCTCGCCAATCGCCAGCAACCGATTCCGCCTCCTAGTGAGCCAATGCAGTACCGAGCTATTGGCTTAGTTAGAGGTCGCTATCTTGCCAGTAGCGAGCAATTTACTCAAGGTACACTACTGACCACAGAAGGTACGCTGCTCGATGCTGTCCTTCTAGGTCGGATTATGAGTTTAGTTAAAAATCATCTCGATCTCGACAAAGAACACCTGTGGGTTGTTTATCCGCGTACCAGACAAGAAAATGATAAATTGCACCTCCAGATTGTAGGGGTTTGGGAGCCAGAAAATCTTGCTAAACATGCCACAGAAGAGCAAGAAGAAGATTTTGTACTTTTAAACCAGACAAATAATAATGGCGCTTCAGAGAACCTTATACCTTCAACAGAGATTCCAGATGGTGGTTTTTCTGTTCGTGGTGAGGTCGTTTACCAGTCCTTTGATGCTGAAAACTTGGTGATCAAAATTAAGCAGGCTGCTCGTAAACCATCTGAAAAACCCAAATACTTTAAGCTGAAACTCAAAGGTCAGCTTCAGACCAAAGCAGTAGGAAAGTTCTGGGACTTTCAAGTGAAGCGAGATGCTGATGCATTGATGATAGAACGCGGTGAAGCGATCGCTGAGTTGCCCAAAAAACGGAAACCACCTCAAAGAAAAGGTTTTGGAGGGCGTCGTGCTGGTCCTGGCGGCGGCAAGAAACCATTCCCCAAACGCACTGGGAGTGGAGAACCCCCACGTCCTATTCGGAAAACAGGCGATGCCTCTCCTGCAGCATCACGACCAGTATCAAAAGGACCGGTTCCTAAACCTGTCAAACGTCCGAAGCCACCGCAGGAGTAGGGAATAAAGAGTAGGAGCAAAGGAAGAGAGGGAAGGGGACAAGGAGGACAAGGAGGACCAGGGGAATATCTGAATACTATGCCCCACTCCCCACTCCCCAACGCCACTTGCTACAACGGAGGGAACCTCCGCAACGCAGTGGCTCCTCCCCATTCCCCATTCCCCATTCCTAACTCCCCCTAAAACTCCGTCCACCGATCTTGAGGAAGAAAAGATCGTTCCATTGAAATGGGAGAGACAGGCTCAGTTAAGGTAAATTTGCCTGCTTCGATCCACTGTTTAAGTTCTCTGGCAACTTCGCGAGACAGAAAAATACTGGCAAGAGGTGCAGCGCGTACTGTTTTCCCATCAATCGTAATTCGCCCTGATTTGAGTTGAGCATAACTTACTAATCCAAATGTAGGACGAACACGTCGAGGAATAGAAAAATCGACTATTGGTGCGACTAAGTCTTTGTCTTGAACAGCTGCTCTTGCTATGACTTCTTCTTCTAAGACAGGTAGTGGTACACCTACTCCCAACATTAGAGATGGACCGTAATTTTTGAAGTAACAGCCACGTACCCAACGAGCATCCATCTGCTTAGCATCGCCAATCAGAGCTAAAGTAGCAGCAGGACCAATTGGTGTGCGATTGGGCAAACGCTTTTGTAAGGGAAAGTGCTGAGTCCCTTCCCATGCTACATAACCAATACCCCCACCTAAGAAAATGCGTGTGCCAATACCAATTAATTGCAAATCAGGGTCGTTCAGTAGCGGAGAAATGGCACCAGGATTTGAATAAACAGCATTACTCAAGCGCGGTTGTAACGGACCCAGATATGTAAAAAGTGGGCGATCGCCCCCATTTACACCAACGATAAAGTTCTGGTAAAGATTGCGCGGATTAAATAAATAAAACTGGTTAATGGTCTCACGGGTGATCGTCGTTTCAACGCTTGTCTTGGGGTAACAATCTGTAACTTGTCCTTGTACTCTTACGTGCACAGGTTTACCCGCTATCAAATCTTCGATCACATGACCACCACCACGTTCGCGGATTTCTTCTCCGTCTATCTCTTCTGCTATACAACTCGCACCTAAGTACAAATCTACAGCCCCAAAGCCAGAGTATGCTAGCACGCCATCTAACCAGCATCGACGAATTTTGATCGGAGGATCAGTGTGTCCCAAGTTGATAATTGCACCACTAGATTCCATTGGCTCAAAAGTGCCAGTGGTGATCACGTCAACTTCTTTAGCAGTTTTTGTAACGCCGACTTCTACAACACGTGCTTTTAGTTCTTCACTAGTCATCACCACAGCACGATTGCAGCTAATTTTGTCATTGATTTCCGCAATTGTTCGCATATTTTATGTAGGGCATTGATTTTCAGGGCGATATATTTGCTAAGTAGTTGGTTAAATCAGTGTAGCTTTTGAGATTTAACAGCATATCACCCAACTCTTCTAATTGCGTGATGGATAAAGAACAAATCTGCTGTTCAATTTCTAGATCAAGAACACCAAACTTGCGGGTAAGGAGCCGCAAAATCAATGCTTCCTGTCCTTGTTGTACCTCTTGTTGAGCAATGTCTTGATTTCTTACATCTTCTTGCATAGTTTCCTAGATGCATTGCTAATCACTTCTTTTTGAACCAAGTCCAGCTAGCACCTGCATAGAGGCTTAAGTATTTTGCTGCTCGTCAATTTCTTCAATCATATCCGCAATCAACAGCAACTTAGCTAAAATGCCACGAGAAAAACTATTTTAAGTCCACTATGAGGGAGGGGATCTCCTAGTAGCAGTTGTTTGATTGATGATCAAATGGCTATTTAGTGAAAATCCCACCCTTTGATTAGGATGGGCCGAAGTGAAGGGATTATATTTACTAGTTGAGAAGTATCTGTAAAAAAATGCGTTAGTGTATTTATTTACACTTTAATATCTATCGAATGATAAGCATAGGAGACTTGCCTGAACCTGGAGAAAAGCGTAAATACCCTTCTATCAAATCTCCTAAGGCGACTGGTTGATTAGTACTACACCAGCAGTAATCATCAATAACACTTTCTTCATTTCTAACACGCACAACGAAGTAGCTTTTATTCTCATTATCTATTGCCACAACACGATAATTGTCATACTTTAACTGGAGAGTCTCTTGTTTAGTCACGCCTTTTGTACCCACCTAGTGCTTGTAAATGTCAATGATACAAATCACAATAAGAATTATAAAGTATATAAATATAAACACGTATAAAGATTAATACCTTAAAGTATAAATTTACAAACTCCAACAAATTGATTTCATCAACTTATTATCAATCTATTAAGTGCTTTTTATATGTTTGATAGCTGTATAGTAGTACTGGTTAAGTGAGTTACATTTTATCTTAAATTTATGAGAGAAAACACAACCCTCATTCTCCAGTCAGTCTGTTATTTTGGCAAGTTAGGCAAATAGATAAAATATAATCCGCGACACTACTAATTTCTTAGTCTTGTGCGCGGATAAATAGGTGTTAAGAAGGCAATAAGGTAAGTGGAAAGAAAGGAATCGTTAACCTCTTTAGAGATCAACCAGAGTTAGTGTTGCAAGCAATTGAGCAATTATCAAACACTAGTCATGACTTTGGTTAACTCATTAGACAAATCAATACTACATTCTTGTTGTTTTTTGAAAAAAACACCAGCTAAGAAGTAATATTCACCTGAATAAAATGCAATTTGTTTTTTTCGTAGTTCTTCTATGTGTTTTTTCACTTTAGGCTCAGAACTATAGTAACCAAACTTTAAAGGTAAAACTAGAAAACTGTTAACAGAGTAACCAATAGATTTTGCGTGTTCAATTGTACTTTTTGGATTAGAGAAGCTGGATACTAAAATTAGTACATTTTCGTAATTAAGTGACAAGAGATTGTTGGTGACTGTAGCTCCATCGATACCTCCAAATAATAGTGGCATATAAATATCATTATCTGGTGCAGGTAGATAGGGAGGGTTAGCTATAAGATATTCAGCTTCTGGTTTAGACGATTCAAGTAAACACGAGTTATAAATTACGTATTTATCACTTAGATTGTATTCATCAATAGTTGAATTAGCGACTTTCCAAGCAGAAGTATTTAATTCAAAACCATGTATCACTCCATTGAAAGGATTTCTAAGTAATGAATTAATAATAGGGCTACCATCTCCTGAACCAAATTCAACTATAGTTTCACATTTTTGGCAGTTTCTTAAAACTAAATTGTCTAAACAAGTTGAGTAAAACAGAGATTCTTCTGGGCAAAAAAAGATATCTTTCATGTGACTATCAGCATCCTCTAGATTCTAAAAATTTTGATATTTAATGGGCAAGACAAAATTGCTGCACAAAGGTTTACTTTTTGCAAGCAATTTGTAACTAGGCAGATAAGTGATAAAAAACAAAGTCTAACGGGCGTACATTAGGCTACTTCTGCCATTACGCACCATGGATGTATCAGGGGAAGAATTTTTTCTATTCCCTATGCCTACTTTCATACTTGCTGCTCTACACAGTTTATGATTGCTATTTAATTGGTATATTAGACAAGTTGTTCGGCCTTATGTATGGAACGTACAACGGCAGTAGCTGCGCGATCGCCCATGAGCTTCTCTTGGTCATATCCTAGTACCAATTCCCAAGCATCTTCTGGATACATTTGAGCTAAAGGCAAAGCAACATCATCTAACATCCAGCGACCGTGACGTTCGTCTTCTCTAATATGCAATTCCCAATAACCCATTGCTGCATCAGATAATCCTAATCGTTGTGCTGCTGCAAGATAGTTTCTATAAGCTGCAGGTCCAGCAACTTCAAAGTATGTCAAGCCGCCACAATAGCGCAGAAAATAGCGCTTACACTCAGTTAGTAGAAAATTATGGTTGGCACAAGCAAGCACTTGCCAAGGAACCAAATCAAAGTATCCCTCAGGTTCTGTATTCATTCCAAATTCAGCCAGCATCTTGGCAAAAAATGTTGAATGCTTGCGAGAAAAGCGACCATTGCCATACTCTTCTAGCAAGACCCGCACAAGGGTACACTGTATTTCATTAGCAGCACCGCCTAAAATTCGAGAAAGTCGGCTGCCTTCTACTAAACCGTCAAACGATCCAATAGCCAGTAAATGGCGGTAGCCAGTTTCTGTCATTTGCTCACGGATGTAACGACTTTCACTAGACAAAGCTGGATCTAAATCGTCATCAGCACGTGCAAGCAACGCCTGACCTACATCCACTTTTTTTAAGGCTGCGACATCGATTTGTTCCAGTTCCCACTGTTGCCAAGCTGCTTCGATGTGCTCACGCACTTTATATAGGTAAAGCGATCGCTCATTATTGTAGCGTCGCAGATCGTCATACCAAAATAGGTTTAGTCGATTGATGCGATAAAGAATCCGCTGGAGAAAGCAATGAGCTTGATCATCTCCAGAACCATTTTGATATGCAGCGTAAATTGCTGCTGAGAGTAAACCTTCAAACTCACTAATGTCTTGGGCTAAAATATTGAGTTTGTTATCTAAGTCTTCTGTTGCTAGTAGCTTGCTAAATTGCTGTTCTCCAGACTTATAATCTAGATTTGTTATTTCCTCAGGTTGCTCAGTTTTTCCTTTTGCAAAAGTGAGGGATGACATAGCTAAGTTGTTGTACATTGAATCCTTCAGTCGTTCTAAAGAGGTGTTAGATAATTTGCACCTCTCATTACCTAATGATTTCTATTTAGGGTGTTGTGTACATCTCTCATCAGTATTAAAGAAATATTAAGCAATCAAGGCAAGATTTCAGTCTAGAGGAAGGAGGAGTATATCTCCCTTATCTGATTACGGTATTTGAGTCATAGGTTTACTTGGGGGAATTTGTTCAATCGTAATTAGTGCTTCCATCACTGACTTAGCAATTGGTGCGGCAACTGTACCACCATAAGCATTGTTTCCCTTCGGCTCATCAACCAATGCCAACACAACATACCGGGGTGACTCTGCTGGTAGTATCCCTAAGAAACTAGTAATATAAGCACCATTAATATAACCGCCATGACCTGCTTTTTGAGCTGTACCAGTTTTGCCTGCAATGCGATAGCCTGCAATTTGTGAAGCTGTACCAGTGCCTTCATCGACAACAGTTTCCATCATTTCTACGACTTTTTGAGCGATCGCAGGCGAGAAAATTTGGCGGGGTGCTGTATGAGCAGGGGAATAATGTACCTGCCCTTTGCTATCTATAAGTGCTCGAACAACATGAGGTGTAACCAATTTGCCACCATTAGCTAAAGATCCAACCATTTGCAAAAGTTGTAATGGTGTTAGAGAAAAGCCTTGACCAAAAGAGGTTGTTGCGGGCTCAATGGGTGAGGCTAGGAATTGTGCTTGACTTTTTAGCTGACTGCTGACAGCAAACGGCAAATCTGTCTCAATGGTTTGTCCTAGTCCCAATCGTTCTAACCAACCGTAGTAGATTGAAGGCTTGAGTTTCTCAATGATTTGCACCATGCCAACATTACTGGAGTGCTGGATGATTTGCGCGATGTTTATTCGCCCATAACGTTTGTTTTCAGCATTTTTGATTGTTCTATCAGCTACTTGAATAAAACCTGGATCATTAAACACATCGTCAGATTTAATCACACCAGCTTCTAGAGCGATCGCCACATTTAAAGGCTTAAACGTTGAACCAGGCTCATAAAGATCTGCTAGGGTCCAGTTTTTAAACAGTGAGATATCAGCTTTAGAGTACTCATTAGGATTGTAAGTAGGCTGAGTGACCATGGCCAACAAGGAACCATCCCACGCATCCATTACAATCACCGCCCCACGTTTCGCATTGAACTTATCCATCTCTTGTTTCAAAGCAGAACGGGCAGTTCGTTGCAGTCGGCTATCAATTGTTAATTGTAGTTGTAGGTCATCAAAATGTAGAATCCCGTCTGGAGCGTAATTAGGCATGAATGCGCCATTTCCAGAACGACTAAGCCGTACTGGTTGTACAGAACGCTCTAGCAGCTTTTCTTGACTATATTCCACACCTGCCTGACCACGACGGTCAACATTAACATAGCCAACGACTTCAGCAACCAAATTTTGTTGTGGGTACAATCTGGAATATTTTTGAACTAACTCTAAGCCATTTAAACGCAAGGCAGTCACGCGATCAGCAATTTCTTCTGGCAGCGCTGGGGATAATATTATACCAGTTTTCTGGCTTTGAAACTTTTTCTCTAACTCACTTTGGTCTTGATCTATTACTGGAGCAAGCTGATGAGCAACCTTTTCATTAGACTGTTCAAATAACTTAGGATGGGCATATAAAGTATAAACGGGACGGTCTATTGCTAATACATCGTTATTGCGATCCACGATTGGGCGACGAGGGATAAAAGGTCGCAAATTTACCATTTGCTGGCTTCGCGCCTTCTCCGTTAACATTGGTCCATTAATAATTTGCAAATGATACAAATTGAAAGCCAATCCTACTCCACCAGCAATTAAGATACCCCAAACAACTAATAATCGAGATTTAGAACTGGAAAGGATTGGATTCTCTTCAGGCAACACAGTATTAGGAGGGATTGTTGCTGGGGGAGGAGATTTGGCCTTAGTAGTTTTCCCCATAAGAAACTGCCGAAACGGTTTCCTTGATTGAGGAATCAGTTTGTGAGGCTCCTCCAACAATGCTCGACGTGGTGGGATTGACGTTGGCGAGCCTCTTTTGCTTTTGTTACGGCTAGCACGCGGCTGTCGGTTGAACAAGCGCTGCAGGAAGTTTCCTTGACCAAGACGATTAGCTTGTGGCTGGTGTTGAGCTGACGTTGTTTGTGTTTGTTCTTGAGTGAGGTCAGTCTGTGTATCCCCCAATCCCCTACGTGAGATTTTTTGTCGTCGTTTGGAAAAATTTCTAAGTTTTCTTCTGTTCGATGACTTCTGCATAAGGATTGTCCTGTGACTAATAATTAATCACTGTGTTAGCTGTTTGCTGTTGGCTTTCAGAATTTAATGTTGTGTTAGGGGATACAGAGTTGGAGCCAACAGAATCAGGATGTAAAAAAATTGACATATTAGGAGTTGGTGATACCAGCCCTGCTGAAGGTCGTTGAGCTTCTTGTGCCATTTTTTCTTTCAGCACCTCGTTGATTGTCCTTAGCTGTCGTTCATGGTGTTGCAAATTTTGCAGATGACGATATGCCTGACTCCAAGTTTGTTGAGAATATACTGTCCAACCATAAACCACCAAAGTCACTGTCACAAACAGAAATGTCATGATTGAGGAATGCCGATGGATGGTATGTAGGCGTAGCAACCATAAAGGCATTGCTCCTGAATTAGGCACAACAGGGATATTTGACAAGGTATCCTGTGAAGAACCCTCTGTTGAAGAGACAAGTCCTGTAGTAGGATTTACGGGGCTTCGCTCTCCAGAAGAAATCTTTCCACGCAATGGGGATGCTTCGACTTTAGACGTTGACGACTCGTGTACGCGTTTTTTCTCAGAGGGTAGAAGATCGCGACCCAATTGAGTAGAAACTTTCTTGCGACGTACAGTATTTGTTCCCGGTACAGGTGCAGATATTGCGGATGTTTTGCTGGGGAGAACAGACTTTGTAAGTAAGGTCTGGAGCATGGACTGTCTGTGTCGGCGACTAAAGCGGCGGTTTCTACGGCTTTGAATTGCCTTCTGAAACCAACTGCCCATTGCAGAAACATCTGATTTGCGAGCAATAGCCATAACTTTGTATTGAATTAAAAATACTGAATTTTAGATTTTTGCTCAGGTTTAAAATCGTCTTGTGTACGATCGCCACACATAACACCCTACACTCAATAAAACTATTCTCATAGGTAGCTGCACTAATCTTTAATATCCTGTGGGTATCACTTGTGGGCATTTTTGGGTAATTAAAGAGATCTTTGACCATTCAAGCATTGCACTTATAAAGTATGGCAATGTGTTACCCGAATGAGCAAGTGTGTGCTAAAAACTTCAGTTTTTGGTATGATTGCCAGCTAAGGGACCCACGCATACAAGCTGATAAATCACAAACCTAACTTGTTGCATGATAGTAAACTAAAGTGTTGCATGTGGGTCTGTTCTTGCAAACTATTTAAAAAAAAGCAACAAATAGGGTATCTTAGTCAACAGGCTAAAATTAATCGAGCCGCAATTGGTGAAAGAGGAGTTATGAAAACAAAAATCCTTGGTCTTGCTCTATTACTAAGTCTGGCAACTATTCTCGGAGCATGTGAGGGTGGTGGCGGCAGCGACACAACACCTTCATCTACCACCAGTAGCTCTCCAGCTGCTGAACCAACTGATACTGGTGCTGCTTCCCCTGGTGCTACTACGTCTACAACTGCTCCTAGTGGTACTACGTCTACAACTGCTCCTGAAGGTACTACGTCTACAACTGCTCCTAGTGGTACTACGTCCACAACTGCTCCTAGTGGTACTACGTCTACAAGTAGTCCTAAGTCTACTACCTCTCCTAAAGCTACCTCTACTAAGAAACCAAAGCCTTAGATTGTGAGATTGTCGTCTGACAACTAAGAACAGCAATTAAAAACACATAGATGACAAATATCATCGTTTGTTGAATTTATCCTCCCAGTTGATATGGAATGGATAACTGGTTTTTGAGAGTGTAAAAAACATTACACTCACCAGTGAATACTTAATGACTATTTTCCATAGTCTGTGATACACCTATAAAAATGACCTGGTGATGAGAGTTGACCTTTGCCAGGTCTTTATTTTTTGCTGATTCATCAAGCAGTCTCACCCTGATGTGATAAGAAAACACTATCAATCTACTGCAAGGAAAAACCAGCACAATAAAATACCTTTAATCTACTAAGGGAGTTTGGTTGTTGAGGAGTTACCATTTTCCGAACTAGGCAATCTGTCGATCCAGTCTTCAATCAGTTGCGTCACTGTCTTCTCCTTAGACGTGGCATAAGTCTTCAGCTTGTTAAAGCGTCTTTCAGATATACGAATATGCACTTCTTTGGTCTTCATAAACATGTCCACAACATAGACATATCTATGCTAATATAAGAACATTCTAAGCTCCTAGTTAAAAGTAAAAACTAGCCGTTGTCAAAACATCCCTCAAGGGAAAGTAGAAAACACTGAATACTGAAATAGGCTTAAAGTTGATAAAACTAAGCGTATGAATTAATTAATATTCAATTACGTGGTGAACCAACTAATACTGAGATTATGGGAGATGAGAAGACGGAAAGCGCAAAAGAGAATTTTATTATTTGTGTTGACCGTTACCACTATTGTGATTAGCATACTGGTTGGACTAAGTTGCAGCTTGGGGGCATCTGTCATGGCATTATCACCACCAGAAGATACACCAGAAGAAATATTACGAACCGAGATTATTACGGAAGCGCGATCGCCAATTGATGGCAAGCCCTTAAGTGCTGCTGAGTACGCAGAATTACAAGCTCAACTGCGAACACAGCCAGTCCCAAGACTTGATCCCCGAATTCGACAGAATATTTTTCTTCTACGTCTGCGTAAGACCTTGCGTTTGCTTTTTCCCTTTTTAAGTTTTTGAGACAGCGGTCACTCGTCATCCTTCCTCTGGTTTTGTTGCTGTGCAAGCTTTTGGACTCCTTACTAAGGAAAGAGGAGTTTCTTCATAAAAGAAGATAACCGGAAGACAAAATTTGCAAATAATTGTAAAGAATATATATAGATCTTAAAAAATCAAATTTACTTACCCCTTTATTCAACGTAGGTAACTTCATGTCTATGACCACGACCGCTCCTGATCAGGTTAACCGCATCGTTTGGAATCAGCATCACGATCCCTTTGAAATCCTTGGCTCTCATCTGGTAGAACAAAACGGTAAAAATGTCTGGGCTGTGCGAGCTTATCTACCAAATGCGAGTGCAGTATGGGTGGTCATTCCTGAGGAACGGAAGGAATACCCAATGGAAACAGTACATCATCCTCATTTTTTTGAATGCACGATTGAAACGAAAGAACTGGCAAATTATCAGTTACGGATTAAAGAAGGAGAGCACGAGAGAGTCATATACGATCCTTACGCCTTCCGTTCTGCTCACCTGACTGACTATGATTTACACCTATTTGCCGAAGGTAACCATCACCGGATTTATGAAAAACTAGGAGCGCACCCTACGGAGATAAAGGGTGTTAAAGGCGTTTATTTTGCAGTTTGGGCACCTAATGCCCGTAACGTTTCTATTTTGGGGGATTTTAATAATTGGGATGGGCGCAAACACCAAATGCGTAAAACTAACACTGGTGTTTGGGAATTGTTTATTCCAGGACTAGGTGTAGGAGAGGGCTACAAATACGAGATTAAAAATATTGAAGGACATATTTACGAAAAATCTGATCCCTACGGTTTTCAGCAAGAACCTCGTCCCAAAACAGCATCTATTGTCACTGACTTAGATGCCTATACCTGGCATGACGAAGACTGGTTAGACAAGCGGCGTCACACCGATCCCCTCACTCAGCCTATCTCAGTTTATGAAGTACATCTAGGCTCTTGGTTACATGCAGCTAGCTCTGAACCATCCATAGGACCTAATGGTGAACCTGAGCCTGTGGTTCCTGTATCTGAACTGAATCCAGGTGCACGCTTCCTCACTTACAGAGAATTAGCAAAGCGCCTAATTCCCTACGTCAAAGACTTGGGATATACCCACGTTGAATTACTACCAATTGCCGAACATCCCTTTGATGGTTCATGGGGTTACCAAGTTACTGGGTATTATGCTCCTACCTCCCGTTATGGTAGTTGCGAAGACTTTATGTATTTTATCGACCAATGCCATCAAAATGGTCTTGGTGTGATCGTGGATTGGGTTCCTGGTCACTTTCCCAAAGATGGTCATGGTTTAGCTTTCTTTGATGGCACTCACCTTTACGAACATGCTGATCCTCGTAAAGGGGAACACAAAGAGTGGGGTACTCTTGTATTCAACTACTCACGTAACGAAGTCAGAAATTTTTTGGTAGCAAATGCCCTCTTCTGGTTTGACAAGTACCATATTGATGGCATTCGTGTTGATGCAGTTGCTTCAATGCTTTATCTCGATTATTGCCGCAAAGACGGAGAATGGCTTCCCAACCAGTATGGCGGTAGAGAAAATCTGGAAGCAGCAGATTTCCTGCGTCAGACAAATCACCTCATCTTCAGCTATTTTCCAGGTGTTCTCTCAATTGCCGAAGAATCGACCTCTTGGCCTATGGTATCTTGGCCTACCTATACGGGTGGACTAGGCTTCAATCTTAAGTGGAACATGGGTTGGATGCACGATATGCTGGACTACTTCAGCATGGACCCCTGGTTCCGCCAGTTTCATCAAAACAACGTCACTTTTAGCATGTGGTATCACCACAGCGAAAACTTTATGCTTGCCCTGTCTCATGATGAGGTCGTGCATGGCAAAAGCAATATCATAGGTAAAATGCCAGGAGACAGATGGCAAAAGTTTGCTAATGTACGTTGTTTATTCACTTATATGTTCACTCATCCAGGCAAGAAAACAATGTTCATGAGCATGGAGTTGGGCCAGTGGAACGAGTGGAATGTCTGGGGAGACTTAGAGTGGGGCTTATTAGAGTATGAACCACACCAACAACTAAAACAATTCTTCAAGGAGCTAAATCATCTCTACCGCTCTGAAACAGCTTTGTATACTCAGGATTTTGCCCAGGAAGGGTTTGAGTGGATAGATTGTAGTGACAATCGCCACAGTGTGGTGTCTTTCATTCGTAGAGACAAGGACTCTGATAATTTTATTGTTGTTGTTTGTAACTTCACACCTCAGCCACATTCTCACTATCGCATCGGTGTTCCAGCACCTGGATTTTATC
Source organism: Nostocales cyanobacterium Centralia_MAG_434 (assembly GCA_021324415.1). Taxonomy (GTDB): domain Bacteria; phylum Cyanobacteriota; class Cyanobacteriia; order Cyanobacteriales; family Nostocaceae; genus JAJPJF01. The sequence continues at coordinate 16,912 of JAJPJF010000273.1, forward strand.
ATGAGTTGTTCAATAGTGATGCTCGTCAGTACGGCGGTAGCAATATGGGGAATTTAGGTGGTAAGTGGACTGATGGTTGGTCAATGCATAATTATCCTTACTCCCTAGACTTGTGTTTGCCACCCTTGGGAGTATTAATTCTCAAGCTTGATAAAAATAAGACAGCAGAAGTAATGCAATAAAAATTTTGGGTGTTCAACAATCACCCTGTTCAATTGACAACTGAAAATAAGCCAAAATAAGGCGGACAAAATGCCCATCCTGCAAGGAATTTAGTTTTCTTGTGAGGTGCGCATTTAGGCCGCCTTATTCATAATAATTATATCCTCAACTTTTTACGGGATGTGAGGACAAGGAAGCATTCATCTCCTTAATCTCGCTTGACCCTTGTCTTTCCCATTCATGTTTACCAATGTGCCATAAAGACTCAGTAATTATACCACTAACTCGCCATCTAGACAAAAACAATTTATACTGAATTTTGATACATCTTGTTCTTTTGTTCTTCTGGGTTAAACAAAATAAAAAAGTGATTGGAGAATAAGATAAATGCCTTTGATCTTACCCATGATTGCCTTAGTATTTCTATATTATATTTGTCAATCCTTTTATGAGGAATGGCGTATAGCAGTACTTTCTGCAACAGTTATTTGGGGTGTAATAATCGCTATAGTTACTGAAATTCTAAATTTTGGCAACTTAGTTCAATTTGAATTTGTCTTAGCAGCTTGGTTAATTATTGATATTGCTATAGCTACTTTTTACTTTAAATTTTTAAATAAAACTATTACAGATATAAAACCTAATTTTACTTTTCAAGTTCCTGGAGTTTATCAAAAAATACTATACAGTGTCGTTGCTATTGTTGCTTTAGTTGGGCTAATTGGTTTTGTTGCACCACCTAATAATTGGGATTCAATGGATTATCATATGGCTCGTGTAGTTCATTGGATACAAAATCATAACATTGCACACTATCCAGCCAGCTATACACCACAGCTATATCAAAACCCATGGTCTGAATTTCTAATTATGCATTTTCAGATACTAAGCAGTGGAGATCGCTTTGCTAACTCAGTGCAGTGGTTAAGTCTAATAGGATGCTTAATTGGTGTATCGTTGATTGCAAAGCAACTGGGAGCAAATTTAATAGGGCAAATCTTTGCAGCAGTAGCAGCAGCAACACTACCAATGGCGATATTGCAAGCATCTAGTACTCAAAATGATTTTGCTGAAGCCTTTTGGTTAGTTTGTTTAGCTTGCTACATTCTAATAATTGCTGATAAAGGCAAAAACACTGCATGGGATATATATTTATTACTAGGCTGTAGTTTAGGGCTATCAATCCTCACCAAAGGAACAGCTTATTTTTACATTTTACCTTTCATACTTTGGATAACACTGTCTCAAGTCAAATGCTTACGTTTCCAAGTGTGGAAACCTGCACTATCGGTAGCAATTTTAGCTTGCTTAATTAATATAAATCATTATTTGCGTAATTACGTTATATTTGGTTCACCATTTGGTGAGCCTAGCGATTATAAGAATGAAATTCTCGGTCTTAATGTCATGATTTCTAATATCTTGAGAAATTTAGCTTTACACATCGGTACACCAATTGGGTTAAGCAATGGAATCTCTCACAAGATCATTCAAATCTTACATACTTTTCTAAAAATAGAGATAAATGATAAACGTACAACTTTTTATGGAGATTTTTTTGTTCCAGGTGGATGGTCAACTATAGGTTTTTGGGGAGAAGAGAATAGCGCAGGCAATTTATTACACTTACTATTAATAATAACTTGTATTTTTATTTTTGTATTTCAGAAGAAATTAAAACTAAGATTTCAGAGAGTAGTTCTTGCTTATCTATTATCTGTGTGTGCGACATTTCTGGTTTTCTGCTATCTACTTAAATGGCAACCTTGGAATGCCCGCCTACATTTGCCTTTCTTCATATTATTTACTCCATTCATCGGTCTGGTGTTATCAAATTTTTATAATAAGAAAATCATTAAGTATATAGCGATTACTCTTATTCTTGCATCATTGCCATGGTTATTTTTTAATCGTTATCGACCAATACTTGATAGTAACAATATTTTTCAAGTTAGCCGTATCGAACAGTACTTTAAAAATAGACCACAACTTCAACAACCATACACCAAAGCTGTTGAGTATCTAGACTCACAACATTGCAGAACAGTTGGTCTGATGATGGGACAAGACACGTGGGAATATCCGCTATGGATACTCATGCAACAAAAATTTGGAAATCAATTTCAGTTAGAGCACATTAATGTTCCCAAAGCTTCTACACTCAAGGAACATGAATTGCCATTTAAAGACTTTAAACCTTGTGGCATTATTTATATGTACACAAAACGGAGTCAGCTAAACAAAGTAGAAGAAACAAAGTTGCGAGACAGAACTTTTATCAGAAAATGGGATTTCAATCCGCTTGAGTTGTTAAGCTTAAAGCCTGAACTATTAAATGAGTAGTGAGGGAATCCTTTTTAGTTGGAGATGAGAAACCAATCACTGTGATGACAAATAGCGTTGCAATACACCAATGAACATCTCTGGCATTTCCAAATGCGGTAGTATGCCTGTATTTGCGATCGCATGAAAATCTCGAATTGCGATTGGATTCAGCTTTGCCAAACGTCGTCCTAAGGTGATACTAGTAAATTTTGCTTCCTCTCCCCAAAATATAACCGTAGGAATTGTAAGTTGCTGAATATACGAACTTAGGTCAAAGTAGAGATCACCCCGCAAAAATGACAATGCAGCAAATTTCGCATTAGGCTGTTGTGCAGAGGCTAAATAAGCTTGCACCATTTCTGAAGAAACTCGTTCTGGTTTTGCAAACAGAAACCTATGCAAAAAGTTGTGTACTGCTAGTTCATTTTCTGCACCTAGGGCATAAATTAGACTATCTAATAGCGGTGTATTAATCCATTGACGTGGGAGTCTGCGCTCGGCAGCCTGTTCAAAGTCATTAAACCCCGATGGACACACCAAAAACAGTGCTTGAAATAAAAACGGATGTTGAACAGCAAGGCGAATCGTCAAAGCAGCAGTCAATGAAGATGCTACCACTGTCACTGAATGAGAACAAGTATGTCTAATAAACTCTGTAATAATTGTTAAATAATCGTTAATTTGATAATTCCTGACTGGATGTGCTGATTCACCCCAGCCAATGAGATCTGGAGCTAGGATACGATGAGTATCTGCAAAAGCAGGGTACACTTTAGACCATTCATAAGCAGATGCTCCGCCACCAAAGTTATGGAGAAAAACGAGTGGTGGCAAATCAACAGTCTCAGCTATTAACCACGGTGCAGTCACTTGGGTATAGTAAACCATAAACCCCAAGGAGGTATTGATGACTTTTTGACCAAAACCAGGGGGTTGAAATTGAAGCATAGTTTGCTACCGTTGTGAGATTTCTATTTACAGCATCAAAGTCAATTGCGATCGCGGTAAGTATTTGAAATGGCATCACTAGGCAGACAACTCAAACTTAGTCATTGCTCAATTTGATTTCTACCTTTTGTAGATGCACCTGGATTTTTTTTATGTAAAGCTTCTACTGAAACAATTTTACTTTTAGAGCTGGTTAATTTTTGCTCCTGTCATTGGTCATTATTTAGAAACAACCAAGGACAAAGGACAAATCACAAAGGATTAAGTATGACTGACAACAATCGCCCTCAGTGGAACTTAGGTAGATTTATTCAAACTTTGACCTATTTTGAGGTTATCCCATTTCTTAACTGGATACAAGAATTATTTCAAGGACGTACCAAAGATAATAAAGATAGACCTGATGGAGCAAAGCAAGTGAGTGTAATATTAGTGGCAGGTGCAACAGGTGGCCTTGGTAAGCGAGTGGTACAGCGACTTGTTGAGCGGGGTTATAGAGTCCGAGCGCTTGTGCGAGACCTCGATAAAGCAAGATCAATTTTAGGTAATGACGTTGATTTGGTAGTCGCAGATATCACAAAACCGGAAACTTTATCCTCATTAGTTATGGCAAATGTTCAAGCTGTAGTGTGTTGTACAGCAGTTCGTGTACAACCTGTGGAAGGAGATACTCCAGAACGATCAAAATACTATCAAGGTATAAAATTTTATCAACCGGAAATTGTTGGTGATACACCAGAAAACGTCGAGTATCAAGGTGTGAAAAACTTAGTCGCAGCAGCAGCAAAATATCTGCCAAAGGCGGGAGAAAAGCTATTATTTGATTTCACAAACCCGTCAACTGAATTAAAAAATACTTGGGGTGCTGTTGACGATGTGGTTATGGGTGGCGTGAGTGAAAGTAAGCTCCAATTAGTTGAAAATGGAGCATTGTTTGTAGGTAATGTCTCAACTGCGAATTCTGGGGGATTTGCCTCTGTAAGAACGAAAAATTTTGATCCGCCTTTTAACTTATCTGGTTATGAAGGTGTAGAGTTACGTGTTAAAGGTGATGGTCAACGTTATAAATTTCTCTTACGTACAGAAGCACAATGGGATAGTGTTGCCTACAGCTATTCTTTTGACACTGTTGCCAATACTTGGACAGATATTCAGATTCCCTTTACAGCGTTGATCCCTGTATTTCGGGCAAAAACTCTCAAGGACAACCCACCGATTGACTCTAGTAAAATTGTTGCATTTCAACTTATGCTGAGTAAGTTTGAATATGACGGTGGATTAAATCCTCATTTTTCACCAGGTGGTTTTGCTTTGCAAGTAGAATCCATTAAAGCTTATGGAGGGGTTAGTCTACCAAAGTTCATCCTAATTAGTTCAGCTGGTGTCACTCGTCCTGGACGTCCTGGAATCAATTTAGATGAAGAACCACCAGCCGTCAGATTAAATGATCAGTTAGGTGGAATTCTGACTTGGAAATTAAAAGGAGAAGACAGTTTAAGGGAAAGTGGAATCCCTTATACGATTATTAGACCTTGTGCATTAACGGAGGAAGCAGGCGGCAAAGAATTCATTGTCGAGCAAGGGGATAACATCAGGGGAAAAATTAGCCGGGAAGATGTTGCTACTCTTTGTGTAGAAGCACTAAAACAAACGAAAGCATCCAACGTCACGTTTGAAGTGAAAGAAGGAGAAAATAGTGCTGGCTCTCTTGATTTGGAAGGTCTGTTTTCTAAACTTGAACCAAGTTCTAAATAGCCAAGTGTTGTCAAAACACTAGGAAGATTACGTTTTTCTTGACACCGATTTCATAGAGTACTGCCACTGATTGCGTTGTAGGATATACAACACCCATTCAACATCGTGGAGTTGGATATTCGTCTGATAATGCATTCCTATTTTTTCCATCACTCGAATGGATGCAGAATTTTCTGTCTTTGCTAATGCTACCAATCGTTGAAGTTGCAAGGTTTCAAACCCGTATTTTAACGAAGCAATTGCGGCCTCTGTTGCCAATCCCTGTCCCCAGTAGTTACGAGATAGCAAGTAATTCACTTCAACTTCGTTGAGACTTGCTATGTACTCTAACCCGCAATGTCCGATCAACTGCTGATTAGCTTTGCAAATCGTTGCCCACCGACCAAATCCATGCTGCTCCCAGTGTACCAGATAGGATTCTAAAAACTCTTGAGTCTGTTTCCATGATGCAGGCTGTGAAAATAAGCGATATTTCATCACCTCAGGATCACAGTATATCTGGGCCAAATGATCTAAATCCCCCTTGGTCGGTGGACGCAGTAGCATACGGGGAGTCTCTATCGTAGTCATACTAATGGAGTAACACAGCTAAATCAATGCATTAGATTTGTTGTTGATCTGGTGCGCTGAAGCGCTACTAGGAGCAAACATTGCCACTGACACGATTTTAGCTGCGTCACTCCACTACATGAGTAACTCCCAAAAATTAGGGATGGGGTTAAGCTGGGTAAATCCGCAAACGCCGATTTGGTTCTTCCCCAAAACTATGAGATTTGAGACGGTAGTGTTCTACCAACTCGTGTTGCATTTTACGTACAGAAGCGGAACGGGGTAATAACTCGACTGGCTGTCCTTTGGGAATCACGATTTGCTCTACGGCAAGTCTTGCTTCTTCTAAGGCGTCAATCTCATCATCGCTACCGTTGTGAAGAAATAACTGCAGTTCGCGATCATCCGTGATATCTGGTTCGTCAATGTTTAGCAATCTCCGTAAGCCACGAGTAATCTGCGGAATAGTGCTAGATTTAATCATGTGGATAGGCACTTGACGAGCTTTAGCCATTTGCCGTAACTTGGCATGGTTTTTGACGTGCGATCGCAGTGCCAAAATTGCATCAGCGCTGTCAATATCCTTTGTGATTTCCACGGGTAAATTCAGCACTTCGACAACCTGCTCCAATTGACTACGGCTGACGCCATAAGGATAAACATGCAGTGGTAAATCTTCACCATTGGGTCCTGCTTGTCTAATGTCATTGAAGCTAAAGGTATCAGAGAGATTTAAGGATTCATCTAATAAGCGGTCAAACTCACTTTGTCCAGAAATCCTTTCTCTTTCTGAGGATAACGGTGGCAGTGGTAGCATTTGTCCAGATGCACGCCAACCATTTGATTGTCGTGCTGGTACCAAAGATTCCTCACTAGTGGCTGCATGTGCACGACCGTTAACTGCGGTTAGTTGACGAGTGATCGACACCTTACCGTTTTCATCAACAGTTCTTATTTGCGGGCTAGGTTGACGTCCTCGCAGGAGAGTATCTACTGTATCAGCAACACTTTCGTGCACTACCCAACGCTGTCTTTCCAACATTTCCACAGCAATTTCAAAAGTAGGAGGAGCCTTGCGTTCCAATACAGTCTTTTGACTACCCCGCCGTCTAGCCTCGTCATCTCCTAGTGTCACAGCTTGGATACCACCAACCAAATCAGAGAGGGTGGGATTTTTAATGAGGTTTTCAATTTGGTTTCCGTGGGCAGTACCTATCAACTGAACGCCTCGTTCAGCAATAGTACGAGCTGCCATTGCTTCCAGTTCTGTGCCAATCTCATCAATGACAATCACTTCTGGCATGTGGTTTTCTACAGCTTCAATCATCACCTGATGCTGTAGTTCGGGATGAGCCACTTGCATTCTTCGTGCGCGACCTATGGCGGGGTGGGCAACGTCACCATCTCCTGCGATTTCGTTTGATGTATCAATAATTACTACACGCTTCTGTAGTTCATCTGCCAAAACACGTGCAATTTCCCTTAAGGCTGTGGTTTTGCCTACGCCTGGGCGTCCCAGCATCAGAATTGATTTTCCTGTTTCTACCAAGTCGCGGATCATGCCAATTGTTCCGAATACCGCTCGACCAACGCGGCAAGTTAAGCCAATAATCTTGCCTGTACGGTTGCGGATCGCACTGATCCTATGCAAAGTCTGCTCAATTCCTGCCCGATTATCTCCGCCAAATATTCCCACCCGCTGAACACAATCGTCTATTTGTTCCTGAGTCACGGGTATTTCGCTCAGATACTCAGCAAGGTGGGGAAAACGAGCCTCTGGGCGACGGCCCAGATCCAAGACCACTTCTACTAAACTATCTCGTTGAGGATGCTTCTCTAGTATCTGCCGCAGGTCTTGGGGCAAAATGTCTAATAACTTTTGGAGATCGTCTGTAATCGTCATGCTTTCTATGGTGACGTTTTTAGAGATAGCGATGACACTTTTGTACTCTTGATATTGAGCCTATGGAAAGTGTCTATAAACGAGCTCATAGAGACACGGCAATTTTATTGTCTCTATTGCTGTGACTTGAGCTGGGAAACGAGAGAATGGGCAAGCTTGACAGCTTCCCAGAGTAATACATCATCATCTTCTAGGCGGATACTCGCCTTGACATTGGTCTGATTCACCTCCCTGACTTCTAACTGATCGAGAATTGGCGACAGTAGTACACGAGCATAGCTACCATAAGCCACTCCAGCGATGAATGGGGAACTCGGGGTCCCTACGGAGGAGCCAGCGCCGTGGGCGGGTTTCCCGACTTGAGGCGACTGGCGTTGGGGATTAAGGGCATGGGGAGTAGATTTACTCCTAACTCCTAACTCCTCATTCCTAACTCTCCTCACCATTCCCATTGCCTTGAGTTTGGTAACGGTGTAGCTGTTGGTACCTCCTGCTAGCTGTACATAGCCCGGTAATCCTGCTGCCAAAACTTTTTGCCCTAACTTAACGGCGGCTAGAGTGGTACCATCTCCAATATCACCACTCATAGGACGACCATCGGTCTGCCAAATTAAGGCACTTTTCAATGGGGTGATTGCATCATAAATAGCGCGAAGATAATCAATCATGCCTTCACCATTGGGGCAACTGATAGCTACTAACTTCAAGTGCTCAACCCAAGGTGAAATTGCTTGCCACAATCGTTTGAACTCGGCCAATCGACCTACGCTAGTATGAATCTCTATAGCATCTACCCCAGTGGATAGTATCAATGGTGCGATCGCTCCCGGCGTCGATACATATGATTTTGTATAAATTTTATCATAAGGGCATATCGGTAGACAACGACCGCAACCGTAGCATTTTTGTGATATGACTCCTGAGAAATGGTCTGTTGTGTTGTTGAAAACAATTGCCTGTGCTGGACAAATCTGTTCGCATGGTCTAGAGCAGGTGGCGGGGCACTCTGTAGGATTAAATTCCGCTTTACGAAAATGAGGATCTTCCCCATCATTAAGGCTGACCATTAATAGTGGCGACGTTCCTCCATTGCCAAAGCCCCGCTGCTTGGCATCCCTTCTCAAACGAGTGGCTACTTGTAGCGCTTCTTTTGCTGCGGCAATCACAGATGGATCGGCAGCCACATCTACGCAGTCAGCGCCGGCCAGTGTATAGGCTAGAGTTAAACTTCTGACGGCAGGTAGATGTTGGAAACTGGCTCCGCAGATGAGCTTGAACCAGTGCCCTTCATTTAGGGATAGTAAAGGGTCTAACAGATCAGTCACATTTCTATTATGCTATGCGACTGAAAATAGTAATCAGTAATTAGGAAAAAGTCCTGAGTTCACAAGCTGTTCTCAGAAATTAGTTTCTATTTAAGTATTAATTATTACGTAAAAAGAACGAGACGGAACCCTGCTAGGTCTGGAACAAACAGTGCGTTGCTATCGACAGTAGGCAATAAAAGTCAGTACTTCATAGAGCCAGTGATGAGAGCAGGTTTGTCCCATAAGTAACTGTGAACCTAGTCAGATAGCATACAATACCAATGAGTTTAGTAAATATTGATACTTTTTTACATTTTTTTGTTAGTAAGTAAGCTACAGTTTTTCCCGATGATTATGCTCTAGGGAAGATAGTGAGGATGATTTTGAACAGCGAAGTTGCGGCAGTGATTTAACCAGAGAGTGAGTCCCAAATAGATTATTTATGACGGTGGGTACAGAGGCGTTTTGTCAATCTCACCAATATGATTGAGAGGCCAAAAGCGGAATATTGCACGACCAATTATATTTGAGCGAGGAACAACACCCCAACAACGGCTGTCGTAACTACTATTGCGGTTATCTCCTAGAACCAAGTATGAGTTGGGTGGTATAGTCTGAGGATGCGATAAGTAAGCAGGTTGCGGTCCTGAGGTACAAACATCAATTGATGTACGTTGTCCACTAGCAAGGTATTTTTCTGGAAGGAGTTTGTTGTTTATATAAACTCTGCCTCCTTTTAGTTCAACCTTTTCTCCCGGTAAACCAATCACACGCTTGATAAATGCATCTTGATATTGTTCCTTTTGTAGCTCTTGTGTCGGTGAAAACACTACAATATCTCCCCGATGTGGAGCAGAAAAGTTATAGCTTAACTTATCGACAATGATTTTATCAGCCTCCCACTGATTTGGAGTGCCGTGTAGAGTAGGTTCCATCGAACCTGAGGGAATCCAACGGGCTTCAGCAACAAAAGTACGAATCCCTAGGGCTAAGACAATGCTCAAGACAATAGTTCTACCCAGTTCTGTAATCCAAGAGTTATCGGGTTTTTGGCTAGAGTTGTTATCAGACACTTGATTTTGCATGAAATTATTGAAGGAATGACCTTAAAAAGCAGGTAATTAACTCTAAATGAGCGTTTAAATTGCGTAACTACTAACCGTTGACTATAAACGGTGAACAGTCTACTCCAGTCCATATGCAATTAAAATGCATAATAGCTTACTGTATTTGTTCATCTTAAGTATACAAATTTAGTTATCGTAGCGATGTTTTCGTCTTCACAGAGTTTTTCATAGATAAAAACTATAAACTTATTTGTAATCAAAGACACAAATTTATCTCGGTTGTGTTCAACAGAGTTTATCCTAAGAGAATAGTCGCTCATGACGCCTTGTTCTGGTCTTAACGATCTACACCCCATGTCATTTCCCTGCAGTTTATTGATCCGCCACGCCCAGATTATTCTACCTAATGGAGAATTAATCATTGGGGATGTCCTGACGCGTGATCGCACAATAGTTGAAGTCGCACCAGAAATCACCAATGCAACACCAACTAGAGAAATTGACGCACAAGGATTAACTTTGTTGCCAGGAGTGATTGACCCCCAAGTCCACTTTCGAGAACCAGGACTCGAACACAAGGAAGACCTGTTTACTGCTAGTTGTGCTTGTGCTAAAGGGGGGGTAACCTCATTTCTGGAAATGCCCAACACGCGTCCCCCAACGATTACCCAACAAGCTCTTAATGACAAGTTGCAACGTGCCTCCCAAAAGTGCCTTGTCAATTATGGCTTCTTTATTGGCGCAACGGCGGATCATTTGCCAGATTTAATTTTGGCTAAACCCACGCCAGGTATTAAGGTCTTTATGGGTTCCATGCATGGTCAGTTATTGGTTGATCAGGAAGCAGCATTGGAAGCCATCTTTGCTCAAGGCAAGCGCTTAATTGCCGTTCATGCTGAAGATCAAGACCGGATCAACCAAAGGCGAAAGGAATTTGCTGATATTCATGATCCAGCTATTCACTCCCAAATTCAAGATAATCAAGCAGCACTGTTGGCAACGCAGCTGGCATTAAAACTTTCTAAAAAATATCAACGCCGTCTACATATTCTACATATGTCAACGGCTCAAGAAGCAGACTTGCTACGTCAAGATAAACCGAGTTGGGTCACAGCAGAAGTCACACCACAGCATCTATTGTTAAACACAAGTGCCTATGACAAGATTGGCACGCTGGCACAAATGAATCCACCTTTGCGATCGCCTCATGATAATGAAGTCCTCTGGCAAGCTTTGCGTGATGGAGTGATTGACTTCATTGCCACAGATCATGCACCCCATACCTTAGAAGAAAAAGCCCAACAGTATCCGAATAGTCCTTCAGGAATGCCTGGGGTAGAAACTTCTCTACCTTTGATGTTAACCGCGGCAATGCAAGGTAAGTGTAACGTTGCCCAAGTTGCTCACTGGATGTCCTCGGCTGTGGCTCAAGCTTATGGTATCCCTAACAAAGGGGCGATCGCTCCTGGTTATGATGCTGATTTAGTTTTAGTAGATTTGAACACCTACCACCCTGTTCGACGTGAAGAACTATTAACTAAGTGTGGTTGGAGTCCTTTTGAAGGCTGGGAACTCACTGGGTGGCCTATGATCACTATTGTTGGTGGACAGATTGTTTACGACAAAGGCAAGTTGAATACTAATGTGCGAGGTCAAGCATTAGAGTTCAAGCAAGATAAATTGCGAACTTAGTTGGGAATAATAAAAGTAAGCATAAGTTATATGACTTATGTAGGCATTTATTTTCATACAACTTTTATTCACACTCATGTTCAGCTATCAACTCTCCGGATTCTTGCTCTTAAGCAAGAAGAGTAAAACAGAAATCCGGTGATAGTGACATGCCAAATTGCTCTTGTTAAAACTAACTCAGAAATAGCTAGTATGAAATTCTTTCATATTTCTTTAAAATCTGTTTTTTCCTCATTTGATGACTTTTTATGTTTTGTAGTACCTTTCATTTGGTTCTTATTAGATTCTGCTGCAAATCATCTTAATCAAGTGTTAAATGCTAAAAATACTACCAAACCTTGTCATACACAACTGATTAAAAACATAGATAAAAGTTATCAAAAGCTTCATATAAAAGATGTAGCTCTAGGGTGGGGTAAAAATAAGTATTCAAACAAGTGGAAATTAAAATTAAGATTTTGTATGATACTTAGGAAAAGTATTTTCTGCTAAAAAAAGCATATACAAAATCTTAATACTTCTGTCATATTAATGTTGTTGTATCTGCCCTTTCTATTCTCAGCTTACTCACCTTGTGTCTAGTGGTCAATGAAATTTTTGACTTTGTTATTGGTAAGCAGATATGCTGATTGAAAGGATGCTATCTTGAAAGCTATAGAGTAGTTTGGTTAGGGAAAACATTTTCCAGTACTAGACAGTTGATAGATAAACTCTCGCGCTCAATAAACAACGATTTTACTCTGTCGTAGTTTGTCTGTCTGCGTAAATTTCTGGTCAGAAAGGTTTGTAGCGGTTCTTAGAAGAGTGCCAATATACTTGCAGTGCAGCTATTAAAGCACTTCAGGACTAGCTGTATCACCTATTTAAGAGAATCACTCTACGGAGACACTTATTATTTGATACCAAGCTAGACGATTAATTATGTGATGGTACTTTGCTAATCGCTTATTTTTCTCAAAAATCAGCAGATATCAGTGCTGAAGAACAGCCTGTTGAACAATTTTGCAAAAAACATCTGGTAACTAAAATGACAATGTTAGTTATAGTCCGTGATGAACGAGGTAGTGGTAGATTTGAGTGCATCAGTTAACGCTAATCAGTGATCAGTTATTAGTAAAGGATTTGATAACTGATCACTGGTAACTGGTAACTGATAATTGAATGGTATGATTTTGGCTTGACGTATACCCTCCTCTTGAGAAGTCAAATGCACTTGAAGATAATTATCAGGTTTGTAAGGCATTCGTTCTGACCACTCGATTGCCACAATTCCTGGGCTAACCTCAATACCTTCCCAATAAGTTTCTATATTCAAAGCGGCAACTTCTGTCGGCTCTAAGCGATAGAGATCTAAATGATAAAGGGGAAGACGTCCTTCAGTGTACTCATTAATAAGAGTGAATGTGGGACTGACAATTGGGAAGGTAATACCTAATCCTTCACCAATGCCCTGCACTAGGGTAGTTTTACCCGCGCCTAAATCACCTTCTAATAGAAGAATACTACCAGGAGTTAACAATTGACCGAGGGCAATTCCAAGTGATCGCGTAGCTTCTGCATTTGGAAGAACAATTGTCATTGTGGAGTCATTGGTCATTGGTCATTAGTCATTAATTACAAAAGACAAAAGACATATCCTTATTTTCCCTGATGAGCTCCGCCATACCATTTCAATAAAACCCTTGCTAGCTTCTGAGAATCGTGACGTACACAACCTGTTTCATCCTCATGCATAACATTGGCTAGGACAATGCGCCGTCCTAGTTGGGATACGGCTTCGCGGTCTAGAAAGACGGGGTGAGAGTTTTGTTGAGCATAGCGGATGAGTGCGCGTTCGCTAGGGGATTTTTTATGTACAAGTACAGCATTAAATAAACGTTGGCCGCAAGCAAGATCAATTGCTCTAATGTGGTCAGCAACAGTGTACCCTTGAGTTTCTCCTGGTTGAGTCATAATGTTGCAGACATAAATCCGGGGAACAACGGATGCGGCGATCGCATCTGCAATTTCTCGCACCAATAAGTTTGGGATAACGCTTGTGTAAAGACTGCCTGGACCCATGATAATGTAGTCTGCTTCTTTTATTGCCTTGATAGCTGCTGGCAATGCTGGAGGATTAGCAGGAATACAACCAATCTTAACGATATTACCCCCCGCTTCAGTAATTTTCGACTCACCCTCAATCCGACGACCATCAGCTAAATCTGCCCAGAGGCGAACATCACTAAGAGTTGCTGGTAAAACTTGTCCTCGGATAGCCAGAACTTTGGAACTGGCAGCGATCGCGCGTTCTAAATCACCAGTAATATCACTGAGTGCTGTCAAGAATAAATTGCCAAAACTATGACCCGTCAAGCCGTCTCCTGCACGAAAACGGTACTGAAACAGTTCTGTCAATAACTTTTCTTCGTCTGCTAGGGCTGCCAAACAATTGCGAATATCACCTGGTGGCAAAACACCGATTTCTCGACGTAACCGACCTGAAGAACCGCCATCATCTGCTACAGTAACAATTGCGGTAGTATTAGCGCTGTAGGTTTTTAACCCTCTGAGTAGTGTAGATAGCCCTGTGCCACCTCCAATGACTACAATTTTTGGACCTCGGTACAATCGGCGATGTGCCATAAGAACATCAATAAGTTCCTCATCACCTTCTTGTCTGAACGCTTGAGTAATTGAACCTACCGTGCGGGTCTGTCCCCAAAGAAGCAACAGTAAGCCACTCAGCATCACAAGTGGTCCGCTAATGTAATAGGGTAAGATGTCTGTGATTAGTCCCAGAAAGTCCCTTAACAACTGAATCATCCAAAAAATTGGTGTCAGTTTAATCGAAATAGCTAACCCCAGACTTGCTAGCACGACACCCCCCACACTAATCAACAGCCAGCGTTTTACCGACAATCCAGGGGATAACCACTTAAACCACTGGTTGACTCGATAGGACGTGCGACTGCGGGACTGCTTTTGCAGAGTATTTAGGGCTTGTCTGAGAAAACCAATTGACATACCTTGTTTGGAGCAGTGGTATAAACAACAATGAATAACAGAAAATGTACACTACCTGGCCTAAATGCCAAGTATGGAATTATTACAATTTTGATTAAGAAGGCTTAGTCCCAACTGTTTCCCATTCATAGCAAAATCATACCCAGACTTGGTTAAAGAGATATTAATGGAAAAACGAATTTTAGGATTAGATCCTGGTTTGGCTATCTTGGGGTTTGGGGCAATTACCTGCAAACAATACGAAACAAAGGCGCAAGATGGTTCTGTCACCTTACTAGACTTTGGCGTCATTAGCACACCAGCAAATACAGAAGTCGGACAGAGACTTTGTACTTTATATGATGATTTGCACACCCTGATTGCGGAATTGAAGCCTGAACTAGTAGCGATAGAAAAATTATTCTTCTATCGTATGTCGAATACTATCTTAGTAGCACAGGCAAGGGGTGTATTGATGTTGGTACTGGGGCAGTGTCAAATCCCAACTGTCGAATTTACCCCAGCTCAAATTAAACAGGCTTTAACAGGATATGGCAACGCTGAGAAATACGAAGTCCAACAGGCAGTGGCACGAGAGTTAAATTTGGCCGAAATTCCCAAGCCAGATGATGCAGCAGATGCACTAGCCGTAGCGTTGACAGCTTGGTTTCAGGTGTAGTTTGTCATAAGTTGCAACAAAAGGGTATTGACCCCAATCTTCTGTAAGACTGGTGAGGTATATTTTTATTTCAAAACAACGTAGAGACATTGCATGGCAACGTCCCTACGCACAAGGAGTGGGAGCATTTCCTGAATGGAATCAGTAGTGCGTTCGCGAAGCGTGTGCTTTGCACTCACGTCTCGCTCGCTTGAGATATTCAGCGAGCAAGATGCTCGCACTACAAAATAAATCTGCCAAATTGGGATGCTCCTCAAGGCGTGTTCACTAATGGCTCTTAACCAACTTTTACATTCTCACTAAAGCGGATTTTGAGATAGTCTTCCTCCATTTTGGCTCCGGATGGTTGGAGTGCTGCAAGGGCTTGTGGTAAGACTAAGTTACGGCGGTGGTTGCCAATTGTGATATTTAATTCATCACCCGATTTACTAAGTTGAATCTGGTTTTTGGGAATCCCAGGTAAGTAAAGCTCTAAGCTGTATTGATTTTGCTCTTGAATGACTTTGATAGTTGTTTCTTTGTAATAAACTTGAGTCGGGTCTTCGTTATGGTAGAGCGTTTCTTTTAGACGCTCCAAGGCAGCTAAGCCACACATTTCTTCAGAAAACAATGGCACTTCCTTAACAGGTAGAGGATGGAAGTTTTCATGGATTTCTTGGCGATACTGCTGCTGATTTGTTTTCCAACGTTGGAAAAAAGGGTCTTGCACTTCGCTAGGAATGATTCGATTGGCAACAACTAAATCTGTTGCCACATTGTACAAGCTTAAATAAGCATGGGCGCGCAGGGACTCTTTAATGACCATCTTTTCCGGGTTAGTTACCAAGCGCACTGAGGTTTGACTGTTGTCCGTCAATACCTTTTCCAGCGCTTCAATTTGTTGATAAAACTCGTAAGGCGCATCCATAACTTCTTTATCTGGCAAAGAAAAACCAGCGATCGGCTTAAAGATAGGTTCTACAAGTGGTCTGAGTGCTACTGAGATATTTTGAAAGGGTTTATAAAAACGGCGCATATACCAGCCGCTCACTTCTGGTAGACTTAGCAAGCGTAGTGCTGTTCCTGTGGGAGCTGAGTCGATAATCAACACATCAAACTCGCCCTCATCATAATGGCGTTTCATCCTTACCAAGCCGAAAATCTCATCCATGCCTGGTAAAATTGCTAACTCTTCTGCCTGTACTCCTTCCAAACCTCGTGCTTGTAACACTTGGGTAATGTAACGTTTCACCGAACCCCAGTTTGCTTCTAGTTCTTGCAGCGCATCTAGTTCCGCACCCCACAAATTTGGACGGATTTGCCGTGGTGCATGTCCTAGTTCAAGGTCGAAGCTATCTGCCAGAGAGTGAGCGGGGTCTGTGCTTAAAACTAGTGTACGATAACCTAGTTCTGCACATCTGAGGCCAGTGGCGGCGGCTACAGAGGTTTTTCCTACACCGCCTTTGCCTGTCATCAAAATTACACGCATGAATGATCTGTCTGAGAAGTTTTTACATTTATTTACATTATCGACTGTTTCTTGCCAATAGATGCTGCTGCAACACATTTAGACGTGAACAGTTCCAATAATCAATGTGGGAAATTATCAAACCTTCCGAGTTGAGGCGCAATTCACTCCAGCCAGAGATGTGAATTCGCGGTTTCCAAGGAAGGGGAGAATTCCAACTGAGTGTCCACTCACTTTTGATCGTGTCCCCCAAACGCTGGATTTTATGTAAGTCCATTTTTGTGTCTATAAACCAAGTCTTGATGAATTTAATCATCTGCTTATACCGCTCAACCCCACTAAATTTGTTAAGCGGGTCTTGAAAATAAACATCTTGAGCGTAGATACTGTAGGTCTGATTAACAGGAAATCTTTGATAGTCTTCTTTAAGAATTTGAATGATATCCATGTTATTCTTGGTTGGTTATGAGTTGAGTGTGGTTAGTTTTTTGACTAGATATCACCCAAGCTTCTACTAACCACCAGTCTAAAATCTTAAATTTGCTTCAAACTTCTACTTCATCCCATAGTCGTTCTAATTGGCGCTGCCAAGCAGCCAAAACCTCTTCTTGCACCTGTGGGGTTTGGTCGAAGTCACCCATTAATCCTTCTGCATAAAAGCGCTCTAGGCTTTGCATTGTGGCTTGCATAGATTGACCTTGTTGTTTTGCAGCCACGATGATCTGCCGGATACGGGTTTCTGTCAGCCTATTAAAGGCATCATCTAAACCAACCTCAAACATGGCTAGAAGTTGGGCGATCGCATCTCGAAAATCGTCCACAACTAAACTGCGGCAGTTATGCTGAAAAACTCCCCACACTACGTCTTGATGTATAGCGTAACGTACTTCGTGAGTATCATCAAAGTTGGCTTCTAATAACTGTTCTAAAAACGGTAAGGCATCTTGTATGGATGCAATTGGTAGTAAAACTCTGATCCAACTTTCATCGTCTGAGAGTATAACCAACAGCCGTAGATCAGAAGTTTCTATTTGCCAAGAACCAGGTGCAACAGCATTAACAGATGCTGCACCAAATAACTCTACTAGCGTATCTGCAATTTCTGAAGGTATCATAGACTTTTTTTATGCTTCAGCCTCTAGCGTATCGCTTTGAGTGTTCTACTGCTCTAGTGCGATCTCTCCCTTAGGGAGCAAGTTTTGAACAGTCAAGGGTTAAGTAACATTGCATCTGTTAACACACTCAGTACGAACCTAAAAACGGTGTTGTAAAATAGTAAGAGATGGATTCGAGGAACCATTTTACTGGTCATAAATGCCTATCGAGACTATCTTTGGTAACCTTCAAGGTCTAAAGTCCAGCCAGCTAAAACAACTACAGCGGCTGTATCACCACCAGCGTATACCGGGCGATCGCATCACTACGCCCGAGTTTTCCCAGCGACTGGCAGCAATTAGCAGTGAAATCAACCAGCCCATATGTGCCTACCTCAACCGTCGTGGACAGGTGATTCGCGTCGGCATAGGCTCACCGCGTCAGACGCAAATTCCACCACTGGAACTGCCCCGATATGGTGCAGAGCGACTGAGCGGTATTCGTTGTATATCTACTCATCTTAAGTCAGAGCCACCTAATGAAGCAGCGCTAACAGCTATGGCACTGCAAAGATTAGATGCCCTGGTAGTGTTAAACATTACCGGGACGGGATTTCAACGACGGGGTGGTGGCGCGACTGGGTATGTTAAAGAAGCTTATTTAGCTCATTTGATACCCCAAGATTCTCGTATTCTGCTAACAGCCAGTCCTGCAATAAAAAAAGTTTCTCCTGATCCATCCTCTGAGAGTGGAGGAGTTGGAAAAGGTCAGGAAAAATGGAGCAATTTGTCATCTCCAAATTGGAGCGTATCACCGCCCATGAGTCTGGATATGTTGACAAAGCAGGACTTTATCGATCTGGTTGAAGAACTAGAAGCAGAATTCCGACGAGAATTTGTTGCCCAAGAAGTAGACACTGACCATGATCGTGTCCTCATTGTCGGTGTAATGACCGATGATATGACTGCTCAATACTTCCAAAACACCTTGGCAGAATTAGGGCGCTTGGTAGATACAGCAGGAGGAGAAGTCTTACAGATGATGCGGCAAAAGCGATCGCGCATTCATCCTCAGACATTAGTTGGTGAAGGTAAAGTCCAAGAAATCGCTCTCACTGCCCAAACTTTGGGAGCCAATCTCGTAGTCTTTGACCACGACCTCTCACCAGCACAAATCCGCAACCTAGAGGCTCAAATTGGTGTTCGAGTGGTTGACCGCACTGAAGTGATTTTGGATATCTTTGCCCAACGGGCTCAGTCTCGTGCTGGTAAGTTACAAGTTGAGTTAGCACAGTTAGAATACATGCTACCGCGACTGACTGGTAGAGGCCAAGCAATGTCCAGGCTCGGTGGTGGTATTGGTACGCGTGGTCCTGGTGAAACAAAACTAGAAACCGAACGCCGTGCCATTGGAAGACGTATCGCCAGACTCCAACAGGAAGTTAACCAGCTACAAGCACACCGAGAGCGGTTGCGACAGCGGCGACAACATCAGGACGTTCCTTCAGTGGCATTGGTTGGTTATACCAACGCTGGTAAATCCACTCTATTGAATGCCCTCACAAATGCTGAAGTTTACACTGCTGATCAATTATTCGCCACTCTTGATCCCACTACGCGCCGTCTTGTGATTCCTCATGCAACAAATGGCGAGCCACAAGAAATTCTACTGACAGATACAGTGGGTTTTATTCACGAACTACCTGCATCTTTAATGGATGCCTTCCGCGCTACCCTAGAAGAAGTCACAGAAGCAGATGCGTTACTTCATCTGGTAGATTTGTCCCACCCTGCTTGGTTGAGTCATATTCGATCAGTCAGGGAAATCCTAGCGCAAATGCCGGTGACACCTGGTCCAGCACTCGTCGCTTTTAACAAAATAGATCAAGTAAGTAGCGAGACTTTAGCCCTAGCGCAGGAAGAATTTCCTTTAGCAGTATTTATTTCAGCAGACAAGCGCTTAGGATTGGAGACCTTACGGCAGGGTCTTGGTCATCTGGTTCAGTATGCCGTCTCTTCTCGATAAGAATTATAGATTTATATAGATCTTCTTGAAACAGTTTGTTGCACAACAAACTGTTTTTTCGTATTATGCTTTGGTTTTGAGGATCAAACAGGGAAATTTATATGGCAAAAAAACGTCCCCGCCCTTTTTCGGAAGAAAATAAACCCTACACAAAAGAGTTTTATCATTATCCTGGAACTTTACCAGGAACAATCATCCTTGATGAAAATGCTCCACAGCCAGTTATTTTCTTGATGGACTATGACCAAACTCGTGTTATCCACAAACAATTAAAGACACCTGAAGAATGCATTGCTTACTTAGATCAAGAATCTGTTTCTTGGGTAGATGTGCAAGGTTTAGGCAGTGTAGACATTTTGCAAAGATTAAGAGATATTTTTGATTTACATCCTCTGGTGTTGGAAGATATGGTCAATGTACCAGAGCGTCCAAAAATCGAGGATTATGAAGACCAATTGCTAATCATTGCTCGGATGATCGTACCCAAGGAGAGAACATATGGCTTTCATAGTGAGCAAGTTAGTTTTGTATTATCTAAAAATTATTTACTGACTGTACAAGAAGAACCAGAGCATGATTGCTTAAACGGTGTCAGAGCACGCATTTCCCATAACAAAGGTATCATCCGCAAACAAGGAGTCGATTATTTAGTCTATACTCTGCTAGATGCAATTATAGATGGTTTTTTCCCAGTGCTGGAGGGTTACGGTGAACGTTTGGAAGAGTTAGAAGAAGAAGTCATGGTTAACCCTAACCGACAAACACTACAAAAAATTTATCAAATTAGAAGAGAATTGCTGCAACTACGTCGTGCTATATGGCCCCAAAGAGATGTCATTAACTCCTTGATTCGAGATGGCTATGAACATATCAGCGAGGAGGTGAGAATTTATCTCAGAGACTGTTATGATCATGCAGTCCAAGTGATGGATATGGTGGAAACATATCGAGAGCTAGCTTCAGGTTTAATGGATGTTTATCTTTCAGCAGTTAGCAATAAAATGAATGAAATTATGAAATTACTAACGGTAGTTTCAGCAATTTTTATACCACTGACTTTTATTGCTGGTGTGTATGGTATGAATTTTGAACATATGCCAGAACTGAAATCTTATTGGGGTTATCCAATTTGCTTAGCAAGCATGGCAACAATTGCTGGTGGGCTAATGTTCTTCTTCTGGCGGCGAGGTTGGCTTGAAAATTACTCAACAATTAAGCACGATTAAAGTATAATTAACTATTCCTAATAGCTAAAAATCTGAATATTAAAAATTAACATAGGAGGTTCATATTCTAAGTTATGAGAAGCACTGATAGTAATTTAATTATGTTGACTTTTTATGTTATTGGCATCAGTTATGTCTTTAATCAAATGGTCGAATCAATTGACGACCAAGTAAAGCTGGAATTTAATAAAGCATCTGTTGATGAACAACTCAAAGAAAAAAATCTACACGAGAAGATTGCAATTGGATTTTCACTTAAACCTTCCTATTCAATAGAAAATCCACAAGATTTATCAATGAGTGTTGAAAATAAGTCCCAGAATCTTGCAATATATGTTGACTGGGACAATAGCGCTTTTGAAGAATTTGATGGTACTTCAAAGCGAGTTATTAGAAAATCGCCAGATATAATACGCGATTTGGGTGTCTCTCAAACTCCTAGTTTGGTTGTTCCTGGTAAAACTCTTAGAGAAACAATAACCTCTGAGAGTGTTTTACAGCGGGACAAAGAGACTGGAACATACGTACCAAAAAATGCAGTTGCCAATGTTCTCAAATGGAAAACAAGCCCTGTGAGGGCACAAAGAATACAGTTTAATGAGTTTAATGATCGAAAACGTATTTTTTCGTTTTCCCTAGACTTAGTGCTACGCTTAGCTGAAACAAATTTAGGTATAGCTTCAGGTGATAGTACACCTCCTATCTGCGTCATTAAGTGTCCCTTCACTGTCAAAAAACTACCTTGGACATACGCTCTACCTTGGAACAAGAGAAGATAAAAAAGATGCTGACACGCTTTGGCCATCCCAGACTACACTGGAATATTAGGAGAGAGTAAGCGCAGGCGGTTGCAGATCAGTCTCAATAAAGCTGGTTTGAGGAAAGTCCGGGCTCCCGAAAGACCAAACTTGCTGGGTAACGCCCAGTGCGAGTGATCGTGAGGATAGTGCCACAGAAACATACCGCCCTTTTTCAGTTATCAGTGAACAGTCAATACCTGATAACTGGTAACTGATAACTGATAACTGAAGAGGGTAAGGGTGCAAAGGTGCGGTAAGAGCGCACCAGCAGCGTCGAGAGGCGCTGGCTCGGTAAACCCCGGTTGGGAGCAAGGCGAAAGGAACTATGGTTGGTCTTTTACCAGTTCCGTTATCTTAGAGCCGCTAGAGGCGTTTGGTAACAAGCGTCCCAGATAGATAACCACCCTCGCAAGAGAACAGAACCCGGCTTATGTCTTGCTCTCTCCTTATTTAAGTACAGTGACTCATGACTATTGCCTATCCACGCCGTCAGCGGCAGCTTGAAAGTTTAGTTAGAAAATTGGGTTTGCCAGAAGTTACTCAAATAAAATGGCAACTTTTGGACTTGGCGTTGACTCATCCAACTGTCTCTGAGTCAGCAAATTATGAACAACTGGAGTTTGTTGGGGATGCAGTTGTGCGGTTGGTTGCAGCTAATGTGTTGTGGGACAATTATCCAGATTGCTCAGTAGGGGATTTTGCTGCAATTCGTTCGGTTCTGGTGAGCGATCGCGTGCTTGCTCAATTGGCACAAGAGTATGGCTTGGAGTTATACTTGCTCATCTCTAGTAGTGCTGGTGCTGATAAAGCTGGTCAGGAGTCACGACTAGCAGATGCCTTTGAAGCTGTTTTGGGTGCACTGTATCTCAGCACTCACAACTTAGAACTCATTCGACCTTGGTTAGATCCCCACTTTAAACAGCTAGCGGCAGAAATTCGTCTCGATCCAGCCAGATTAAATTACAAAGCCGCTCTGCAAGAATGGACTCAGGCTCATTTTAAAGTTTTACCTGAGTATCGGGTTGTGGAAAGTAGTCAAGTTCCCCATAATCAGGAGCGTTTTATTGCTGAGGTTTGGTTACACGATCAAAAGTTAGGTCAAGGCAAGGGACGTTCTATTAAAGCTGCCGAACAAGCAGCTGCCAAAGTAGCTTTTTTTGCACTAAATTCTCAGGAAAAACCCTAATGAGTCCTTTGTCATTTGTTACAAATAA
Organism: Nostocales cyanobacterium Centralia_MAG_434; assembly: GCA_021324415.1. GTDB lineage: Bacteria > Cyanobacteriota > Cyanobacteriia > Cyanobacteriales > Nostocaceae > JAJPJF01. Next base: position 40,091 of record JAJPJF010000273.1, read on the forward strand.
CAAAGAATACTTGACAAAGGACAATTGAGGAAATGATTAAAATTGCTGTCATTGGGGTTGGGCGTTGGGGTGTACATTTACTTCGAAATTTCTTAGAACATCCCCAGGCAAAGATAGAGGCGGTCGTAGATCTGAGTCTAGAACGCTTAGCAGCAGTGAGACAGCAATATCAACTAGATTCCAGTGTACTACTGACAACCAATTGGCAAGATATCAAGCAATTAATAGGGTTGCAGGCAGTAGTCATTGCTACTCCTGCGAGCACTCATTACTCATTAATTGTTGATGCTTTACATTGGGGATATCATGTGTTGGTAGAAAAACCCTTAACTCTGAATCCAACAGAATGCCAGGCAATCTGCCAAATAGCAGAAATACAGCAAAGGCAACTGATGGTTGATCACACCTATTTATTTCATCCTGCAGTTGAGAAAGGAAGAACTGTAGTTCAAGCAGGTCAATTAGGCGATCTGCGCTATGGCTATGCCACTCGTACCCATTTAGGACCAGTCCGTCAAGACGTTGATGCACTTTGGGATTTAGCTATTCACGATATTGCCATATTCAACTTCTGGCTTGGTCAAATGCCCTCAGTTTTGCAGGCGACAGGTACAACATGGCTGCAAGGCTCACCTTCCGCTTCACCTCTTGCTGACCTTGTCTGGGTGACACTCACATACCCAAGTGGGTTTAGAGCATACATTCACCTGTGTTGGCTCAATCCTGATAAACAGCGAAGACTGGGAGTTGTAGGCAGTTCAGGGAGTTTAATTTTTGATGAAATGTCGTTGTTATCACCGTTAACCTTATTACATGGTGAGTTTGAACGCAGGGGTGATCAATTTATTCCTATTCATCAAAAGCAGCAAGTACTGGAAGTAGAAACGGACGAACCATTAAGACGAGTTTGCGATCGCTTTATAAGCTGTGTCCTCTCTAATACTTCCTCAGTGGTTTCATCGGGCTGGGTAGGCACACAGTTAGTACAAATTCTCGCTGCTTTGACGGAATCTTTGAATCAAAGCGGCAAACCAGTGGTTTTGCAACCAAATGAGTATTAATTCTTGCAATCTTGCTTGATAGATGATACTGGAACGCGCTTCGCTGGCGGTGGAGGTAAATTTTCCTGTTTTGGTATCTGGGTGTTTCTTTCTGTTTCTTCTACTTTGCTGATCCCTTTTGTTCCCTGATCTATAGACACAGAAGTTACTCCAAGATTATCTGAGCTTCCTTGTTCTTCTGGGCTAGTTAGCATTGAGTCATCAATCAAAGGCAAAATAATGGTAACTGTTGTGCCTTCATTGATCCCGGCACTCTCAAGTGTAATGCTACCTTTCATCAGTTCAATTAAATTACGTGAAATTGCCAATCCCAGTCCTGTACCACCAAACTTGCGTGTGTTTGCCCCCTCTACCATAACAAAGGGGCGAAATAGTTTTTGTTGATGGGTGGGATCAATTCCTATACCTGTATCCTTGATCTTAATAACGACCTGAGATTTATCATTGATAGGTTCAATTTCTAACGTAATAGTAATGCTTCCCTCGTCAGTAAACTTAGTGGCGTTACCAATAATGTTAATAAGCACCTGCTTGAGCTTTGCTGGGTCAGCATTGACCATCAATGGCTCGTTCATCTGAGGGATATTCAACTGTAAGCCTTTTTGCTGAATATTAACAGATTGTATGTTAATGACATCCTTCAGTATTTTTTGGAGATCAATCACCTCCAAGGATACAGAAAGCTTTCCCGCTTCAATTTTAGAAATGTCGAGTAGATCATTAATAATACCTAGCAAGTGAATTGCTGTATCATCAGCACGCTTGAGGAATTCTAATTCTTCTTCTCGGTCATCACACAAGCCATCTCGAACCAAGCGAACACAATTGATAATAATATTTAGAGGATTTCTTAACTCATGGGAAGTCGTAGCTAAAAATTGGCTTTTCACCTGGTTCGCTGTTTTTGATTCTTTCCAGGCTATTTCCAGTTCTTCTGCCCAAGCTTTCAGTCGGTCAAGCATTTGGTCTATTGCTTGCGCCAGTTGATTGAATTCTTTGATTTGAAAGTTGTGAGGAACTGGCTCTGCTGATTGGTTTAGATGAAGATTGAGAGCATAGTCTCGTAACTCTTCTACAGGACGCGCTAGGTAACGCGCTACATAAAGCGAAGCTAATACACTTGCACCAATCAAGCCAACTGTCAGCACAATCAAGATGACTTTGATATCTCTAAGACCATAGAGGGCATTGTCTAAACTCGTAACCGCTAAAATCACCCATTTTTGAGATTTTCCTGTTGTTGTGGGATCATCAATAGCAGCATAGCCAGCTAGTAGCTCTTCTCCTTCTTTTTCAAAGAAGAAATGTAGAAAATATTGTTGACCTGCGATCGCATTTTTTACAATTTTTTTGAGCCTTGAGGCATCTGCATGCTGTTCTATATTAGTTCCAATAATACTAGCAATTGGATGGGCCAAAATTGTTCCATTTTCAGCTATGACAACTGTGGAACCTGTTAATATACCTGGCTTATTTTTTGGTTTTTCATGTAATAATGCCGCTTGAAAAGTCAAGGCATAACGCAATTCACCTGCACGATCATAGACTGGAGCTGATAGGCGTAATTCCAGTTGATTTTGTGTATCTTTTCTACCAGTTATACCGATATCTGGCGGTAATATGACTTCTGCTTCTACTCCCTCACTAGAAAAAGATAATTGTGAGTCGTCAACGGGATCATCATCACAAGTTGTAGCGACTATGTTGCCGCTTTTTAAATTTGTCAGTTGAACACACTCTATTTGCTGTGGCAGTTGTTGTGCTAGCCGAGTGATAAATTGTTGTAACTGCTCAGGTGAGCCTGATTGAAGAATTCTAGTTTGGCTTGAATTGAGCAAGTTACTTTTTAGAGCAGCAATCTCATTGGCAATGTTTTCTCCCTTGAGAATAGCGCTTTCTGTTAAGTTTTGACGAGCAGTTTCCAACAAACTAGAGCGTGCCCTCTTAAAGGCTACAACCTCCCCTATCAATAGAACTGGGATTGACAGTAGCAAAATTCTCGTCACCAATATACGACGAAATGATGATTGACGGGGTTTAGCCATCGGCAGTCTCTCTTGGTATGTGCCAACTGGAACAGCAACGATATGTGATTAAACCAGATAAAGTTATTGCAAGAGGAAAAATTATTTTAATCACCACCCTAAAAATATAAAATACTTTAATACCAAAAAGAAGTACCACACACAAACAATTTAAGAGATTAGCTACTATAACGACTATTATTGCATTCCACTAATATATTAGAGAAATTTGGTAATTGAGAGATCCCTTGATAAATATTTTTGAGAATCAACAAGTCCGCTAAAAAAATATAAATAATTATTATAATGGTGCAACATCGTCTTCATACCGTAGTTATTTTGGCCATGAGCGCAGACGGAAAAATTGCAGATGTCACAAGAGAACCTGCGCGATTTGGATCAAGAGCAGATCAAGAACACCTGGAAAGACAAATCGCTACTGCTGATGCCGTTTTATTTGGTGCTGGTACTCTTCGCACCTACGGTACTACATTAACGATATCAAATCCAGCACTACTGCAACATAGAATACAGATGGGGAAACCCCCTCAACCAGTTCATATAGTAATTACACATCTTGCAGACCTAAATCCGGAAATTCGTTTCTTTCAGCAGCAAATTGCTCGTTGGCTGCTAACAACAACAGCAGGATCACTTTTTTGGCAAGGACGTCAAGAATTTGAGCAGATTTTGGTTTTTGAAACTCCAACAGGAGAAATAGACATCCCCGTGACCTTACAACATTTAACAAACTTGGGTATGGCACGCTTGGCAATACTGGGTGGTGGCGAATTAGTTGCTTCAATGCTGGAGTTGGATTTAATTGATGAAATTTGGTTGACTGTGTGTCCTTTGATTTTGGGCGGTTCAAGTGCACCCACACCTGTAGAAGGTAGAGGATTTTTAGCCCAGGTGGCTCCCCGATTGCAACTAGTGGAAGTTCATACTATTGAGCAAGAAGTATTTCTTAATTACCGCCTCCAACATCTAGCAGATTAGATTACGCTATATAAAGCTTTTGCTAACTTTTGTATCTCAAAAGCCTCAGATGGTGAAACAACTAAAGCCTCGCTATTCAGTCGTTTGGATTAACAAAATTGCTGAGGTTCCCAAGCTTGCGTGGGATTCTCTGGCATTGCCATTAAAAACTCCATTTTTCGAGTGGGAGTGGCTCTCTACTCTTGAAGCTTCCCAAAGCGCTACGGCTAAAACTGGCTGGCTACCAAATCACTTAACGATATGGCGTGATGGAACACTCATTGCTGCTGCCCCACTTTATCTTAAAGGACACAGCTATGGTGAGTTTGTGTTTGATCATCAGTGGGCAGACTTAGCACAACGCCTAGGCATAGATTATTACCCAAAAATGCTGGGGATGTCGCCATTTACTCCTGCCGAAGGCTACAGATTTCTAATTGCTCCAGGAGAAGATGAAGATGAAATTACAGCAATGATGGTTCATGAGATCGATGCCTTCTGCCTGAAGCATCGTATATCTGGTTGTAATTTTCTCTATGTTGATCAAGATTGGCTTCCCATTTTAGAACGTCACGGCTTCACCAAATGGTTGCACCACAGCTTCATTTGGCAAAATCTTGGGTTTAACAATTTTGATGAATATTTAGCAGTGTTCAATGCCAACCAACGGCGCAATATTAAGCGCGAACGTAAAGCCGTAGAAAAAGCTGCTTTGCGACTACAACCTCATATGGGGGATCAAATTCCCAAGTCATTGTTCCCTCTGATGTATCAATTCTATGCCGATACCTGTGATAAATTTGGTTGGTGGGGTAGTAAATACCTAACAAAACAGTTTTTTGAACAGCTACATACTAATTATCGACATCGAGTTCTGTTTTTTGCTGCATATAGTGAGCAAAATAATCAGCAACCTGTTGGTATGTCTTTTTGTTTATTTAAAGGTGATAGATTATACGGACGCTATTGGGGTAGTTTTCAAGAAATTGATTGTTTACACTTTGATGCTTGTTATTACTCACCAATAGAGTGGGCGATCGCTCACGGTATTCAAATTTTCGATCCTGGAGCCGGTGGACGTCACAAAAAGCGTCGTGGTTTTCCTGCTACCCCCAACTACAGTTTGCACCGTTTTTACAATAATCGCTTAGCACAGATTTTATGCCACTACATCACTGAGGTTAATGAGCTAGAACAGCAAGAAATTGAGGCAATTAATGAGGAATTGCCGTTTAGTAAGCAGGGAAGTTAGGGCATGGGGCATAGGAGGACAGGGGAAGGGGGACAAGGAGCTAATTTTACTCCCTACCCCCTATTCCTAACTCCTAACTTCTCAATACGCTACACCAAGTCACAGAGGAGTAATTACACTTGAGAAGGGGTGAAGAACCTCTGATACAAGTTGATTGTTTGGTGATTATGGGTTTAACTATTGAAGATTTGACAGCAATTGATGAAAAGCTTTCTCAGCGTCATCTTGATCTTGATCCAGTTGGCTATTTTATTATTTACCTAAATCGAGAGGAGGGATTGATCTGTGCCAAGCATTTCACAAATGTAATTGATGAGCACGGTTTGGCTGTCGATCCAGAAACGGGAAAGGTGATTCCTGCACGAGGAAAGGTGGAACGAACTCACGCAACGTTGTTTAGTGGGAGAACAGCGAAGGAATTGTGCGTAAAAATTTTTGAACAACAACAACCCTGTCCAGTATCTTTATTGGACCATGCAGCTTATCTAGGCAGGGAATTTGTCCGGGCTGAGTATGCTTTGGTCACAGGACAAGAGTATGTTCAAGATTGAAAAGCTAGGAGTGAGGAGTTATTAATTCTCAATTCCTCACGCCTCAATCTTCGTTACTGTTCAGAAGAGGGTTGAACGGCTAAGTAAATATAGTAAGTCGCCATCGGGATTATGGTAGCAGCAATTAAAAGTCCTATAACCCAAGCAGTTGCGTTCCCCTTGTCGGTGTCTTCTGCCTTCGTAAAGGTTCCTTCTACCTGTTCTGTATCAACAATTTGAGGTGGACCAGGGTCAGGTTGACCAGATAGAACAGGAACTAGGCGATCGCTTGCATCTAAAAACGCTTGGTTGTATTTGTTGCCGTCCCGCAATGGTGCCAAAACAGTATCCGACGCTATACTGTTAGCGACTTCGTCAGGCATCAAAGACTTTACTTTTTCACCTGTGACAATGGCGGTTCCGTTTGTCACAGTGTCAATCATTAATATAGTTTGATTTGCCTGTGCTTGTTTTGTGGGAAACCACTTTTCAAACAGTGCTTTTGTAAAACTCTCTGGAGTTTCACCATAATCTAGTCTGCGTACAGTAACAATTCTAACTTCATTGCCCGTTTGCTTTGCTAAGTCCTCAAAAGCACTACTGATTTTACCTTCATTAATACGACTAATGACTTCAGCTTGATCCACAACCCAAGTATGTTCGCCTGGTGCAATATTGGGGATGTCAGATACACTGGTGGCAAAAACGGGTGCTGTAAAGAGCACAAAAGCCATTGTTGCTGTTATTAACGGCAGGAATAGCCGTTGGAAGTGTTTTTTCCAATTATTGCGGCTTTCATTCACAGCCAACCTCTTCCCCTTACATATATGTGGTGTTGTATTGCTGATAGTCGCAGTTGTACTGAATAAATCCCTATCGGGGATGGATATGAAGAGCAGTTTCATTGGATTTCCCAAAACACAGATATCACCACCAAAAATTCTACAAAATTATGGGACTTCCAAACTGAAATGCATCAACTAAACAGCTTGACCAACTTTTGTTGCTTCAGGAACTTCAATTAATTTCCCAGTCTTAACATCATAAATATATCCATAGATAGGAATCTCTGGTGGGACCAAAGGATGTGAGCGAATCCGCTTCACGTCTGTGTAGACACTTTTTGCTTGGTCGTCGATAGTCAACCAGTCAATAAAATCACCTTCACTTGCTCCTGATCCAGTCCCGATGTCATGCCAACCTGTCTCATCAAGATATGCCGTTTTGAGACTACTAGCTAGCAAATTCCGGATAATGTGATCAGTGAAGGTTTCCATACCACAATTGCTATGATGAATGACAAACCATTCGCGAGTCCCGAGTAACTTATAAGAGATAACTAATGAGCGAATCGCATCATCACTTGCACGTCCACCTGCATTGCGGATCACATGGGCATCTCCTTCAGCCAGTCCAGCAAATTTTGCCGGATCAAGTCGAGCATCCATGCAAGTGAGAATTGCAAATCGACGACTAGGAGGGATGGAAAGGTTACCTTTGTCACCGAAGCCTTCAACATAAACACGGTTAGCTGAGAGAACTTCTTCTAAAACTTGGCTCATGGTGTGATCTCATGTTTTTCTGAACAACTGAACTGGTTCTCATCAAAGTTACAGGCGGGAGCTTAGGCTGTTCCAACCCATTTTGTTAATGATTGAAGAGACCATCAAAACATCGCACTTTCTTTTAAAGTACGGTATTTTGATTGATTTACAATTGTTTATAAAGATACTTTGCCATGTTTCAATCTAAAAAGCAAGCGTAAAAAAGTGACGCCGAGACGAAGTCATAGTTGCAAGAATTTTGATCTATCTAACAAACAAAAGTTGTTGTCAATTGTGATTGTGAGCTGACCCAATCTTGTGTGTGACGCAAAAAAGCAATAACAGCAGGTGTAGCGCTTTCCAGAGAAGGAACAGCAAAGGCTAATCGTCTTACCACCTTTGGCTCAAGAGCTAAAACACTGAGTTCTGTCAAATTATCTGGCAATGCCATTTCTGGCACAATTGTTACTCCCATTCCCTGCGTAACCATAGCAAAGATTGTGCGTAGGTCAATAACCTCAAACTGTGTTTTGGCAACCACTTTTGCTTTGCGAAACATATTTGTAATGACAGGCTCACATCCAGCTTTCGACATAATGAACGGTTCAGTGGCAAGCTGACGAATGTGGATTTGCTTAAGTGCTGCCAATGGGTGAGAAGCAGCAACTACTGCTAAAAATTCGTCAGTGGCAATAGATACAGTATCAACTCCCTCAACAGGTAGTGTAACCACGCCTACATCAACCGCACGTGAACTAATCCACTCTCGCACCTCATCATCAGTTCCTTCAAACAGAACAACTTCGATACCTGGGTAGCGTTGTCGAAATTGACGCAACAGTTTAGGCAGAATGCGCGCAGAGACACTAGGGAAGCTACCCAAATGGACTTTACCAGACTCAAGACCAACCATTGACGCCGTCTCTTGTCGAATTTGTTCAGCTATTCGCAACATTTCTCTTGCTTGTACCAATACCCGATTGCCAATTTCTGTCAGGAAGACACCGTTACGCGATCGCTCTAAAAGTGAAACTTGTAACTCTTTTTCTAAGCTACTGATGGAGTGGCTTATAGCCGATTGCGTCATTCCTAAAACTTCACTGGCTGTCGTAAAACTACCAGTCTCTGCAACTTTAACAAAAGCTTGTATTTGTGCCAATGTTATATGAATATTTTTCATATATAAAGGAAATCAAATAAATTTGACTCATTTTAATATAACAACTATGCTGGTATGACAATGCTTGATCAACAAACATTATCTAAGTAAGTCAGTGGACAATTTATCTCAACGACCTACTATGAACACTATCAAAATCGGCATTATTGGTGACTACAATCCAAAGTCCTTAGCACAACTAATGACTGGGAAGTCACTTCATCACGCAGCAGTAGCTGTAGGTATAACGGTCGAAGAACATTGGATACCAACTAAATCACTGCTTGAGGTTCACGGTGTGGAGATTCTGCGACAATTTGATGGTATTTGGGGAGGACCAGGTGACGTTAACTCACTCAACGGTAGTATTGAAGGCATTCGGTTTGCACGGGAGCATAATATTCCCTACATCGGGACTTGTGCAGGTTTTCAATATGCAGTTTTGGAGTTTGCTCGCAACGTACTTGGTATTGTAGATGCTACCACTGCGGAGTTCAATCCCAAGCAAGGGTGCTTGGTTATTACCCCACTTGGTTGTAACATTGCAGGTAAAAAGATGGTCGTAAACATTGCTTCAAACACCTTGGCTCACTGCTTGTATGGATGTGACACAGCCACAGAGGAATACTTTTGCCGCTTTGGAATCAATCCACTATACCAAGACGCCATTTTAGAAGCAGGACTGAAAATCACTGGGTATGACTCTGATGGTGAGCCCCGCATCTTTGAGTTATCAAACCATCCCTTTTTCCTAGCAAGCTTGTTTGTACCACAAACTTCCTCAACACCAGAATGTCCACACCCACTCATCACAGGGTTTGTCGTTGCTTGCCGGAATAACAAAAGTGCCACAACAAAAACCCATGCCAAGCTATGAATGGACAAAAATGCTTATTTGTCAACATCCACAACTACCCCCACACTTTCATTTGCCAACCGATCTACAGCACAGACCACATAGGTTCCTGGTTCAACTGTCACAACTGTTGTATTTACAGACAAAATTTGCTGTAATGTCCAGGTACCTCCATTTTTTTTGTACAAGGTCCAAGAACGGATTTTATTATCAACTGATTGCCAAGTCAGTTTATTGTTGTTAGCTTGCAATGCAATTGGAGGAGATGGTGGTGTTGCATCCTGCCATGACATTGTAGGTACGAGTGCAGGTTGAGTATAAAGGGAATTTGTGAGGTTATCAGCGATGCCTTGGCGGTTTTCAGTAATAGAACTCATACTGAAAAATATATTCCCGAGTGATAAGTTACTTGCTAGACTACGGCTGATTTTTACTTGCTTGTTAATTTCCTCATCTTTCCATGCTTTGCCGTCTAGCTGTTCAATATTATTACCCGCGTATATATGTCGCTGTTTGGAGTTAATTTCTGTCCACCATTTCAGCAAAACAGGATAACTTTGTTGAGTTTGGTCAGTGCGCCAGTATAGTTGTGGTGCTAGATAATCAACCCAACCTTGCTCAAGCCATTTCTTGGAGTCGGCATACAAGACATTGTAGGCATCTAAACCTGTGATTCCATCCGGATACCCTGGGCGATAGATCCCAAAGGGACTAATGCCAAACTTGATATAGGGCTTGGTTGCTTTGATCCCTGTCGATAGGCGAAAGACCATTTGATTAACATTTTCCCGCCGCCAGTCACCTAAACTCAGTTCACCGCCTGCTTCCTTATATGCTGTATATGTTTTGTTGTCAGGGAAAGATTTACCTTCAATGGGATAGGGGTAGAAATAGTCATCTAGATGAATGCCGTCAATATCATAACGTCGCACTACATCCATAATCACATTGAAAGCTCTGTCTTGAACGACTTTTGCGCCAGGGTCCATCCATAGTTGATTGCCCCATTGATAAACCACTTCAGGGTTTGTAATAGCAATGTGAGGGTGGACGTTTTTTCCTTGCCGTGTATCTGTTTTGGCGCGGTAAGGGTTGAACCATGCATGGAGTTCAATATTGCGCTTATGGCATTCGGCGATCGCAAACTCTAAAGGATCATAAAAAGGATTTGGTGGTTTACCTTGAGTTCCTGTTAGCCAAGCACTCCAAGGCTCTAACTGTGAAGCATAAACAGCATCTCCTTCCGGTCGCACTTGCAAGATGAGGGCGTTGAATTTCAGCGCATGTAAGCGATCCAGAATTTCTGTAAATTCAGCTTTTAATTGTTCAACAGCAAGTCCTGCAGTAGATGGCCAATCACTATTCCAAACAGTTGCAACCCACACTCCCCGAAATTCTCGAGGATGATTGATGTTGAGACTGACCTGAGTAGATTTAGGTGGCGATGTGGTTCTTGATGGTGGAACAATTAAGTATGCGGATGTAAGCTTTGGTACTTCATCTAAATAGAGTAGTGCTTGATAAATAAACACCGCCACATCAGCACGAGTTGCCGCACGTTTGGGATTGAGTAATTTCACATTTGGGAAATTAGCTACTAATCCGGCACTAGTCGCGATCGCTATACGGTCTTTAGCATAGTCAGCAATCTGAGTTGCATCATGATAAATTTGCGGCAATAGTGTTGCTAAATCTGGTTTTACCTTAGAAGCGATATTCAATCCAGTTACCAGAGCAACTAAAGCATCTACTCGGGAAATTTTGTTATCTGGATGGAAGCGATGATTTGGGAACCCGCTCACAAATCCTGTTTCATAAGCTGTTTCAATAGCAGAGGCTGCCCAATGATGAGCAGGGACATCACTAAAAGGTTTGTATTGCCTGATATGCTGAACTTCTGGAAACGCTTTAGATAGGAGTGCAGCAAACTCAGCGCGAGAGACTGAGTTATCGGGACGAAATAAACCATTGGGAAATCCTGTGATGACACCACGTTGAGTTAAAGCGCTAATAAATAAGTGTGCCCAATGATTTTGAGTATCTGGGAAGGAGATTGTGGTAGATTGCATTATTGCTTCCGGTTAGCTGACCCTGAAAATCTGTGATAGTAGAATCTGACCAGTCTAACCTATCTCATAAATTTAAATTTGCTGAGATTGGTCAGCACCTTAATTGTGTAGATAGCTTACCTACTTAGCTTTGCACGATCACGCAGTGCCCAGTTGCAAAGGCGATCGCAGCTGAATCGAGACAATTGGCAGCTGTTTGGGTAGAAGATCAGGTGAAACGACAACAAAAATACTTCAGCTAAATCCGGAATGCCACAAATTGGTGTTGTAGCTCTATGTAGCTAAGCTAAATTAACTAACTTAAAATCTCTATATCTAACCACAGACCATGCTGTTTCTAACAGTGTGGTCTTATATTTAGAAATTTTCCAGGACAATTTGTAGGGTTTACCGTACCAGAAGATGGCAAGCTTCCGCAGCCTGAGAACACACTACTTTTTTGGTCGGTAATCATCATTTAACTTGTGCTAAAAACCGAATTTACAGTCTTTTTGTTAATTAATAATATGAGATTAAAGCAAGTAATTAAATTTTGAATTAAGCAAAATAGAAAAAAGGAGAAGTTATGTTATCTCGTTACAATCCCTGGCAAGAATTCAACACTCTCCAACGTCAAATCAACCGTTTGTTTGATTCAGCTTTAGAACCAGAAACAGTAGGAGAAAAAGCTTTTACAAGAGTTCCTGCGGCTGAACTGCATGAAACTGCAGATGCTATTCACCTGAAGCTAGAAGTTCCAGGCATTGAAGCTAAAGATCTAGATATACAAGTTACAGAAAACGCTGTTTCTATTAGCGGTGAGCGGAAATCTGAAAAGAAATCTGAAGAGAATGGTCGTACCGTAACTGAATTCCAATATGGTAAATTCCAACGTGTCATTCCTCTCTCTGCACGAATTCAAAATACCAATGTTACAGCAGAATACAAAGATGGTATTTTGAATTTGACACTGCCTAAGACTCAACAAGAAAAGAACAAAGTCGTCAAGGTTAATTTGAACTAAGCTTCTGCGGCTTGAGTTGTTGGCATGAGTTCTTAACGGTTGGTATCGGTGAATTAAATCTGAGCCTGGTTGCTTTTATGCACCAGGCTTTTTTGTTGACTTGTGTAAGCACACTATACTATGTAGATGAGTATCGGTTAGATTTTTTGCGTTTTTGGCGACGTTACTCAAGCTTTTAAAGTTCCTAACATTGACCATGACTAATGTCACCTTTAACTACCCACTACAGTCATAAGTAAGTTAGTAGTTTTTTCACTACATAGTAAGAAATTAGACTCTTAAGATAGTGAGTATCAACAACAGAGTAACACACTCTCACGCAAGGAAAGTTAAGTAGTATGAAAAAGATAATTGCTGGTACAGTTATTGCTATCCCTTTGATGATGACTACTCTAGGAGCAAAAGCTTCAGCATCAGAGATTTTTATACATAGCGATGGTCACCCAACTGCATCTAGATCAGAATTCATTGCACGAGCTAGACACCGTGTATTAGTTCCAGCACATTGGGAGTACAGAAATCACCGTCGTGTGTGGGTTAAAGCACACTATGAATGGAGATATTAGAATTGATTGATAGAGATCTTTGTTGTTGGCGTCAACATATAAATATCTTTATCAATGAAGCCTTGATTTAATACGGATCTTTTCCAAACTCACCACACCACAGAAACTCTTCAAAGCTTAGTCATTAAGCGATCTATTTAAATCTGAGCCTAGCTGCTTTTATGCACTGGGCTTTTTTTATGGGTTTTGATGGTTTTAAAGGCAAATTTAAAATCCCTTAGCATGACAAAAAGGTCAAAGAGGAAATCCCCTTTAACCCGTCTAAGCACGAGGTTCGTCTTGTGATGTAAATGCAATACCTGATATATTACTCCTTGCATCCGTATTTTAGTACATAAGTACTATTAAAAGCAATAGTATTATCCATCGTATCGTCTACAAAATAGCAGCTAAAGCAGTTAGAGTGTCTATTCAACAGGCTTACCTAACTCATAGGCTGCAGATTCCAGGGTGACGGCGATCGCATAGTTACCCTGTTCATGAAGAATTTTCGCCCAAATATCCAAAATTTCCCAATCCTTGATACCTTTGGCTTTGAGTCCGATAAGAGCATTTCTCACCTCATCAGTTTTCGAAAATGGGGCAGTATTGTCGTTGCCATGAACGCCTTTGGTTTCCATTGTCAATGTCTCTCTCTTGCTTGATGTTGTACGCGAAGTACCTCGGCTTTTGCTGCTGCGCCCTGCGCGATCGCCTTGGGGACTGAAACGCATTCAAAGAACCACACCCCGGCACTCTCCGAAACCTATCCTGACATAACCTGCTTTTTCACAGTAGCCGCGTAAGATAATTTCATCGCCCTCGCATAGGAAAGACCTTATTTCATGAGTTGGCAATTCGACTAACTGAGTACCACGCTGGGTAATTTCCAGTAGACACCCAAAAGAACCTTGCTCAGCACCGGAGACAGTTCCGCTAGCTAGCAAATCACCAGGACATAGGTTACAACCATTGCTTGTGTGATGGGTGAGCATCTGTGCTGGTGTCCAATACATCTGCTTGAAAGATCCACGGCTCAAGCACAACGGTTCCATACCTGCTGCACGCATCTGGATTGAACTTAGTAACACTTCAACTACAATATCAAACCCTCCTGCTTCAGTATTTAATGTTGAAGAGAGATGAGGCAAAGGCAAAGGATCGTCTTGGGTGCGCTTAAAACTAGGACAACGGAAGGGTGCTAAAGCTTCTAAAGTGACGATCCAAGGTGAAATAGTAGTAGCAAAGCTTTTAGCCAAAAAAGGACCAAGAGGCTGATATTCCCAAGCTTGGATATCCCGTGCTGACCAATCATTTACCAAGCACAGCCCAAAAATGTGTTCTTCCGCATGATCTATGGGTATGGGATGTCCTAACTCATTGCCAACACCAATAAAGAACCCAACTTCTAATTCATAGTCCAGCATCTGTGTCGGTTCAAAAATGGGTGCTGGCACTTCAGGTTTTTTTATCTGACCTTTAGGGCGCTTGATGGTGGTATCACTGGGCACAATTGAAGAAGCACGTCCATGGTAAGCAATGGGAACGTACTTATAATTGGGGAGCAGAGGATTGTCAGGACGGAATAACCTACCCACATTGGTAGCGTGGAAAATTGAGGCATAGAAGTCTGTATAATCACTAATACTGGCAGGTAATAAAAATTCAACGTTGGACATAGGGATCAGTATTTCTGGTGCTGCTGGGGGTGATTGCTCATCCCATTGCAGAAGATGACTCAAGTGATGGCGCACCATTGATGCAACTTCATTCCCCATTGCCATCAGTTGATTTAAGTTAGATTCTGCACAGGCTAATTGCACTTGTTCTGGAAGTTCTTGCAACAGTCCTGCTTTACAGCAAAGATACAAATCTAGGATTTGGTCACCAATAGCAACTCCAATGTGTGGTGTTTGCGCACTACGCTGAGGACGAAAAACGCCAAACGGCAGATTCTGAATTGGGAAATCAGTATTTGGTTGATTGGCAGATTCTACCCAACTACGTAAATTGGGGTTGTGGGTGGGATTGGTGAGAATCATAGGGGAGACAATATTTGAGGTTGTTGACTGGTTCTTGAAATGAGCAGGAACCGAAAGAGCGAAAAAAGCGTTGTCTAGCCTCTTCAATTTCTGCAATATTGAGACGATAATTCCGCCAGGAAATAGCATCATCTGTGAAGTGGAAATTTTTGCTAGCAGACTCTTGCAGGAGTTCTAGAGAAGTTTGTGGTGTTATTTTTTGCCAATAAACTAATGCTGCCAAAACAATAACATTCAAAAAGCCATGCATTTGAGTTGAAGGGCTATCTGGCTCGTATGTTATGCGATAGTTACCTGGTAATAGATGATGCAAACCTGCGGTTGCTTTAAATGGAATTTGGGCATTAGCAAACGACAAGATGTACTGACAAAGTTGGTTAGCGCTAGGAAATGTATCGATGGTAATTCCTCCAGTACGGATTTTCGCAGATGTTTGGGTATTTTTGAGTACTGTTAAATATGGCTGTAAATCAACACTAAAGGGAATTTCAAAAAATACTTCTACTTCATCAACTAAATTAGGGATGATTCTCTGTATTTCGATAGATGAAAGCTGAGGAAATTCTAAAGATGTAATACTAAGCTGATTTTTGCTGTAGAGAGAACGCACCATCTCTATTTCTAACTCCCAATTTTTTGAGAAAATTAGAGTGAGTGGCCACTGTTTTAATTGAAATGTTGGTTGAAGGGCTTCAAATTCTTTCAACTGGGATGTTGGGAGAACAAAACGATTTAGCATCCAGTTGTAAGATGTTAACTGATGATCAACATAACTTGCCATTGCCTTATGCAAGGGAAGCTTGGCTGGAGGAAATAGTCCAGCGTAGTCCACAATTGATGAAAGAAGTGTCTTTACTGATGCGAGCATTGAATCTTCCTCCTCAAGTATTCATCAGTTTGTTATCCAACAGTGGTCTTTAGGTTTCCCTAACCGTTGAACTTTATTTCATCCTACATAAGTTCTTTCCTTTGATAGTTTGATTGTTGAGCAACTTATGTCTCTAGGCGTACTCATTCAGGATGTTTTGTAGATATCATAGTTAATAAGATGTTAATCCGAGCATGTCAGTTAATAAATGATATAAAGATCTAAATTAGAGCTTAAAAACTTAATATTTCATCTTCTTAAAAGTTTTTATTTAAAACTTAAGCCTAATTCTTTCTAAGAAAATTAATTATTTTTCTGGATGTCTTGGCAGTTCGCTAAATAAACATTCTACCTAGCAATAACGGTAAGTAGTTCATAGGGAGAATAGAGCCAATTCCTAATTCAACTTAGGAATTGTTGAACGATGTCGGATGATGTCTAGTAAACAAGGAATCGGAATCCACATGAAAGACTTTTGTCCCATACAGCGCTTTGACCACCTAGAATTCTATGTTGGTAATGCTAGGCAAGCAGCGTTGTTTTATTCCAAATTTTTCGGATTTACCAATACAGCATACCGAGGTTTAGAAACTGGTAAACGAGAGGTCACATCCTATGTGCTCCGGCAAGGTAATATATGTTTTGTTCTGAGTACAGCACTAAGTCCAAATCATCCTATCTCACAAAGTGTGCTTAAGCACGGCGATGGAGTTGCTGTGATTGCCTTGGAAGTACCAAACGCTTTCAACGCCTATCAGGAGACAACTAAGCGTGGTGCTGTAGGTGTTATTCCTCCGACGGAAGACGAAGATAAAGATGGAGTGTTTCGCTACGCAGCCATACGTGGCTATGGTGACACATTAATCAAGTTTGTGGAACGTAGTGATTACTTTGGGGTATTTGCTCCTGGCTTTGAGCCTTTAGACCATACTGATAAGGGTAACTTTGTAGGACTATACGAGATTGACCATGTTGTAGGAAACGTCGAACTAGGAGCAATGGAGCAATGGGTAGAGTTTTTTGCCAACACCGTGGGCTTTAATCTTTTAGTGCATTTTGACGAGCAGGCAATCTGCACAGAATATTCGGCATTGATCTCCAAGGTAATGCAGGATGGTACAGGCAAGATTAAATTGCCAATTAACCAGCCCGCCAAAGGCAAATGCAAATCCCAGATTGAAGAGTTCTTGGAATATAACCATGGACCAGGAGTACAACACATCGCCTGTGCAACCCATAACATAATCGACACAGTTCTCCAGATGAAGACCGCAGGCGTCAAGTTTCTGAGCGTACCAAAAGCGTATTATGAAAACTTGGAAGAGCGAGTGGGAAAGATTAATGAGCCTATCGAGCAATTAGCTGAATTAGGCATTTTAGTAGATAGAGATGAAGATGGATATTTACTCCAGATTTTCACCCAGCCTGTGCAAGACCGACCGACACTTTTCTTTGAAGTGATTGAGCGACATGGTGCACAAAGTTTTGGTGAGGGTAACTTCAAATCTTTGTTTGAGGCAATTGAACGAGAACAGTTGCTGCGAGGGAATTTGTGAGCTTGGTTGGGGAGTGGAGAGTAGAGGGGGACAAGGGAAGGGGGACAAGGAGGACAAGGGAAGGGGGACAAGGGGGACAAGGGAAGGGGAGTGAAAGGCTTATCTGAGTAGTATGGACCCAAGGGCAAGGGAGATGAGCTTATGACGTACTATTACAAACTGGGGAAGATTCCACACAAGCGACACACCCAATTTTATCAACCTGATGGTTCGCTTTATCATGAGGAATTGATAGGGATACGTGGTTTTTCAGGCATACAATCCTTGCTCTATCATTTGCATCCACCTACCCAAATACACAAAATTTTGCTAGAGGGAACGGTGGACATTCCTTATGAAGAATTAGGTCCCTTGCGTCAGCGCCATCTACGTACAGCAACTGTGGTTTCTAATGGGGATGCCGTGGCAGGGCGTATCCCACTCATGGCAAACGCAGATGTTTGCATTTCAGTTGTTAAGCCTACGTCTCTGATGTCGTACTGGTATCGGTTTGCTCAAGGTGATGAGGTGATTTTCATCCATGAGGGCAGTGGAGTTCTAGAAAGTCAGTATGGAATCCTCCGCTACCGTCAGGGTGATTATTTGGTGATTCCCACAGGAGTGCTGTGGCGCATTTTACCCGATGCAGACATAGAGCAACGAATGCTGGTTATTGAGGCAAACGGACATATAGAACCGCCCACACGCTACCTCAATCGTTATGGACAATTTCTTGAGCATGCTCCCTACAATGAACGCGATATTCGCCCACCCGATGAGCTGGTCACTCACGATGAAACAGGAGAATTTGAGGTAAGAGTCAAAGCTGGGAACAGAATCACTCGCTATTTCTATCATTGTCACCCACTGGATGTTGTTGGGTGGGATGGGCACCTCTACCCCTTTGCATTCAACATTGAGGACTTTGAGCCTATCACAGGTCGAATTCACCAACCCCCTACGGCACATCAAACTTTTGAAGGCCCTGGTTTTGTTGTGTGTTCCTTTGTGCCACGCTTGTTCGATTATCACCCCATTGCGATTCCATCGCCCTATAACCATTCCAATGTTGATTCGGATGAAGTGATTTACTACGTTGCTGGAAATTTCATGTCCCGTAAGGGAATTGAATCAGCGTCAATTACCATTCATCCTGGTGGCATTCCTCATGGTCCACATCCAGGAATGTATGAGGGATCAATTGGGAAGGAACGGACTAATGAACTTGCTGTAATGATTGATACCTTTCATCCTCTAAGGCTCACAAAGTATGCTTTGCAGTTGGAAGACAAAGACTACGCTTACAGTTGGATTTCTTAATTATGAAGAGGCAGTCAAGCTGCTGGGAGATAATTTTCTATGACTCAAGTTCTCACACCAGATCCGGTTGGTCTAACCGTTTCCTCTCGTATCAATAAACGCTTACTTCAAGGCGAACTCACTCAAAATCAAGTGAATGACTTTCAAGACTTCCTCACTAAAGTTGGCCAGGAATTTTTGCAGCACCGTATTATTACTGATAACGCCTATACTAGCTGGTTTAGCAAAGGCAGGGCTACGGACGAAGAGCTACGGCACTTCATTCGTCAATTCTCGGTCTTCTCTAACCTATTCCTAGTAGCGGCACTGTTGAAAGTTATTAACTCACCTACACTCAAGCAATCACGTGCCAGCCGTGAGATATTACTGAACGAACTAGGTGTGATTTACCGCAGTCCTAGACATAATGTTAACCCTCACATGACTCAAACAGAGGATGAAAAAGACCGGGAAGGTGACCCTGAATTAGTTAATACTGAGGGTACGGTAGACGGTGGTATATGTCGTTTCCGCGCAGCACATTTTGAATGGTTGCTCTCTGTGGCAGAGGGTTTGGGCTTGCACTATGAAGACATTGGTAAACGCAAGCATGGACGACCTACAACTTTGCATTTTTGCGATGAACTGCAACGTCTTTACGGTAGCGACGACCCACAAATTGCTCAGGGTGCTAGCTTCGCAGTTGAAAATTGGGCAGCAGCGGGTTTCTGGCAGGAGTTAGAGGTCGGACTAACACGCATTAAGCAAACACGACATCCACAGCTACACTTAGCGTTCTTCTCTTGGCACAATCGTGTTGAGGCACAGCATGCTGGACATACCTTAGAGGAACTTGAAGAGGTTTATTTTCAGTCAGACTTTGACCACAACAAGTTCTATCAAGGAGGGAGAGAAATTCTTGAAGCTATTGCTGTTTTCTGGGATGGTCTGAACAGCGATCGCCTGAATCACGTCTTCCTATAAAGACCTATGACCAAGCAACTGTCGCTAGAACAAATTCTTAACACTGGCCTAGAAACTAGTACAGCCACTGCAATATTACCGCAGGTCAATCAGTGGCTTGCTTTTCTCGCCCCTAGTGAATGCTGGCAGCACTTGACTGAATATATTCTCAAGCCTAGCCACCCGTTTGCATTCCACGAACTCCTCTACAAAACAACCTTCTATGACTGGGACGGTAATCAAGGATCACCTCCCGCTTGGTTTCCCACGGATCAGCAGATACAACAGACCAATATTGCAGCTTTCATGCATGAATTGAAGTTGGATTCTTACTCAGAATTCCATGCTTGGTCGGTAAAACATCGTTACGAGTTCTGGGACAGAATGATCTACCGTTTAGGTATCCGCTTCCAGAAACACTACACTCAAATTGTAGACCTTTCCCATGGCGTGGAATCTCCCCAATGGCTGCTAAATGCCTGTTTCAACATTGTTGAAAGTTGTTTTCAAGCGGCACCAGATACTCCTGCTATCATCTTTCAGCCAATTGATAGTTCAATTGCGACTTTGACTTACGGAGAACTTCACGTCCTGGCTAACCGAGTTGCCAATGGACTTGTGGATGCTGGCTTTTATCCAGGTGATCGCATTGCCATTGCCATGCCCATGACTGTCGAATCTGTTGCCATTTATCTGGGAATTATCAAATCTGGTTGTGTGGTAGTCTCAATTCCTGATAGTTTTGCGCCTGCAGAAATTGGCACACGGCTACGTCTGTCTCATGCTAAAGCAATTTTCACCCAAGATTGCATTTTACGGTGTGGTAAACAATTGCCGCTCTATAGCAAAGTGGTTGACGCCAACGCACCCACAGCAATTGTCCTTAAATGTAACGCCAGGACACAGGGAAGCGGGAAAACAGAAAATTCTTTAAATCTAACGATTAAACTGCGTTATGGTGATATCACTTGGGAGGAGTTTCTCAGTTCCAACACGCAATTTGACCCCATCTATTCAGATCCCGCGGCTTATGTCAACATCCTGTTTTCTTCCGGCACTACAGGAGAACCCAAAGCGATTCCCTGGACACAGACAACCCCAATCAAGTGTGCTGCTGATGGACATCTACACTTAGACATCCATCCAGGTGATGTGGTAGCATGGCCTACTAACCTTGGCTGGATGATGGGGCCATGGCTGATTTATGCCACCCTGATTAATCAAGCGACTATTGCTCTTTACTACGGGGCACCCACTGAGCTAGAATTTGGTGAATTTATACAGAATGCTAACGTTAATATATTAGGTCTGGTGCCTAGTCTTGTTAGTACCTGGAAAACAACTGCTTGTATGCAAGGGCTAGACTGGAGCGCCATTAAAGCTTTTAGCTCCACTGGCGAGTGTTCCAATCCTCAGGATATGCTCTACTTGATGTCTCTAGCAGGATACAAACCAGTTATTGAATATTGCGGTGGTACTGAAATTGGTGGAAGTTACATCAGCAGTACTTTAGTACAGCCCTCAGCACCCTCGACTTTTACCACACCGACCTTAGGATTAGACATTGCCATTGTTAACACAGATGGCCATCTCTCTGACAAAGGCGAGGTGTTTATTATTCCTCCATCAATAGGGCTTTCCACCGAACTGTTAAATAAAGACCATTATCAAGTTTACTTCGCGAATACTCCCGCCTCTACTCTACGCCGTCACGGTGACCAGATGGAAAGGTTGTCTAACAGCTACTACCGTGCCCAAGGTCGCGTTGACGACACTATGAACTTGGGTGGGATCAAAGTCAGTGCAGCTGAAATTGAACAAGTTCTCAACACTGAGGTAGGAATTAGTGAAACGGCGGCGATCGCTGTTTCTTCTCTAGAAGGGGGACCAAGCCAATTGATCATCTATGCAGTGGTGACATCAGATTTTCAAGAGAGTAAAGTAGCACTCATGGCGTCCTTACAAGCGAAGATTAGACAGCATCTCAATCCTTTGTTTAAAATTTATGACGTTGTTATTGTTGATACTCTGCCCCGCACAGCTTCCAACAAAGTTATGCGTCGGGTACTGCGTGATTGGTACCAGCTTGAGGCTGTGAAATGAAGAACTGCACGAAGAATGTAATCTCTATAAGCCCATAACTTTGCGGTAATGAGCTTCAATTTGTTCAGCCGTTTGTGATTTCCGTTTTGGTTGCCACTGACTATGGTGAAATAGTGACTGCTTTAAGTCCTCTATATTAATTGTTGTCACTTTACCATCAGCAACTATCTGTCTACCGTCTACCCAGACACTCTCTACAGCATGAACCGGACGACCCAGAACTAGTAAACCAATAGGGTCTGTGCGCGGTAACAATGATAAGCTAGTGAGGTCATAAAGTACCAAATCAGCTTTTTTTCCAACAGTTAGAGAACCAAGTTGATCGCCTAAGTTTAGACCCTTGGCACCTCCTAAAGAGGCCATTTCTACAGCTTGTCGCGGTGTGATCCAGTATTGATAATCAAAATCAGTTACATTATGTAATATAGAACCAATTTTAATGGCTTCTAGTAAATCTTGGGAATCGTTGCTGGATGCACCATCACAGCCAAAAGTGACGTTGATCCCTGCTTGACGATATTTCAAAATGGGCGCAATACCACTACCCAAACGTAAGTTACTTAGAGGGTTGTGAACAACAGTGGATTTAGTTTCAGCAAGAATAGCAATGTCAGCGTCAGTTAACCAAACACAGTGTGCCAATGTTGTGCGATCGCTTAAATAACCAATATGCTTGAGGTGTTCAACCGCAGAACAGCCGTACTTTTCTAGAGCTAATTTTTCTTGTGCTTTGGTTTCTAATAAATGGGAATGACGGCAAAGATTGTAGCGATCGCTTAACTCAATACAACCCAAAAACAAGTCATCAGAACAAAGTTGTATTCCTGTAGGTGCAACCAACAGACTCACACCTTCATCTGGACGATGAAACAGTCTGACTGCTTCCTCGATAATTTCTAGGGTAGCTGTGGTTGGGCGAAAATAAGGCTCATGAATTTGTGACCCTTCTCCCGAAGGAATACTCGCACTCAGAGATTCATCTTGAATTAGAGGGGCGACAAAAGCGCGAATCCCAACCTCTTGGTACGCACGAACTGCCGTGGCAATAGTTTCCAATTCTTTGCCAGGGATAAGCACCAGATGATCGACTACACTCGTACCACCAGAAAGCAATGTTTCCACAGCTGTGCCCAAAGCGCTGAGGTAAACTTTCTCTAAATCGAGAGGGGCAAAGTCATACAGTTCTGCTAGCCATAATTCTAGAGGAAACGCTGACATGATCCCTCGTTGCCACATTTCCGAGGAATGGGTATGCGCGTTGACAAATCCTGGTAATAGTAGTTTATTTTTACCGTTGATCAAAGTGCCAACAATATCTAAATGAGGTGCAATAGCGGCAATCGTGCCATTTATAACCTGTACATCACAGTTTGCGTAACCATCCTCAACAGAGATGAAAACGTTCTGAATAGTAAAGTTCACAATTTTAACCTTGATTAACTAATGCAACGTTATGGAAATTTTCAAGTTAAAACATAGAAAATAGGTAGCTGAGTGTTATTTGTTAATTATTAGTTTCAACTAGTAAAACCATTGTGAGGACATACGGCTAGTGACCGTTACTCAGCAGTTCCTTATTTCCTATCGACTTTCGGAAGATTCATATGAGTTTACCGTTGCGGATATTAGGAGTTTCACCAAATGCTTGGGCAGTAAGTCATGCACTTGCAGACATTACGCGTCCTGCTGAACCTCCACAACCAGTTATTTTACCAACAGAAACGAAAACTCTACGCATCGACCTAGCGAAAGCTGCCATCCTCGTTATCGATATGCAAAATGACTTTTGCCATCCAGATGGCTGGTTAGCACATATTGATGTGGACATTACAAATGCACGTACCCCGATTGAACCCCTGCAAACTCTCTTGCCCGCTCTCCGTGCTGTTGGTGTTCCTGTGGTATGGGTAAATTGGGGCAATCGTCCTGATTTGCTCAATATTAGTGCAGGTTTGCATCACGTTTACAATCCTACAGGGGAGGGCGTGGGATTGGGAGATGCACTTCCTAGTAATGGTGCTAGAGTACTCATGGCAGGTAGTTGGGCAGCTGCTGTAGTAGATGAACTAGAACAAGCTCCCCAAGATATACGTATTGATAAGTATCGCATGAGTGGCTTCTGGGACACTCCACTTGATAGTATTTTACGAAACCTTGGTAGGACAACCCTATTTTTTGCGGGTGTCAATGCTGATCAGTGTGTCATGACAACTTTATGTGATGCCAACTTCTTAGGGTACGACTGTGTGTTAGTCAAAGACTGTACTGGCACAACTTCTCCTGAGTATTGTTGGCAGGCGACTCTATACAACGTCAAGCAATGTTTTGGCTTTGTTACAGATTCACAAAATATCTTAAAAGCCTTGAGTAATTTGAAACAAACAGGCGAGGATAAATAATGCAGGCTACTAGTTGTGTAATTCCTGTTGTCAAATCTCCTAAAGACTACCAAGCATATCGCATTAGTCCCTTTGACACAAATCGTTTAGCCATTATATTTGATAGTGCAAGCGCTAATACTTCTTTGACTTGTTGCGTGGAGATTTTTGATGTTGGTGGTCAAACACCGCCAAATCGTCACCAATGGGCAGTAGAACTGTTTTTCGTCCTTAAAGGAGAAGGGATAGCCCATTGTGATGGAAAATCTGTCCGAATTCAAGCAGGGGATAGTTTGTTAGTGCCTCCTACAGGCACACATTTGATCCAAAATACAGGTTCCACCCGCTTATACACATTAACTATCATGATCCCTAATGAGGATTTTGCTGAATTAATTCGCAGTGGTATACCAGTAGAATTAGATACAGAAGACATGGCAGTTTTGGGAAGATTAGATGCTCTCATGCCATGTTAAAGAAAGATATAGAAGAATGAGGAGTGTTCTGAGGTGTTCGATAGGTGGCTTGAAAACTAAGAACTGACCTAACTTTTCTCAACTTTAGAAGCGCCACCATGTTTTTTGAACATAGCTAATTATCCCTAGAGCGATCGCTCCTAGAAACAACAACAAAATAACTCCTCCTGGCATAGCAGTGAGGATACCAAAACCTCTCAGTACCCAAACAGCTATGGCAACACCGAGAAGTACGCCGAAAGCCTGGGTTAATCTGTTGTTTAATTTAGAAGAATTCATCTGATATTCTCAAAAACCCTTGTATTTATATATTGACCAATAACTAGATTTAGTAAGTTAAACTCTATTATCAGCTATTTTTCAGTTTAAACACTGAAGTGGTTGTTCTGAGGAGTGGCTAAAACCCATTATGTCTACGTATTCTATCTCAGACTCGGTATATATAGGTTCAGAAATGCTTTGGAGTCAGGAAAAACAAAGGTTGCTGATGCAGGGTGAAATATTGGTGCAAACACAACCTCATACAGCTTGGGGAGGTGCCGTCACTGCTTGCATGTACGTGCCTCTGGTGCGATCGCATGTGTGGCAACAACTCACTGATTACCCCCGTTGGGTGCACTACTTCCCCGACATCACAAAAAGTGAGGTTGTGCAACGAGGTGAGGTAAAGCGCCTGTATCAAGCGGCCCAAAAAGCCTTTTTATTTTTCACAGCACAAGTAGAAATTTATTTGAGTGTTGTAGAAGAACTTGGGCAGCAAATTCAATTTTTGTTTGAAAAAGGCAGTTTTCATGATTTTCATGCCACTTTACAGTTGAAAGACTGTAATAACGGTACTTTGCTAACTTACACTGTCCAAGCTACTCCTAATATTCCCATACCATCGATTTTCATTCAACAGGCAATGAATCTTGAATTGCCTGCAAATATGCGTAAAATGCGACAAGTGCTTTGTAAAGGTTAATATCAGTGTCACAGGCAAAAGAAATTTTAGACTTTTGGTTTGATTCACCTGAAGCACTGGATTATGGCAAACCGAAAGCTTTTTGGTTTGCTAAAAAATCGGAGTTCGACGAAGAACTCCGATCTCGGTTTATCAAAGATTATCAAAGGGCAGCGGCAGGATATTTAGACGAGTGGAAGGAGTTTCCTGACTCCTGTTTAGCATTGATTCTCTTGCTAGATCAGTTTCCAAGAAACATGTTTCGCGGTACTCCCGAAGCTTTTGCCACTGATTGGGAAGCACTCTCTGCAGCGCAGCATGCTATTGCAAAGGGATATGATCAAAAATTACTACCTGTACAACGTTGGTTTATCTACTTGCCCTTTGAACACAGTGAAAACCTAGATCACCAGCGAAAAGCTGTACAGTTCTTTCAGCAACTTGGTGAACATCCAGATAGCGCCAGCGCGATTAAATACGCGATTCGTCACATGGAAGTTATTGAGCGCTTTGGACGCTTTCCTCATCGCAATGTGATTTTGGGTCGCGCCTCAACTCCAGAAGAGAAGGAGTTTTTGAAGAAATCAGGCTCATATTTTTAGCTAGCCACGCGAGAAGCCCCACATCCGACCCGAAGGGCGGTGTGGGATGCTGGCTCAATCTAATTAGCGTAGAAAGCGACTAGTGCTGAGTTGATGCAAGCGAGATTGGCGATTCTGACTCCTGTGTTCTGAGTGCTTTTGTGGGGATGTTTCTGGAAGGCTGAGTTCATTCCCAAACCAGATAGCATCTAGCTCGTTTTCGTTAAAGATGTAACCTAGGCTAGCAGCAAAACTGACGATTTTAGTTCTATCCCAATTCCAGATTCCAAAACACCCTTGAACACAACACTTATGATAGTACTGCTCGTAAATAGTCTGATCTGAGGTTAAAACATCGTAGAATGCATTAACTTGCTCTAGCGACATGAGATTCCTTCCCCTGATGATGATTTTTTGCCTCTGACAAAGATTTACGCTGTCTGATAGGATAATTCCGGGCAAAAGTACCAAAATCACTCAGAATGCTTTTGAATCATCACAAGGTTGTATCTCATCGCCAAAAATCCAACCTTGGGTTCCATCAGAAAGTTTAACTTTTACGAAATCGCCTTTGGCTCGCACAAATAAAACCTTCTCACCTAAACTCAGTTGTTTCAATGCACCAACTTCTGTTTGAGGTTCTGGACGCAATTTAGCTAAATATCTTCCGCCAGACGGAGATACGACACGACACAGTCGTGGTTGTTGTGCAATTAAATTCTGTTGCGTATTGGTGTTGCCTAAATTACTAGTATTGGAAAACACTAAACCACTAATTGTAGTTACAACAGCAGCTACACACACCCCGACTGCTGGAGAAATTTTGTGGAGTGAAGGTAGAATTATCGCCGGACTTCCAAATTGGAATGGAGGTGGAGTTTTTATAGGTTTTTTGACTTTCCGTATCCGTGCAGTTGGCAATACAGGATTTTGAGTTCCTACGTGGACAAGTGAGTACTCCCTCGGAACGTAACCATTAGGATACTCTTTACAGGTAATGGCGCTCACTTTGAAATCTTGTTGTCCTAAGCGCAGACTACTCCCTATTGAAAGTGGCATTTCACCGGCTAAGAGTAATTGACCATCGACAATAGGAGGATTTTTCTGACGAAGATTCCGTAAATAAAACCTTTGCTTTTCCGAATGAAAAAATATTTCAACATGCAGTGCTGATACTGTCGGATCTGGTACAACAATATCGCACAGTAAAGGGTCACGACCGATACGAATTTTTCCAGGATTTTTGCTTTGCTGTTTCTCCAGAATTTTGCGAATTTTGATTTCTCCAGCTTCTTGCCACTCTAAAGTTAGATCGTGCAAGGTGGTAGTACTAATGGTGGCTTTTTCTGCAGATGTATCAATTGACCTCGCCAATTCTCGTAGTGTCAGTAACACCTCGGTCACAGTTTGGTAGCGATCTTTAAAGTGGTAGCGGGTCATCTGTTTGAGAACAGCAGCTAATTCCTCACTGACAAATGTTAAGTGCTCCCATAGGATTTCGCCAGTATTTGGATCATCTTGAAATTCGTGTGGATAGACCCCCGTTAATGCCTGAAGACCCATCATTCCTAAAGCATAAATATCGCTACTAGGACGTGGTAAACTTCTGGTTTGTTCAGACGGCATATAACCCCGAGTACCAACTACCAGAGTGAGGTTTTGTTGCCATCTTGATCTGACTGACTTTTGGTTTCGGAGTTGCTTAATTGCCCCAAAATCAATCAGTACTAATTTGTTATCTGAAGCACGTCTAATGATATTATCAGGCTTTATATCTCGATGAATAACCCCTTGGCTGTGGACAAATTCTAAAATTTCCAATACCTCAAGCAGCATTTTAATAGTCTGAGTTTCTGTCCACTTTTCTCCTGGAAGTAATTCACTGCTTAAGGGATGCCCGATAATATATTCTTGCACCAAGTAAAATTCTTGGCTTTCTTCAAAATAAGCTAAAAGCCGGGGAATCTGATCGTGATCACCTAACTGTTGCTGGGTTTCTGCTTCTTTTCGAAAGAGCTTTCTGGCAGTTTCTAAAATCTCAGGGTCGGTACTAGTGGTTTTTAGGTGTTTGAGGACGCATTTAGGGTTTCCAGGGAGGTGAATGTCCTCGACAATATATGTTTGTCCAAAACCCCCCTCAGCCAAGACTTCAAGGACTTTATAGTGTCCTGCTAGTAACTGACCAATCATATTTTGACGATGATTGTTAACAAATGAGTGTAGTGCTTCCCCATTTAGCTGTCTGACCTATTTCTGTATGTAAAGACTTTATGATAATTTATCTGAGCATTTGCCCAAAAATTGGGATCTTAATGGCTTAAGATGAGCTCCAATTGTGTGTTTACTGGCATTATATTCCTCATAGTACCCTGAGAATCAATTGCTATGTGGTCATTACAGTGGGTAGATATTATTAAACGACCCTAGTAAGTACTAATGAATAACAAAACCAATCAGGGAATGTTGCCATTTTGGCAGTTATTCACACAACCTTAATTCACTTGTCTTTAGTCAGAATCAACCATTTCTTTTGTAAAGTATATAGCTCTTTAACCTAAGTACATCGATTCTTTACTTACTGAATAAACAGTATTAATTGAATCCAGTGCTTAATCAAGCAACAATCAAGCTTTATTTATTGAATTTTTATTCTTTATATAATACGCCAAGAATTACTATAAAACATAGCGCAAAAACAAATTTTTTGTGAAAAGGATAATTTTTAACGATGTTAAATTTTATTCAATAAAGATGGCGAAAACTTGACTTGCAGTGACTGTTAGATAACGTTAAGTGATATTTGCTATATTCGTCGTGGTTTGTCTACTTACTCATTGTATAACGGCAGCATTTTATAATGCTACTTGCGTGTTTATAGGGTAATCAAAATTAAAGACGCACTTGTTAACAAGTGCGTCTTGGCATTTCTGTTCTTTAAAAAGCAATTAGGTTGCCAGTAACTCTGCGGGTAAACGCGTAAAAGCAAGACGTTCATTTTGTACATCTACAAAAATCGTGTCTCCATCGTGAAAGTCACCACGCAAGATTGCTTTAGCAATCTGAGTTTCTAACTCGCGCTGAATTGCTCGCTTCAGTGGACGGGCACCAAAAACTGGGTCATATCCCACCTCTGACAAAAAGTCAAGAGCAGAGTCTGAGACTTTGAGAGACATCTTGCGATCGCTAAGTCTTTGACGCAGTTTATCGAGTTGTAACAGCACAATCTGGCGTAATTGTTCTCTTTGCAATGCATGGAAGATGATAATTTCGTCAATGCGGTTGAGAAACTCTGGACGGAAGCTATTTCGCATTGCCTCCATGACTCGACGCTGCATCTCGTCATAACGTGAATCATCACCCGCAATGTCGAGGATGTATTGGGAACCAATATTGCTGGTCATGATAATGATGGTATTCTTGAAATCCACCGTATGACCTTGGGCATCAGTCACTCGTCCATCATCAAGAATTTGCAGGAAGATATTAAATACATCTGGATGAGCTTTTTCGATTTCGTCAAAGAGAATCACCGCATAGGGACGACGACGGATGGCTTCGGTGAGCTGTCCACCTTCTTCATAACCAACGTATCCAGGAGGTGCACCAATCAGTCGGGAAACGGCGTGTTTCTCCATGTACTCAGACATGTCAATTCTGACAAGTGCTTCCTCAGTGTCGAACATATAAGCTGCCAAAGCCTTCGCTAGTTCAGTTTTACCTACACCCGTAGGACCGAGGAAAATAAAGCTAGCAATTGGACGATTTGGATCAGCAAGTCCAGCACGAGAACGCTGAATTGCATCTGCTACAGCTGTAACAGCTTCATTTTGTCCGATAACACGATGATGTAGTTCATCTTCTAAATGCAGCAGTTTTTCTTTTTCTGATTCCACCAATTTGCTGATGGGTATTCCTGTCCACTTAGAAATAACTTCCGCAATGTCAGCTTCTGTAACTTCCTCTCGCAAGAGTGATTTACCACTATGTTGGGCATGAGCAAGTTCAGCTTCAGTTGCTTCTAATTGACGATGCAAATCTGTTAATTTGCCATACTTCAACTCAGCCGCGCGGTTTAAGTCGTAATTGCGTTCTGCTTGCTGAATCTCTAGGTTAACTCGGTCAATCTCTTCTTTAACAGACTGAATTTTAGTGATAATATCTTTTTCAGACTGCCATTGAGCATTGAGTGATCTTTGTTCTTCCTTAAGATCCGCAAGTTCTTTCTCTAGTTTTTCTAGGCGTTCTCTAGAAGCTGCATTACTTTCTTTTTGCAGAGACAACCTCTCCATTTCTAGTTGAAGAATCTTGCGATCAATTTCGTCAAGTTCTTCTGGTTTGGAGGTGATCTCCATTTTCAATCTCGCGGCTGCTTCATCTACCAAGTCAATAGCTTTGTCGGGTAAAAAGCGATCGCTAATGTAGCGACTTGACAGTGTGGCAGCGGCAACTACAGCACTATCAGAAATTTTCACCCCGTGGTGAACTTCATATCGTTCTTTCAAGCCACGCAAAATAGAAATGGTATCTTCCACGCTAGGTTGATCTACATAAACCTGTTGGAAGCGTCTTTCCAAAGCAGCATCTTTCTCAATATATTTACGGTATTCATCTAAAGTTGTCGCACCAATACAGCGCAATTCACCTCTTGCTAACATTGGTTTGAGGAGGTTGCTTGCATCCATTGCGCCTTGAGTAGCACCTGCGCCAACAACGGTGTGAATCTCATCAATGAAGAGAATAATATTGCCGCCGGATTCAGTCACTTCTTTTAAGACTGCTTTTAGCCGTTCTTCAAATTCACCTCGGAATTTTGCCCCTGCAATCAAAGCACCCATATCTAAAGCAATCAACTTCCGGTCTTTGAGAGATTGGGGTACGTCACCAGCAACAATTCGCTGTGCTAATCCTTCGACTATCGCTGTTTTACCAACACCTGGTTCACCAATGAGCACAGGGTTATTCTTAGTGCGACGTGACAGAATTTGGACTGTGCGGCGGATTTCATCATCACGCCCAATGACTGGATCAAGTTTACCTTGACGGGCAGCTTCTGTCAGATCACGCCCATACTTTTCCAGTGCGTCATATTTGCCTTCTGGATTTTGGTCGGTCACTTTCTGGCTCCCACGAATTTGTTTAATAGTATTCTTTAGTTTTGCTTCATTTAATCCGAATTCTTGGAATAAACCTTTGCCAAAGCGGTCATCTTTAGTATAAGCAAGCAATAAGTGTTCAATTGAAATATATTCGTCTTGAAATTCCTTGCGGTAGGCTTCAGCGCGATCTAGAAGCGTATCCAGGCTTCGTCCCAAGAAGACAGAACTACTGCTACCCGATACTTTTGGTTGACTTTGAATAAATTGTTCGGTGCGATCGCGTAGTTTTTGCAGATTAACACTTAATTTTGTAAAAATCCCGGTGGCTAGTCCTTCTTGATCCAGCAGTGCTTTCATCAGGTGTTCGCTTTCTATCTGCTGCTGTTGATGTTGTTTAGCAATGTCTGGAGTATGGGCGATCGCTTCCCAGGCTTTTTCTGTAAATTGGTTTGGGTTGGTTGGTTGCATAGGCTATTTGAGGAACGAACGACAAAGACCCAAAGGACAAGAAAACTAAGATTCTGTTCTTATATGGTCATTGTAAAAAGACGAGAAAACCAGCTGGATCGGTGTTCACGTCTTCTTCAAGGGGTATTACCGTCCGTGAAAAACCTGGCTTTTGAAAAATCGTGAACTACCTATACTCATGTGTTAAGGGAGTAGGGAGTGGGGGAAAGACCACTTTCTTGCCCAGTGGTGAAACTTGTTTGATTGGGACTGCCTTTACCGAAGGGCTGTCAGTACGGAGGAAATTTCCTATATTTTAAAAGTACGTACAAACCAAATTAGTGTGCTGTTTCGCAGAGACATGGCTAAAAAGCAAAAATTTCCTTACCTAGTGGGTTCTAAGTGGACAGCCCAACAAAAGGTGGATGGCTGGCGACACTTCCAAGTTGTTAACCGGAAAAATCAGGGTAAGTGGGTATATGCCGAAATGGTTGCAGCCTGTGATCCCAATGTCCGCTTTTGGATCAATGCCAAACTCTTACAAGATGGTTCTCAATGGCAGGCTGGCTGGCAATCGTTGCAAGAAATACAAAAACTGGAACAGGATGCATCCTGATTGGGACACCAAAAGTTTGAGCAAGATTGAGAACTTTAATATTTTTTTACACTAAAAGTAGTGTGAACTTGATTTTGAGTTTGCTCAACAGACCCCAACTTGTATGAAAGTTTAAATAGCTTGGTACTACACAATGCTTTCTTGAGACTGAGAGTGCTTCTTTAAGCCAATTTTGCTCTTGTTGGTTAATGATTTGTGCGTCGTAAGGACTTTCGTTCTCAATAAGTATGAGGGCTGAAGCCTTCACTACGAAATTTTCACAATTAGCTTGCTAGAATGCCAGATCATTAATAGCTTGATATTTAATTACATATTGTTAACTTTTTTAGTGAAACCCTTGCCGAACTTAAGAATCAAATATTTTGTTTTTTGTAACTCATTTATATAAATGTTTTTATTAAAATTACCTAAAAAGGTTTTTTTTGATAAAAAAAAGGTTTTTTGAGCTTTAGTTTGAAAAATAAATTTTATACTCTTTATTTCATTCAATAGAGCACTGTTTCATTAAAAAAGCCTCTTTATTTTCCGTGGAATTTGAACAATAATGGCACTCACAGACCTCACACATCGCCATCTGGTGGTGCTGTAAGTTTTAGAGCGACGAGTTTAACAAGAAACCATAAGAGGCAAACAAAAGTGAAACTAGCAGTCTACGGAAAAGGTGGCATTGGGAAATCCACAACCAGCTGTAACATCTCCGTCGCCCTAGCTAAGCGCGGCAAGAAAGTCCTGCAGATTGGTTGCGATCCCAAACACGATAGCACTTTCACTCTCACAGGGTTTTTAATTCCAACAATTATTGACACCCTCCAAGAAAAAGACTACCACTACGAAGATGTGTGGCCAGAAGATGTGATCTATAAAGGCTATGGTGGGGTTGATTGTGTTGAAGCAGGTGGACCACCTGCCGGTGCTGGATGCGGTGGTTATGTCGTTGGCGAAACCGTAAAATTACTGAAAGAACTCAACGCCTTTGATGAGTACGATGTCATTTTGTTTGATGTTCTTGGTGACGTGGTTTGTGGTGGTTTTGCTGCACCCCTCAACTATGCTGACTACTGTCTAATTGTGACTGACAACGGCTTTGATGCTTTATTTGCAGCCAATCGCATTGCAGCTTCAGTACGTGAGAAAGCAAGGACTCACCCACTGCGTCTTGCTGGGCTGATTGGCAATCGCACCTCCAAGCGCGACTTGATTGAAAAATACGTAGAAGCTGTGCCAATGCCAGTTCTAGAAGTTTTGCCTTTGATTGAAGATATTAGGGTATCTCGTGTGAAAGGGAAAACTCTATTTGAAATGGCAGAACAAGATCCCTCTCTAAACTACGTTTGTGATTACTATCTCAACATTGCCGACCAAGTTCTAGCACGTCCAGAGGGTGTTGTACCAAACGATTCGCCTGACCGGGAATTGTTCTCTTTGTTGTCTGATTTCTACTTAAATCCGAGTAAACCACAGGTTCCAAATCCAGAAGAGGAATTAGACTTGATGATTGTATAAATCTTCTATTTCTCAGGATGGGGCAACATGTCATTCTTCCGTAGTTTTACAGACTCTTTAAGGCAAAAGTGGCTACAATTCTTTCAGATCAATCGTGACTGGATCAGTGTGCAAATGGAGGTGGAAGCGGTTTACACGCCTGATGGTGGTAGACGACCACCTTCTTACCTCATCCTGGGAGTAGTGAATGCTCTGGAGCCGAAGCTAGCGCAGCTGATGCTACCTTTTTCTAAACTGAATCCTGATGCTGATACCCTAATTGAGGTATTGGACCTACATTTTGATCCAGACATTGCTCTTGGTAATCGAGTTCTTCCTAAAGCATATGAGTCAAGATATGAGGAAGTGTCAGCAGTCGTCATTGAGGAAAAGCCCAAAGATCAACCATTGACTATTGCTCAAATGAATAGTTACGGGGATAGAGCAATGTCATCTGACAATATTGCTCGAGAGTTGGAAATGGTAGACAACCGTGAGAACCCTGTTGTGACCGATACAACAGCCCATGAACTTCAAATTGGGTTTAGTGAGCAACATTTACAAGATGAGTCTCATCACAGCAGCAGTGGTGGTGCAGTGGATGAGTTTGGCGATATTTCTTTCGATGAATTTAATGGATCACAAGATAAGGGATTTGCTGACGCATTATCAGATGTCTGGAGTGACGGAGTGAGAGCCCACACAGGTGAGGCAAATCACGAACAAGTTTTAGGGGAAGAAGAGTTACCGTCAGGCGCTTTTGAGGAATCAGAAATTGCCCGTCTCTTCCCCAACACGTAATAACTAGTTAGGAGTGATGAGTTAGGAGTCAGAGATAACAACTCCTAACTCTTAATTCCTAACTCCTAACTTAAAAAAATAAAGGGGAGAAAATAGCAAAATGACTGCTGCTCAACCAGAAGCTCTAACTTTTGAGTGTGAAACTGGCAATTACCATACCTTTTGCCCAATTAGCTGTGTAGCTTGGCTATACCAAAAAATTGAAGATAGCTTCTTCTTAGTCATTGGTACCAAAACTTGCGGCTACTTCTTACAGAATGCAATGGGGGTGATGATTTTTGCGGAACCCCGATATGCAATGGCAGAGTTGGAAGAAGGAGATATTTCCGCACAACTCAATGATTATGAAGAGCTAAAGCGGCTGTGTTTGCAAATTAAGCGCGATCGCAACCCTAGTGTAATTGTCTGGATTGGCACCTGCACTACCGAGATTATAAAAATGGATTTGGAAGGCTTAGCACCCAAGCTAGAAGCCGAAATCGGTATTCCCATTGTTGTTGCGCGTGCCAATGGTCTAGACTACGCCTTTACTCAAGGAGAGGATACTGTTTTGGCAGCCATGGCTGCACGTTGTCCTGATCAGGCTCCTGTGGTAGAAGCTGAGAAAAACGAGCGCAATGCTATTCAAAAGTTACTGAACTTTGGCAAGAAAAAAGAAGACGTTGTCCAAGAAGAATCGGAGTACGTAGATCATCCACCACTGGTGCTATTTGGTTCTCTCCCCGATCCAGTTGTCACCCAGCTGACTTTAGAACTCAAGAAGCAAGGTGTTAAGGTTTCTGGTTGGCTACCTTCCAAGCGCTTTACGGAACTACCAGTGATTGAAGAAGGATATTATGTTGCTGGTGTCAATCCCTTCCTCAGCCGCACTGCTACTACATTAATGCGTCGTCGCAAGTGCAAACTTATCGGAGCACCGTTCCCCATTGGTCCCGATGGTACCCGTGCATGGATTGAGAAAATTTGCTCTGTGTTTGGTATTACCCCAAAAGGATTGTCAGAGAGGGAGGCCCAAATTTGGGAAAGCTTAGAAGACTACGTGAAACTGATTCGCGGCAAGTCTGTGTTTTTTATGGGTGATAATTTGTTAGAAATTTCTTTGGCACGCTTCTTGATCAGCTGTGGGATGACGGTCCCAGAAATTGGTATACCTTACATGGATAAGCGCTACCAAGCTGCTGAACTGACATTGCTAGAAAATACGTGTCAGAAAATGGGCGTACCCACACCTAAGATTGTGGAGAAACCAGATAACTACAATCAAGTGCAGCGGATTTATGAATTGAATCCTGATTTAGTTATTACTGGCATGGCTCATGCTAACCCGCTAGAAGCAAGGGGTATCAATACTAAGTGGTCTGTAGAATTCACTTTTGCTCAAATTCACGGTTTTACCAATGCTCGCGACATTCTGGAGTTAGTGACTCGTCCACTGCGTCGGAATAATAGTCTCAAAGATTTGGGTTGGGATAAGTTGGTGAAAGAGGAGGCAAAAATTTAAAAGGCAATAGGGAACAGACAGGTTGTGAACGGGGATTTAAACCCCGTCCACAATAAGTATCCTGCAAAGGGCGAGGCTTGCAACTCATTGGTTTTTGGGGTAGGAGGAAGCAAGCAACTTCGTGTTTGAGTTGCTTTCCATTGTTACCCGTTGCCCGTTCCCTCTTCCCTACCCCAAAGAGGTTTGGCGCAAGATTTCAAATGGAAGGCTCTTGCTCAGAAATTTAGTAGATACATAAAATATAGCTAAATATTTTATCAAGTAAATATACTGTAAGCTGAAAAGATAATTGATACACCTTTGGTGGCGTTATCAAGTTAACTCTGCTACTAGTAATTTTACTAGACCCTGATTAGTTTTCAGAACATAACCAAAGAGGGTGAGTTCACAAAATTACCATCTATGGTCCCAACGAGCTTCACGTGCGCGACGAGCTTCATATTCGCGATGAGCTTCTTCTGCGCGATGGGCTTCATATGCACGGTGAGCTGCTTCTGCTCGACGAATTTCATGTTCCCGACGAATTTCATGTTCCCGATAAGGGTTATCGGCTAATGCAGGAGATGCAATTACACCACCGACCATAGCGACTACGCTAGCAGTACCAATGACAATTAGAGATTTGTTCAAACGCATAGTAGGTTTTCCTAAGCGTGGTATGAGTTGACGCTTGCTGAATTCAAGCTAGGTCAATCATAGAAATTAGAATCGAGTAGCAACATGAGTCAAAAGTCACGGTTCCAGTTAGGATAAAAGTCATGTTTTTGACATTGTGTAATTAATTATATTTATCTACTTACACGACGATTATATGCTTGCTAGTTTTCTGTGAAGATACAACAGTCAATATTAGTTGTTTCATAAGTTATGTTTAGATCACTTATAGATTAACCTGTGGATAGCATCATTTTTTACGAATATTTACATGATTTGTCACATTTCTTAACACAAAAGTCTTTTGTCTTGAAATTCTAACAATTAGAATATTAATCGTGAGATTAAGATAACCAGATTAGTTGAATCTATTATCCTAATTGACAAGTAAACATCAAAGTTAAATTTTGCAAAAGCATAGAATATATACTGTAGCAGTCTATAATTCTATGCACTTTAGCTCTCCAGATCAGTACTCTATTAACACTCCTTCAACGAGGGTGTTTTTTGAAGTTAAAAATGTCATTCTGTTGGTGTAACCTTCCTATAAGGTAAGGAGCAAAAGCGAGTGAATTATCTGATTAACCCATCGGAAATTCTGATTTTTTACTCACTTTCGTTACTCTCAGAATGACAAATTTTAATTTTCATATAATTTTTAAACATCCTTTAAAGGGCATGAGCTACAAGTTCTGTATGAAGAATGCAGAAAAAGTGCTCGTGCACTCTTGAGAGTTTACAACATCTCACCTAACGCATCTTTTAGTATCTTGCGTTCAGTTTGTTGTTGTGACATGTGAGTAAATCATCTTTGCATTGTTAAGTTAATAGACTGTTACAAAAATCTCAGGATGTATCACAAGTAGACTAAATTATTGCCGTTGTTCAGTTGGTAAAAAAATTTGGATTTTTGTGAGGAGATCATTGAAGATATGGAGACAAATAAGTGGTATCAACAGGCAGCAGAAACAGTTATTGAACAGCTAAAAAATGAGTTTAGTAATGAACTTATTGGAATTCTCTTGAGTCGTTCAGTAGCAAGAGAGTTTTTACCAAAACAAAGCGATTTAGATATTTATGTAATTATTCGAGTATCCAAACAACAACATCGAGCTTTTACTGTTTCAGGAGTTAATGTTCAAGTTTGGATAAAACAAGTACAACAGATTCAAAAGGAGTTTCAGAATATAGACACATCAGAAATAGTAACTCTTGACCACTTTGCTAACGGGCGCATTTTGCATGATTCAGAAGGCGTTATGGCTTACTTAGTGCGGCAAGCGCAGTATATTTGGCAACAACCCAGACCTGCAATTCCTCTCCAGCAATTGCAACAACTTTGCCATACTTCAATCACCCAACTCAAAGACGCTCAGGATTTGCTAGAAGTAGATGAAGTAGCTGCTAGTTTTGTCATGTTCAGCACATTAGTATCTGCTCTTGATATTTACTATAAGTTACAAAGACGCTGGACTGTTCAACCTATAAATCAACTGCGTGACCTACACGAACATGCTCCAGATTTTGAAAGTCTAATTCGTTGTATCCTCTCTACTAATATCTCAGTAAAGCAGAGGTATGTATATTTGTCACAACTGGTGGATAGAGTGCTTGAGCCAGTGGGAGGAAGAACCTTGGAAGCAGGAAAAACTGCTTCACAAGCAGTTGTATGTGGATAAAAAATTTATAAAATATAGCTTAATTGTGGTGCGTTAGGACGCCATTTCTAACGCACTTTACCTAGCTAGATATTCCAACTTTTAGCTAAAAGCATCAATAATAATCTTTTTATTGAGAACTGCTAGCAAAACCGAGAGATCTGGGGAAACTCTATGGGTTAATTTGAGTTCGTTTACAGCAGTATCAAAAGTTTTACCTTGCATTATTTTATGACCGATTGCTATCACCTCGTTCCAGGTAATATTACTTTCTATATAAGCTTTAGCTATACTAATAAGTAGATCTTGTGATTTGTTACCTTCAGCTTGAGTCATCATTGTATGAGGTACTTCTAAGAATTTATCAAAGCAGTAGTACCAAGATCTAGGTTGTTTTTTAAGTAGCTCTAAGAACAAGGTTTTTAATTCATTTTTATTAATAACTTGATCGCTATCACTAGTAATTATAAACATAGGTAATACTGGATCTTGCTTTACTCTATGAAGAATATCTTGACCCATATCTAAAAACAGCCTTAGTGCGGGCATAGGAAAGCCCTCATATCCATGATTTCCCGGATTGTCTTTATTTGGCCATTCGTAATAAATAGGCAGAATTTCTACTAAAAAGTCTACCATTACGTTATTACCACCTAAATAAGGAGAAAACAGTAGAACTATTTCAATTTGTTTAAGACATTCAAGCCCCAACCAAGCAGCTAAAGTTCCTCCACTAGAAAGTCCTCCAACTACTACTTGCTGCCCTAAATCTTGTGCAACTTTTAACCACGAAAGTGCAAATTCTTGATAAACCTCAGGTTTAGTAGGTAAAGGAGGAGGATTATCCCCGTTCCAGCTTCCTGCTATCCCATGACCAGGTTGTAAGGGAATTAGCACATTATACCCAGATGCGAACAAGGCTTTTCCTATAGGTTCAAACTGGTAAGGACCTGCAGTAAATCCATGGAAAAAA
Source organism: Nostocales cyanobacterium Centralia_MAG_434 (assembly GCA_021324415.1). Classification (GTDB taxonomy): domain Bacteria; phylum Cyanobacteriota; class Cyanobacteriia; order Cyanobacteriales; family Nostocaceae; genus JAJPJF01. The sequence continues at coordinate 79,528 of JAJPJF010000273.1, forward strand.
AGGCAAACTTTGCTAGTTGGATGTGGGTGAAAAAAGAATTTTGAGCAACAAGCGTGATTTCGTATTGGTAGGCTCTTCTCGAAAAGTTCAGTTTTCTGAATAATTTTTGATACTAAGGTAGAATAATCTGACATATTAAAGAATGTTAAAATGATTATATATTATTAACCAATAATATCATTACAAAAAACATCACCATTTAGATAGAAATGTTATTCATGGCTTGTTTTTTGATTGTGAAAACCTATATAGCAGTCCTATTTGATTTATGAAAATTCTAACCCCCCAGAAACCGATTTCTTTAAGAAACTGAGTTTCTCTACCCTCACGAATCACTTAGAAATGCCATAACATTATATATAACCGTCCTAAATGGTTTATAAAAATTGACGAACAGCAAATGTTTGACTCAAATAGGATTGCTATAGAAATTTTAGATTCGAACTTCCACATAATACTCGAAAAACGAGCAAATTAAGTAAACTCAAGAAGAATTATCTCTTCAAGTCAACCTATAAACAAACGCTCATTAGATACACTTTTTAAGTGAAGAGAAGTTGCAATACCAACCTAAGCCGCAACCTTGAGCAGGTTAAACTAGGTTTAATTACAATCGCTCCCTCGTTCATTTGATACTTTTATGGCAGCTACACTGCAACAGATTGCTAAGTACTTAGACAATCTTGGTTGGGACTACCGCTTTGATGAAGAAGAAGATCGCATCGTCACAGGTGTCGAAAGTGAGAATATAGAAGATTTCCTAATTGTTGTTCAACTAGATGAGGAGGGAGGTTTTTTTCGCATATTTACGCCTCAAGTTCTAGCAGGAGTACAAGATCATCCATATAAAGCAGCTATCTTAGAGACAATGCTTGCCATTTCTTGGGAAACAAAAATGTTGCAATGGGAATATGACCCATTAGATGGTGAAATCCGCGCTATCATAGAGTTTCCTTTGGAAGACTCAATTCTTACAGAAAAACAATTTAACCGTTGTTTGAGTGGGTTAGTTCAGCTGGTAGACTCTGTAGCACTCCCCCGTCTTAGGGAAGTGATGGAAACAGGCCAAGATCCTGGCAACGTAGAAATTGGAGAAAGACTGTTACTTAGTATTCAAGAACAGGCTCCTGGATTGCTTGAACTTCTGGAAAAGGCAATGGAGGCTCGAAAAAAACGGGGAAGTTTTCCTGTTGAATAAGTCGGAGTGTCATTGAAATAGCTATACTCCAAAGTGATACCCTCAACAATATATACTGAAAATTTTTAGGGCTGGATATTATGACATCCTATGCAACCTCCTCTGCCAAAGCAGAAATGAGTGAACTACGGCGGTTAAAAGGTTTACTACCGCCAGAATTGCAGAGTTGGGTCACAGTTGAAGGCACAACTGAGGTCAATCCACCCCTGATCCGTTGCGAAGAAATTGGAAAAGACCAGGTAGAAATTCAAATTGATCTGGTGAAATGGGATATGCTCGCGATGGATCAGCGCAATTTGCTATTCTGGCACGAAGTTGCCCGCATTCAAAATGACACAATACCCAAAGATGGTTGGGAAATGGCAGCCCTGGCAATTGGGTTAGGTGGTGCTGTTGGTGAACTGTGGGTTCAGGATGCATTGCTGTTGGTGCTTGCTCTGGCTCTGTGCGGTGTGTCGGGTTGGCGCTTGTATCAAAAAAATAGTGGCGACAAGCAAATCAAAGAACTGACTGACGCTGATGAAAAAGCGATCGCCTTGGCAACGCGCTTTGGATACACTCTCCCTAATGCATACAAGAGTCTAGGTAGTGCCTTGAAAACTCTGATTGACAATACTCCCAGCAAACGTCAACGCTCTAAATATGAAGCACGACTGTCTGCTCTCAAACGCAGTGCTAATAAGGCAAAAGCAAAATCTAAAAATTTAGATGAGGGGGAGATCTAGAGTTAGGAGTTAGGAATAGGGAGTGGCGTTGGGGAGTGGGGAGTAAAATTGTCTCCTTGTCCCCCTTGTCCCCCTTGTCCTCCTTGTCCTCCTTGTCCTCCTTCCCTTAAAGTTGGTTGAGCATTTTATGCGTTTGTGGTACTACACGGACATGCTTAACAAACTGCTTCATCAAAGCCTGCCAGTTCAACACTTGATGAGGGGAAGGGGCAAGCACAGGTGTTGGTGAAGATTCTATAGGTGTAACAGGCTGTAAAAATACAGGAATTTCAGGACTGACTGCTGCTACTAACAAAGCTGAGCGTTCTAATTCGATAGGATCTGTCTTTTGAGAAACAATTATTTTTACAAAAACTTCTAAGTGAGCATTGTAACAGAGTTGGATGAACTTTTCATGTTCTTGCCAATGACTTTCGCCACTTGTGCTGGGCAGTTTGAAATCCATGCCGACAGAGTCTAGATAGGGCAGAATCATCGCTAGTTGCTCTGGACGATGTCCACCAGATTCTAAATATATGGGTAAGCCCGTGACTAAGCGAACCTTGGGTAAAAATTGTATCAAAAATGGAGTGTGAAGAAGTGGTTCGCCTCCAGTAAGGCTTATACTATCGTGTAGACCCGGCACATTCTGTCGCTCAATCCATTCTACTAACATAGACAGTGGAACTGGATTAGAGTAAATTTCAAAGTCACGTAATCCAGGCGATCGTTCTATCCTACAATTATCAGGTGCGTCCCAAGTATGAGAACTGTCACAAAAATGGCAGCGCAAATCACACAGGGCAAAACGAATAAATATTTGACGTGTTCCCACGTTTAGTCCTTCCCCTTGAATAGCGGAAAAGACCTCTATCAGGCGTGCATTGGGTGTTATGGCAGTTTTATTAGTCATTCGATGATAGCAATGCTGCGAACTAGGCTGACGTTAAGCCCTTTTATGCCACGTCAGGACAATAGCAAGGATTATTTTTAATCTCTCTTGTTCTATTGTGAATTGTCGTTGGCGATTCTAGCTTTCAATCCGAGCAACTACTAGCGGTTATCCCGCATTTTGATCAATCGAAGATCTAGGTTAGGTTATTCGCTAGGACAACGTAATGTCTGGTAGATGATGTTTATATGGCAACAAAAGTGCAGGGCTTCATGAATAGCCAACCCATAGAGGCAGATTTTCCCGTTACACTCCTCAATGACACGGCAATAGTGCAGGTATCTGCACGGCTGAGTGTGCTTGAGGCTGTAGGTTTTAAGCAAACCTGCCAAGAGATAACCAAAGCAAATCCCTCTGTCAAGAAAATTATCATTGACTTCCATCAGACTACTTTTATGGACAGTAGTGGTTTAGGTGCTTTAGTCAGTAACTTAAAACTTGCCCAGAAAGAAAAAGTTGAATTTAAACTGCTGAATGTGACTCCTCCAGTTATGGCAGTCCTCAACCTGACAGGATTAGATCAAACTTTTTCAATACTGTCAGAGTCTGGTGGCATCACACCATTATCCTCTAACCGTCCACTAGAAGAGCAGATCCCTACTACTCATCCTTCTGTTCGTTCTTGGATGAAAAGACTTATAGATATTTTTGGGGCATTGGTAGGTTTGGTAATTACAGGAGTTTTCTTTATTCCAATTGCCATTGCTATTACACTTGACGATCCGGGTCCTATTTTCTTTGGTCAAATCCGTTGTGGTTGGATGGGGAAACGTTTTAAGATTTGGAAATTCCGTTCAATGTATGTTGATGCAGAAGCAAGGAAAGCTGAGTTAGAAAAACACAACCAAGCTCAAGGGGCATTTTTTAAGATTGATAATGACCCCAGAGTTACCCGAGTAGGTCGTTTTTTACGGAGAACCAGTTTAGATGAACTGCCTCAATTCTGGAATGTCCTGACAGGAGAGATGAGCCTAGTTGGCACGAGACCACCTACACCTGATGAAGTAGAGCGTTATGAAGTACCAGAATGGCAGCGTTTAGATGTAAAGCCTGGTATGACCGGAGAATGGCAAGTCAATGGACGCTCTAGTGTGCGTAAATTTGAGGACGTCATTCGTTTAGATTTGCAGTATCAGAAAAACTGGAGTTTACTGTATGATCTGAAGCTGATTTTCAAAACAATAACTATTTTATTGAACAAAAACAGTGGTGCTGTTTAGATATCGGGTATTGGCATTGAGTGTTGTTTAGGTATCAGGCATTGGCATTGGGTATTACGCATTGGACATAGACAGTTAGTGATTTCTCTACATCTTTTTGTTAACTAATTTCCATTGCACTACCTACCATGCCCGCTACCTTAATTTTTTGCAGTTTCCATAATCTATAAATAAATTTTCTATGAGGTGCATTTTCTCAGACCCTTCCATAACTGCAGAGGGTTAAGTAGGTCTGCCTCTTTAGGGAATTTAACAACCAGAATTTTACTTAAGTGAAAATACTATAACAAGACATTGTTCATGAATGATTGCAGTAACAAATTTATCATTACAACTTCTAAGGTTTCTAGCTAAAATTTACCCAATCTTTAAGAAAGAACACTGACATTGAAAGAGTCTAAAGAGACAATGCAATATAGAGACACAATGACAGTGTAAGCGTTAAAGACAAGTGTAATTTTTACAAAAACCTCAGAGTTTTTCTGATCAATTTGTCATGCGAATTTTAATTTATTCATACAACTACCATCCAGAACCAATAGGTATTGCTCCCTTAATGACTGAATTAGCAGAGGGATTGGTGAAGCGTGGGCATCAAGTGCGTGTAGTTACTGCAATGCCCAACTACCCTGAGCGTCAGATATACGAAGGTTATCGGGGAAAGTGGTATCTCTGTGAAGTAAAAAATGGTGTTCAAATTCAACGTAGTTGTGTTTGGATTCGTCCACAACCTAGCTTACTAGATCGGATTTTACTAGATGCTAGTTTTATCGTTACAAGTTTTCTGCCAGCTCTGATAGGTTGGCGTCCAGATGTTATTCTTTCAACATCACCTTCTTTACCAAGTTGCATCCCAACCGCTCTATTAGGATGGCTACACAATTGTCCCGTCGTTTTAAATTTACAAGACATATTACCGGAAGCAGCAGTCCACGTTGGTTTACTGAAAAATAAACTGCTCATCCACTTGTTTACAGTTTTAGAAAAATTTGCCTACCGCACGGCTACCAAAATTAGTGTGATCGCTGACGGGTTCATAGACAACTTACTAAGTAAAAAAGTAGCCGCTAGCAAGATTGTCTCCATTCCCAACTGGGTAGATATCAACTTTATCCGCCCTTTGCCGAAAGAAAACAATGCTTTCCGTGCTGCTCACAACCTAGGTGGCAAATTTGTAGTGTTATATTCTGGTAATATTGCTCTCACCCAAGGCTTAGAAAGTGTTATTAGAGCAGCAGCTGTGTTACGGCATATTTCGGATATTGCTTTTGTCATAGTTGGTGAGGCAAAAGGTCTTCAACGATTGCAAGTAGAATGTCAAGCAAGTGGTGCAGATAATGTTTTGCTACTGCCATTCCAGCCACGCGAACAATTGCCAGAAATGTTGGCTGCTGCAGATATAGGTCTCGTGGTGCAAAAGAAAAACGTTGTATCCTTCAACATGCCATCGAAAATTCAAGTACTACTTGCAAGCGGTCGGGCATTAGTTGCATCTGTCCCAGATAATGGCACAGCAGCAAGAGCTATTAGACAAAGTGGGGGTGGAGTGGTGGTGCCACCAGAAGACCCCAATGCTTTAGCTGAAGGCATTTTGAACTTATACGAACATCCAGAAAAAGTCAAAATGCTTGGGCAGAATAGTCGTCAATATGCTACTGAGCACTATGCATTTGAGCAAGCTTTGAGTCAATATGAGTCTTTGTTTTATTCTGTGGTATCACAGCCAGCCGTCGTTGAGTCAACAGTCATCTCCAATTTCCAGAAGAATTCAGAATATGCCCTTCAGGCACGCTACGCTAACAGAATTCAAAAGTCAGAATACAATGAGGTGGCAATGAACCCGGTTAAAGAAAAAATGTCAATCTTGTGATCTTAGTGAGAAGTATTTTATTGGAAAATATTTATGATATAATCACTATATAATAAGAATTTCTTATAAAAACAAAATACCTACTTAAACCTGCAAAATATGGGTCTCATAGGAGTGAACAGCGATTATGCGTGAACAAGTCCTAACTTGGTTGGCAGAGAATGTTCCATCAAATAGAGTCAGCCATATTCTCAGGGTCGAGCAAATGGCACTTGAGTTGGCTGAAACTCACAACCTAGATTCCCAAAAAGCAGGACAAGCTGGATTAATGCATGATTTGGCAAAATATTTTCAGCCAAGACAACTCTTAAAAATGGCAAGGGCAGATGGGTTAGACGTCGATGAAGTCTTGGAAGCAAATCCTCATCTGTTGCACGCGGATGTAAGTGCCATCATAGCTAGAGATGTCTTTGGCGTAAAGGATAAAGAAGTATTACAAGCAATAGCCAATCACACTTTAGGTAGACCAGGCATGAGTCTGGTAAGTTGTATCGTATTCTTAGCAGACAGTTTAGAACCAGGGCGAGGCAACACTTCAGAATTGCAAGCTTTGCGGCAAATTAGCTATAAAAATATATATCAGGCTGTGTGGAAAACATGTGATTACACTCTCAACTTGTTGCTCGAAAGCCCTTGTTTGATTCATCCACGAGTTATATCAACCCGTAATTGGTTTTTGCAAAGGTTCAAATCCAAACAGAGCACTATAGAATCAACCACATAGAGACTGTTTTTTTGTTAGCATTCAAGAAAATCTAACTCTCACAGTTGCAATTTAATCGTTGTTCGTAAGTAATCGTAAAAAACTGTCACAAAAAAAATACAGCAGCTGAGGTTTAATGTCTGATTATTTCCAAGCTAATTTCCCATTACAATCTGTTGCAGTGACAAACAGTGAAGTCAATTCCACATCAGGAGACAATAACGATGATGTGAGTAAAAAACTAGCTTTAACTATCGCTGATGCAGCAGCAGACCGCAAAGGAGGTGATATTCTACTTCTGTTTGTAGCAGATGTATCCTACCTAGCAGATTACTTTGTGTTTGTGACCGGCTATTCCAGAGCACAAGTTAGAGCAATCACTGATGCAATAGAAGAAAAAGTAGAAACTGAGTGGAACCGCCGCCCTATAAGAACCGAGGGAAAATCCGAGGGGAGTTGGGTACTAGAAGATTACGGCGAGGTGATCGTTCACATCATGCTACCGAAGGAGCGTGAGTTTTACAATCTAGAAGCCTTTTGGGGTCATGGATTACGTATCGATTTGCCAACAACATCTGTTGACAGTAGAGGTAAGCCAACATGATTAAATCTTCGGTGTCAAACTGCCCAGTTCCTTCTGAACAACAACCACTAAATGAGTACGAAGAATTAAAATCGTCCTGGCTATTTCGAGACTGTACTTTAACTTGGGACAAGTTTATTGTAAAAATAGCCTGGATTTGGTTTCTCAGTGCATTAGTGGCAGGACCAGTTGTAGCAACAAGCTTTCACCCAAATACACAAATAGTACAATTCCTTCTGTGTAGTTTAGCAGGATCAAGCATAGGAGTAGTGCTATCTTTAGTGCGGTTATATTTGGGTTGGTCTTATGTTCGTGATCGCCTCGCAAGTCCCATAATTTTTTATGAAGAGTCAGGGTGGTACGATGGTCAAACTTGGGTAAAGCCCCAGGAAGTGCTCATGCGCGATCGCCTAATTGTCACCTACGAAATTCAACCGATCATCCGGAGGTTACAATTTACCTTTGTAGGCTTGGCTGTGTTGTTCGTAGCTGGTACTATAGTTTGGCACATAGTGTGAATGTCATTAGTCATTGGTCGTTAGTCATGAGTTACAAAAAACAAAGGACAAAGGACAAAAACAAAAGACGAATGACTCAGAATACACAGTTTAATAAAAAGAGATGCATGATAAACCCATGACAATGGGAAAACGAACTCAAGCTGCTACCTTAGAAGTGAGGTTGCTGCGCGAAGGTATTATTGAATCAAAACATCTAGTTCAGGCTGTAGTGTGTGACGAGCGTGGACGGGTTCTCTCAGTTTCTGGAAATGCTGAAACTGCTACATTCATCCGTTCAGCACTCAAACCATTTCAGGCGCTTGCTGTGACGACTACAGGTACACTGGAACGTTACGACCTGGGCGATCGCGATTTAGCAATTATCACAAGTTCTCACAAAGGAACTATAGAACAGGTACGACAGGTATTTAATATTCTTTGGCGAGCAGATATTGACCCTCTGGCACTACAATGTCCAATTCCCGAAGGTAAGAGCAGTCGTTTGGAGTATAACTGCTCTGGTAAACATGCGGGAATGTTAGCTGTGTGTCAGCAATGTCATTGGCCCATAAATAATTACTTACAGCGTAAACACCCAGTTCAGCAACTCATTTTAAGCAAAGTCTCAGAATTGCTGCGTATGCCAGCAGAGGAATTTATTAGTGTTCATGATGACTGTGGTGCACCTACTTATCTGATGCAACTCGGTCAAATGGCATCTTTGTATGCTCAACTTGCTGCACGGAGTAATTTGGATATGGAGCGCATTGTCCGTGCCATGACTAATTACCCAGCTATGGTCGCAGGAGATGGAGAATTTGATACTGAGCTGATGCGCCTAACCCCAAAAGAACTTGTCAGTAAATCAGGTGCTGAAGGAGTGCAGTGTATTGCTAGCCTTAACGAAGGCATGGGACTAGCCATTAAAGTTATGGATGGGGCTAAAAGAGCAAAGTATGCCGTTGCTATTCATTTGCTGCGGCAGTTAGGCTGGATTGACCCTAGCGTTGCTGAGGCACTATCAGAAAAGTTTATGAACCTAGGAAAATACAAGCGTTTGGAAGTTATTGGAGAATTATCAATTTTGTAGTTGCCAATTTCTAATCTAGGGGTTATACTAAACAAAGACAACGCGGGATAGAGCAGCCTGGTAGCTCGTCGGGCTCATAACCCGAAGGTCAGTGGTTCAAATCCACTTCCCGCCACCAAATAAAAAAGTAAAGTCCTGTAAGCATTTTTTACAGGGCTTTATTTTGTTTGGAGAAGCGAATTTTTGATCTATGCTGGATAAAAACAATTCGAAAAGCGCGGAGAATCGTAGTGAAGCTGCAGCGACCGATTTTAGTTGGAGGATTGGTACTGTCCTTTACCCTATGGACGTTACAAAGTTTACATCATTCAGTAATGCAACTGGGTGAAATTAGCTTATTGAGTTTATCAATAGTCGGCGGTGGTTTATGGTTACTCAAGCAAAACCGTACCAAAGACATTTCGGAACAAGTGAATTGGATGCATATAGATCGCTCAACGGCTGAGGACGCGATCGCCAAAGTCGAAGTTGTGGTTAACCAACTGGCACAAGAAGTAGAAAATCACAACGAGATGTTGCAAGCAATTTCTCCACTGCGAGAACAAATTGCTCATCTCACAGCAGAATTAGATAGACAACAGATACAGCTTGCTGTCACTGGTGGGAAGTCGGTAGGGAAAACCACTTTGATTAAATTGCTGTCGGATGTGGAGACGTTGCATGCAACGTCTCCACATTTCCATGAAACATCGCCTTTATTTACAAAAGCTGGCGAGAAATCAGATGCAGCAATACTACAAGAAGCCATCGCATCAGATTTTGTTTTATTTCTGACAAATGGCGACTTAACAGATTCAGAATTTCAAATATTGCAGCAGCTAAAAGCAGCCAATCAAAGCTCAATGCTGGTATTTAACAAACAAGACCAGTATTTGCCAGAAGAACGTGTGAGTGTGTTGAACTCCCTCAAACAAAGGACGCAAGAAAATGTCGTGGCGATCGCAGCGTCTCCTCTTCCCATAAAAGTACGCAAGCTTCAAGAAGATGGTTCAGCACAAGAATGGTTGGAAGTACCAGCACCAGATATCCAACAATTAACGCAGGAATTGGATGAAGTTTTGGCACAAAGAGGACAACAGCTTGTATGGGCAACGACCATGCGCAAAGCCTTGTTACTCAAAACTGAGGCGAAAAACTTGTTGAATGTGACTCGAAGAGAACGCGCTGTACCTGTTATTGAAAAATATCAGTGGATAGCAGCCGCCGCCGCATTTGCCAACCCAGTCCCAGCGCTTGATCTATTGTCAACAGCTGCAATCAATGGCCAGATGGTTATGGATCTAGGCGGAATCTATCAACAAAAACTGTCTGTTGAACAAGCACAAACTGTAGCAGGGACAATGGGAAGTCTCATGCTGAAATTGGGTTTAGTTGAACTTTCTTCTCAAGCAATTAGTGCGGTGCTCAAAAGTAACACCGTCACTTTTGTGGCTGGTGGGATGGTCCAGGGAGTGAGTGCAGCCTATCTGACTCGAATCGCAGGATTGAGTTTGATTGAGTATTTCCAACAGCAAGAAATAGCAATCAACTCTGGAGATGGATTGCATCTAGATAAGTTAAAGCAAACTCTGCTTTCCTGTTTTCAGCAAAACCAGCAGATCGGTATGTTACAAAAGTTTGCTCAGCAAGGCGTGAAGCACTTGTTACCAGCATCTTCTGTTGCCAGTAAAGCAACGGTTTAGTTCGTTTCCTGAATTTGTAACCGAACAGTACGCTCAGTAGCACCCCCAATTTTTACTTCCATCAGCTCACCACCGAAAGGTTCCAAGCACTCAAGAAGCGATCGCAGCTTTGGTGTACTAGCACCTGTATCTACATACAGGCGATCCGATAGATTACCAATCCGCTTCCAAGTCATGTACAACTTGGCAATAGTTTGTTCTATCTGAGATGCTTGGTTTACCAGATCAGCTGCTATATTTAGGCAGCCAACCCTTTGCGCTTCTTCCAAAGCGACTTCGATGTCAATCTCCTCAGCATTAATTGCTTGAACAGTAGCAGCAGCTTTGAGATATTTTGCTAAGTTACGTGCTTCTGTCGTGACTTGCTTGAGAGTATCAACATCAGGATTTTGGATAATTTCTTTTTGGATAGCTGTCTGATGAGACTCTGGTAGTTTCTCCAATTCCCTCACTAGTGGAGCAAGATAACGAGGAGGAAGAGAATTATCTGCAGCTTTTTCCTTAACTGGTTCGGGTAGCAAATCGGAAGACATCGC